>CAYZEH010000054.1:0-14211 GCA_964477135.1 uncultured Pirellulales bacterium | reverse complement strand
GTCTGCGGGCTGGTGATCAGGTTGTTATCAGCGGGGTTGTTTATACCGCCCGTGATATGGCGCATAAGAGGATGGTTGCGGCTATTGAAGCCGGTGAGGAGTTGCCTTTTGAATTGGCTGGGGCGGGGATTTATTTTTTAGGACCTACGCCTGCCCGGCAAGGTAAGGTTATCGGGGCGGCTGGGCCTACGACATCGTCGAGGATGGATCCGTTTAGCCCGACTCTTATTTCAAAAGGTTTAAAGGCAATGATAGGCAAAGGGTATCGGGGCGATGAGGTTCGCGGGGCATTGAAAAAATATAAAGCGGTTCATTTCGCTACTATCGGCGGAGCGGCTGCATTATTAAGTAAGCATATCGTTGGATGTGAAGTGATCGCCTATGATGATTTGGGCACAGAGGCGATAAGAAAACTTGAAGTGGTTGATTTCCCCGCAGTTGTTGCATACGATTGCTATGGGGACAGCGTATATACCCTTAAGGGCAGTAAGTAAGGAATGAAAATTGAAAGTAGCATTGATCGGTCTTACACAATCCGGAAAGAGCACACTGCTGTCGGCGATAAGCGGCAAAAAGATATGTGTCGGCTCTGTTCATATTGAAGAAGCAATAGTTCCTGTGCCTGATAAAAGGCTCGACTGGTTAACAGAGCTTTATAAGCCCAAGAAAACTACTCCTGGGACGATTGATTGTCTGGATATTCCGGGGTTTGATTTTACAAGTGACAGCGGCAGAGCTGGGGCAAGAAGACTTATCAACCAGATAAGAACTGTTGACCTTATCGTGCTGGTGGTTCGGGCTTTTGAAAATACTTCTGTCGCAGCTTACAGGAACACTGTTGACCCAGCCCGAGATATCGAAGAATTTAAAACGGAGTTGTTGCTTTCTGATCTGGAGCTGGTAACAACAAGGATCGAAAGGCTTGAAAAACAAATCCATAAGCCTACAAAAACACAAGCGAAAGATAAAGCTGAGCTCCAATTACAGAAAAAATTACAGGATACCATCGAAGCGGAAAAACCAATATCGACAGCTATCAGCAATGAAAGTGAGCTTGAGATAATTAAATCACTCGGATTTTTAACTTTAAAGCCTATGATGGTGGCGGTAAATGTTGGTGATAATCAGCTTGACAAAGAATTTAACTTTTCACAAATACTGGATGAATCCATCCCGGTAATAAAGATCAGTGCTCAACTGGAAAAAGAGCTGGCTGAACTCGATGATGAAAGCAAAGCGGAGTTTATGGCTGACCTGGGGCTGACTGAATCTGCGGTCAGCAAATTCGTCAACAGCTGTTATGGTGCTTTGGGGATGATAAGTTTTCTGACATCTGGGGCAGATGAGGTTCGAGCCTGGCCTATAAAGAATGGTACTACCGCATTGTTTGCAGCAGGCAAAATTCACAGTGACATCCAGCGGGGCTTTATCCGGGCTGAAACTATCGCCTATGAAGACATGGAAGAACTTGGTGACGAAAAAGCCGTCAAGGCAGCGGGCAAAGCAAGGCTTGAAGGTAAGGAATATGTTGTCAAAGACGGCGATATTATTAATTTCAGGTTTAATGTTTAATTGCGAGTGAGCTATGAAGGCAGTAGTACTGACCGGTATCAGGCAGATGAAAATTGTTGATATGCCTGACCCGATTATTGAAAACGATACTGATGTACTGTTGAAAATTGAGATGGTCGGTGTTTGCGGCTCAGATGTGCATTACTATGAGACTGGAAATATCGGCACACAAGTTGTTGAATATCCCTTTGTTGTTGGTCATGAGTGCGCAGCCACCGTTAAAGCTGTCGGTAAAAATGTCACCATGGTAAAGGAAGGTAACAGGGTCGTTGTCGACCCGGCAATTGTCTGTCGCAGTTGTGACCAATGTAAAGCTGGGCGGGAAAATACATGCAGGAATATAAAATTTCTCGGCTGTCCGGGGCAGATCGGAGGCTGTCTTTGCGAATACCTTATAATGCCGCAGGATTGTTGTTATCCGGTTTCAAAGGATTTCAGTCTGGCAAACTGCGCGATGTGCGAGCCTTTGGCGATTGGCTATTACTGTGTTCAGCAGGCAACTTTAAAGGAAAACGCTGATATTGCAATTCTGGGTTCGGGGCCTATCGGGCTCAGTTGTCTTTTAAATGCGCAAACAAAAAAAATCAATGCATGTTATATGACAGATAAGATAGACTGCCGAGTAGAGACTGCCCAAGGCGCCGGCGCAGCATGGTCGGGCAATCCTGATAAAACCGACATCGTTGAAGCTATACTGGCACAGCAACCGGCGGGGATGGATGCTGTTTTTGAATGTGCAGGCCAACTGGAGACTCTTGATCAGGCTTTGGATTTATTAAAACCCGGCGGAAAATTAATAATGGTCGGCATACCAAGAGAAAATAGAGTAACTTTTATTGCCGACAAAATGAGAAGAAAAGAAATAACGCTTGTGAACATCAGACGCCAGAACGGATGTACACAAAAACTCATCGACCTGATCGCTACTGACAAAATAAATGCTGATTTCATGTTCACTCACAGCTTTAAACTGGCTGATACCCAGAAAGCATTTGACATGGTAGAAAAATATGATGACGGCGTTATAAAAGCTATGATCGAGATTTAATACCCCTCAGGGTAATAAATTTCCGCGAAGAAACTTAAATGTTGTTCCAGAGTTATTTACCCGCGGATAAACAAAAAAAATTAACTGTGAATAATATAAAATGAAAACAGCAAGCATAATAAGCATCGGTAACGAAATATTAAGCGGGCTTACGGTTGATACCAACTCTGCATGGTTAAGCCAACAGCTTTTTTCAATAGGGGTGCCTACGATAAGTCACCATGCTGTCGGAGACGACCTTGATTTAATTGTAGATTATCTGAAACTCGCTCAGAAGGAATCTGATATTGTGCTGGTCACGGGCGGGCTTGGTCCAACGGATGATGACCTGACCAGGCAGGCATTTGCGAAATTTATGGGTGTTGAGCTGGAGTTGAAAGAGAAACTGCTGGAAAACATAAAGTGTTTTTTCGTAAGCAAAAATTATCCCATGCCCGAAAAAAACAAAATACAGGCATACATTCCTGTCGGCGCAACCGCTTTGGAGAACAATCTTGGTACTGCACCGGGAGTGATGGTTGAAAAGCAGGGGAAAATTTTCGCAGCAATGCCGGGGGTACCTTCAGAAATGAAGGTTATGTTCGCTGAATCTGTTATGGGCAAACTTATTGGGTTTTGCGACGGGCAAACGGTTATTTCTAAAAGGCTCAAATGTTTCGGAGCTGGCGAATCAACCATTGCTGAAAAACTCGGCGACTTGATGAACAGAAACAGAAACCCTCTTATTAATTGCACGGTTCACTTTGGGGTCATCACACTTCATATTATCGCAAAGGCCAAAACCCGAACCCTGGCAGAAGATATGATCAGCAAGGATGAAAAAAATCTACGTCAGATACTCGGCGAGCTGATTTACGGAGTAGATGACGAAACTTTAGGTCAGGTTATCGGTAATAAACTTACAAAGCAGGGCAAAACTGTGGCATTGGCAGAATCATGCACGGGCGGGCTTATAGCAAAACTTATTACCGACATTGCCGGTGCCAGTGATTATTTCAAACAAAGCTGGGTAACTTACAGTAATGACGCCAAGATAACTCAGCTTTCGGTAGCTGTTGAGTTGATTGAAAAATACGGCGCAGTAAGTCCGCAAGTCGCAGAAACTATGGCAAAAGGTGCAAAAAACAAAGCAAAATCGGACTACGCAATAGGAATAACCGGAATTGCAGGCCCGACAGGCGCAAGTGAACAAAAACCTGTCGGCTTAGTATACATCTCTGTTGCGTCCGATAAAAATTGTATTACTGAGAAATTTATATTCTCTCACGATAGAAGTTTTATCCGCTTGAGAGCTGCCCAAACCGCATTAAATTTGCTGCGCAGACAATTAGATAATTGACCTCATTAAGTAATAATGTTACAATGAAAATTACCCGATTTAACATGAAAATGACTATATTATAATGCTTTAGGTTAAGATGGCTAAAAAACGTAAACGTTTAGGTGAAATAGTTTATAAAGCTGGTTTGGTTGAAAAGAATACTCTTTTGAAGGCTATTAAGCTTTCAATGAAAGAGAAGAGGCAATTAGGTCAGATTCTGCTTGAAAAAGGACTTATAGAAGAGGAAAATCTTACACAGGCTCTTGCTAAGCAGGCAGGCATAAAATATGTCGACATGGATCATATAGATATTGATCCTGAGACTATGAAACTTATTCCGGATGAGATCATAAGACGCCATAAGGTGCTGCCTCTCGGAAAAGAGAACGGCAAGCTAAAAATAATCATAGGCGACCCGATGAATCTCGATGCCATGGATGCAGTTCGATTCAGGCTGAATACGGAGTTGGAGCCACACCTGGGAACCGCTGAGAAGATAAGAGCTTATATTGAAGATTCAGAAGATTCCTCTAAACAGGAAGAGGACGATCAACTAAGACACAGCATTGATGCTACTGCAGCGGAACTTGAGGAATTTGGTGATGCGCTTCATGCTCAGGCTTTGCTTGCTGCTGACGCCGGCGATGATGATGACGGGCCTATCGTAAAACTAACAAACCTGATAATCGACAGTGCCTATCACATGCGGGCAAGTGATATTCACGTTGAGCCGATGTCAGACAGGATACGTATAAGATATCGGGTTGACGGTGTTTGTCTTGAAAAAGACAATATACCCAAAAATATGCAGGCTCAGCTTATGACCCGTTTTAAGATTATATCCGGAATGGATATCGCAGAACGCCGGCTACCTCAGGACGGAAGAATTAAACGAGAAATCGAGGGTAAAGATATTGACTTCCGTGTATCTGCGCTGCCGGCTTATCATGGCGAAAGTATTGTTCTTCGTATCCTTCGCCCAGATGCTGTTAATATCGGTATTCAGGCATTGGGGTTTGAATCTGATGACTATGAGAGATTCAAGAGAATCATTAAAAGACCAAACGGTATTTTCCTTGTAACAGGGCCTACCGGTAGTGGTAAAACAACGACACTTTATGCAGCTTTGCAGGAACTGAATCGACCTGACAAAAAAATCATTACCGCCGAGGACCCGGTCGAGTATAATTTTGCCGGTATGAACCAGTGTCAGGTAAAAGAAGATATCGGATTGACTTTTGACAAAATATTAAGATCTATGCTTCGTCAGGCACCTAATGTTATTCTCGTCGGTGAGATTCGAGATGGCGAAGTTGCCGACATTGCTATCCAGGCAGCTCTTACAGGACACCTTGTATTCAGCACGCTTCACACTAACGATGCTCCAAGTGCTATCACCCGTTTGATAGATATGGGGGTTAAGCCTTTCCTGGCGGCAAGTTCTATCCAGGCGATCATGGCTCAGCGTCTGATCAGATTATTATGCAGCTGTAAAGAAATAGATGAAAACCCAGATCCGCATCATCTCAGGCTTTTAGATATATCGCCTGAAGAGCTTAAAAAATATACGATCTATAAAGCAGTTGGGTGTCCCAAATGTCAGGGCACAGGCTATAGAGGACGACAAGGTATATTTGAACTTGTCGAGTTGAATAATGAAATAAGAGAGCTGGCATTTGCAAAGGCTCCCACCACTGAACTGAGAAAAGCTGCTATCGCAAGCGGAATGAAACCTCTTGTGGAAGATGGAAAAAGGAAAATCTTCAGAGGAATAACAACACCTGAAGAAGTAGCAAGAATTGCACAGTCAGAAGAATTGACAGAACAAGAATAAACTTAAAGGATAACATTAAATGGCAACAGTGAATATGGACCGCCTCTTGCAGGCATGTGTAACGCAGGACTCATCTGATATACATCTTACAGTAGGAAGACCACCTGTATTTCGTGTGGGAGGTGAACTGCGTTCCCTTGAGACTAAAGTTCTCGAGCCTGATGATACGACAGCTTTGATGAAAAGTATCACTCCCGAAAGAAACCAGCAGGAGCTTCAGGAATCCGGTACTACGGACTTTGGTTTTGCCTTTGGTGACCAGGCACGATTTCGTGTATCTGTTTTCAGACAGAGAGGTAATATCGCTCTTTGTCTTCGTCTTATTCCATCGAGAATTATGAGCCTTGACGAGATCGGTCTGCCAAAAATATGTGCAACCCTGTGCCGAAGGCCAAGGGGTATGTTCCTTGTAACAGGTCCAACCGGTAGTGGTAAGACAACAACTTTAGCAGCAATGATCAACTATATTAATGAAAACTTTGACAGGCACATTATAACGATGGAAGAACCTATCGAGTACTACCATCAGCACAAAAAATCTATTATCAACCAGCGTGAAGTTGGTATTGATGTTCCGTCATTTTCAGAAGCACTAAGGCGTGTTCTCAGGCAGGACCCGGATGTTATCCTCGTTGGTGAGCTTCGAGACCTCGAAACTATCGAAGCAGCTATTCGAGCAGCTGAAACAGGTCACCTTGTCTTCAGTACTCTGCATACGACAAGTGCTTCCGGCACAATTACACGTATTATTGATGTCTTCCCGCCTAACCAGCAGGAACAGATCAGAACCCAGTTGAGCACTAACCTTATTGCTGTACTTGCCCAGGCACTTTGTCCACTTGCTACGGGAAAAGGGCGTGTGGCAGCATATGAGTTTATGGTAGTGACACCTGCTATTTCTAACCTTATTCGAGAAAATAAAGCTTACCGAATCGATTCGAGTATTCAGACTGGAAAAAAGCTCGGTATGCAGCTTCTCGATGACCACCTCTGGCAGCTTTATGACACTAATAAAATCACTGCTGCGGAAATGCTTGACAAAGCACGTCAGCCTGGTGCATTGCAGGATAAACTTCTTAGTAAAATTAAGGGAAAAGGTAAAATTAAAGGGAAAGGCGAAGGCGAAGATGAAGGAGGCGCTGTACTAAGAACTTAAAAATAACAAGTTATGGATTTATTCACGAAAATTTATTACCATAAATGGTATGAGATATACAACAAAAGCCGGCACTATTATTTTAACGTCGGCTTTTTTTATTTAATCAGCCTTGCCTGGGCCCAGTCAGCATGATCTCCGTCAACACCATTGCCGCCATCAGTAACAACAAGTTCCAGCTTCCTGCCGCCTGCAACATCAACATCAACCATCCTCGGCTGATCGTTTCTCTCAATTAAAGTGCTGTTGTATTTCTTTTTGCCATCAACATAAACTTCAAAAGTCACGCTGCCGTAAACACTTTGATCAACACCAACCCAACTTTGAAACCTGCTGTATTTACAATCCAGATCATAGACTATTTTAGAATTTGCATGTGTGCATAAACCTCTTATATATTGTGTTTTTCTGATTTGCAAAGGCTTACCATCTGCAATGTTTTTGTTAATTGTCAGCTCACCAAATTCTTGTGAAACAGAGACGGGTTTTAACACATCCAGGTAAACACCATCAAACACATCAACCGGGCTATCCATACTGACTTTGCTGTTAATATATTTCATATTTGTAGGTCTTATCAATGCGATGCTGTCAAGCGATATAAATTCCGGGTTGATCAGAGAATTGGGATAATCTGGTTTTTCACCGCCGACTCTTGTCACCCAGACCCATGCACTTACATTAGAACATTCGCTGCTCACAGATTCAACCGAAATTGTATTTTTGCCCTTTTCAAGAGGCACTTCAACAAACGTCCAGGTTTCATTGTCACGCATCCAGCTAGCACGCCATCCTTCCTGAGAAATATCAACTCTCGGCTGGAGATGCTTACCATTGATAACAAACTTACCAAAAGCATATACAGGACTTTTTCTTTCTCCCTCAAGCAAAACTAAAAGCTTGCTCTGTAGGCTACCCACCATCACTTCAGCTTCCAGGACAACTTTGGTTCCTTTTTTCAGATCAACGGTTCTGTTGATCCAGTTATCTCCCATAGCTTCTTTCGAGCCTGTAAAGTCAACTTTCTGAATATAACTGCGTATCACATTAGCTTTTATCTGACCGCCTATGCAATCCGACACAACCGGCAAACTTCTGGTCTTTTGATTCTTGGCAATAGAAAGGACAACCGTTTCATAAGGAGCCAAATCGACCACTACGCTGTCACCATAGTTCACTCTTTTGGCATACAAACGTGGCTCAGGATACAAACCAACCACGGACGCATTTTTAAGCTTAGGTGACAATTCAGTATCGCCGTCAAGCTTCAACGTATAAGTAACAGAAGTTATCCATGGGTTGCGGATTAATACGAGCCCTTTATCTTTTTGCCAGTGTGCATAGCCATAAGGCTCCCTCGGCATCACCGCCTGGTCCGTAAACTCCGGAACGCTGCCGTTTTGCCATGACTGAGGCAGCAAAGGCTGAGTTTGCCCTGTAATAATTTCAGAGTTCTTTCTTGCCCAGTTCATAACATCCGACAACTGCTGCCAGCGAAACTTGTCCATATACTTGGGATTAAAATAAAATTGAACAAACTTATTACCTCTCATCAGACATGTAACCGCATCGCTCATAAATGGGTTTTCGGTTTGGTGAACAATACCCATCAAATCATGCGCAGCTATCGGCACGGGCATCAAAGCCGCACCCTGCAAATTATAAAAATCTCTGCCTGTCACTATGCTCTCACGATAAACCGGACAAGGCACCTGCCCCGAAGGGGTATCATCGCCATAACAACCAACCATAGATTCAACATAGAAAAGCCACCACGGACTCGGATGCCACCCAAAACAAGTCGATTGCAGCCAGACATCAGGATTAGCTTTGTGAAAACCCTTAAAGGCTTCGATCGCACCTTCAGCAGTTTTTTCCTTTGAAAGTTCGCCGCCAACATACCCGTCCGGCATGCAATCGTCCGGGGAGGTCGGCCAATAACCATCAAGCTTTAACTGGCCTATACCAAACTTTACAATGTGATCGGAAATATTGTCCTTATAGGCATTCATGTATTTATCACCGGCCAGAGAGCAAAGTCTATCGGGCTTTTTCTTACCCGGAACGTTGCTGCCTATAGTAAACGTCTCATACCCGTTTTCCATTGCCCATTTCGGATTCAATGTAAAATCATACCTGGCTGAAGGCGATGTCCATAAACCAAGCTTGCAATTCATTGCCTCAGCAGCCTTTTGCACATTCGCAAACCCCTGTGGATATATCTTTTTATTTATTCCCCAAATGCTATGCACATCCGACCAGCCTGCATCAATGCAAAAACTGTCAAAATACGCACCATAAGCTTTGTACATATTTTCTTCAAATTCTTTCATTAGCTTAACAGTATGATTTTCGCCGACAGGAACCGGGGCTGTATACCAGCTGTTGTAATTAAGATGCAAACCTTTATGAGCTAACGGGCTATGCGATTCGATATATTTTTTGAAAGTCTGTTTTTCTTTTCCAACCGTGGCGAAACCATATACAGCTTTTCGGCTTAAATAACCATCCCCGGCTTTTACAATTATGCCCGGCTGATGTGAAAGTCTGAACTTACCATTTTCGATTTTTGCAGTCGAAATGGGAAATTCGATACCAACAAAAAAACCGTCAAAAAACGCAGGTTGGCTTTGGTATCTGCCATCTGAAAAACTGATGATCCCATCACTGGCTAACCTGTCAAGAACGATCTCTTTGCAAATCAAAGACTCTTTGACATTGTCGATTTTATACTGAGCCCATTTGCGAAGGATTTTTTCATCTTTGGACCATTGCAGAAACAGCTTCACCTGGAGTGTAGCGGCATCTTTCTTTACAGGTTTAAATGTCACTTCAACGATCTTACCTGAAGCTATGTCACCGGCTATCTTTGAAGGCTTAATACAATCCGTAAATTTGACTTTATCAAAATAAAACTCCGGACAACGAATAGAAACCTGAAGTTTTTGCTGACCATTACTAAGTATCACATTGCTGTCTTTTATAAACAGATTTTCAGAATCAGCCCAAACATCGGCGAAGGAAAACAATAAAACAAACAGAATCGCAAATAATAAAACAGGTGAAAATAAGAATCCCTTGCTCTTAGAGTTATACATGAACTTCGCTCTCCATAAAAAATAATTAATACCAATCCCAATTAAATTTTTCGTTTTATCCGCGGATAAATAACTCAAAGATAAGAAGTTATGGATTTATTCGCGGAAATTTATTACCATAAATGGTATAATATACTGCCGCTATAAAAACAGAAATTATTCCGCAATTCCGCAAATAAGCTGTCTATACTACTGCAGTATAGTAATTTTTGTTCGCTTGAAAAGCCCTATCAACTACTTCTTCCTTGTTTCGGCTTATTTTTTAGGCTCTTGAACTTTAGACTTGTCTTTTTTCGCTTCAGCTGCTTTTGTTATCTTTTCAGCTTTAGCTGCTTTCTTTTCCGCATCTTTTTGGGCTTTTTCAGCTTCTAATCTCGCCCTGATGGCCTCGGCTTTGGCCTTTTTAACCTCAGCTCTGGCTTTTGCAATTTCGGCTTTTTGCGCAAGGATTTCTTCAGCAGCATCAAGAAGTTTTACCTTAACCTGATGGGCCTTACCAACAGCCTCGGTCTTTTCTATCTCAGCTTTGAACCGTTCAAATTCTGCCTGAGCCGCTTTTTCCTCAACATGCTCGGTGTAAGCACCTTTGCCGAACGGATCTGTAAATGCTTCTTTAAGACCATATTCGTATTCAGGAGATTTAAGCTTTCCCCTGATATCTTCAATCATCTTGGTATGATCTATGCCGCCGGAAGAAATACTCGGAGTAAGAATAAAGATCACCTCGTTGGCTTTATCTTCAAAATCCTTACTTGAAAACAAAGCACCAATTAAAGGAATATCTTTCATAAATGGAACGCCTCTTATAACCGCTCTTTCTTCGTTTTTACGCAACCCACCGATAATAAGACTGGCACCAGGAGCAATGCGGTTTTCCTCGATATCAATTGATCTTTCCGTAATGACCGAAGCCTGAACAACACCTTCGGGCTTTGATCTGGATCCAAGCTTAATAGAAGTTTTAAGTCCTATCGAACCATCCGCATAAACATAAGGCGTAACTTCAAGTGAATCTTCCACCCAGACATATTCTGTTAAACTGTAAGGCTCAATGTTGATTTTACCAGTAACAATTTTTTGAATTGGAACATTATCTCTTGAAACAATCTTAGCTGTTTGCCCGTTAACTGTTTCAAGCTTTGGATTCATCAAAACTTTAAGATATCCCCTTGAAACCAGCATATCAACCATAACATTTACTATATGACCACCTTTGCCATTGTTAAAATAACCAACATTTAATCCAAAATCAGCTCTTTGAGCCTCTCTTAAAGAAGCACCCGGAAAAGCTGGCATGGTTCCCCCGGTCCCATCGGGTTTACCGCCTAAAGCAATACTTTCACCTAACAGGTTTTCTATCTGTATAGTCGTTTCCCAGTCCATGGTAACATCTGCGAAACGCTCAACAATAATACAGTCGATATTTACCTGGATGGGTTGAACATCTACAATTTCCAGAAATTCAAGGATCGTGTCCACTACTTCCCTGTCTGGGCAATGAACAATTAGCTGATTAGTTGCAGCATTAATATTTACTTCTTTGGCATTGGCTGCGCCAAAAAATTGATTTGCTACAAGCTTAGATAAATTCTCTACAGTCTGGTTTTTCGCGAAATAAAACAGCTTTACGCCGCTTTTGACCTCAATGGTCCTTGGTTCACTGAGATAAAAATCCGGCAATGGATTAAGTGTTGCGGGGTTCTCTCTTATCTGTTTTAACTCATTAAGAGTGGCCTGAGTTTCTAACTCAATGGGTTTTTCATTAAAAAAATCACCACAGCCGCAAATACTCAACATAAAAAGTGAGATAAATAATATTACGGCATACTGAATATATGTGGCTTTTCCACTACTTTGACCCATTTACTTCCTGTAAAACTAATAAATACTTCAGACAAACTTCATACGAAAGTATATCGTTTTATGTTCTATTTTGCAAGTTAATTTAGGTAAAATAGGGCTTTAAGTTTTTGTCAATTAAAAGATTAGACCTGAACCCGTCTTTCTGGTATTTTATCGGTCTATGGCTAAAAAAAATGGTAAAACACCTATTATTATTGGGATAGTCCCGCTTGGTTGTCCTAAAAACATGGTCGATAGCGAAAGGATTCTCGCTGAACTGGCACAGGCGGATTTCGCCATAACTGCCGATTACAACGATGCAGACATTGTCATAGTTAACACTTGTGGCTTCATCGAACCGGCAAAACAAGAGGCTTTAGGCATAATAGCGGATTTGGCGAAACTTAAAAAACAAGGAAAGATAAAAAAGATCATAGTTGCCGGCTGCCTCGTGGAAAGAATGGGGCAAGAGCTTTTCAACTGTGCTGAAGGCATTGACGCTATCGTAGGGCTGGCAAAACGTGATGATATCGCTGAAATCACTCACCAGGTAATAAATTCCGACAATTGCTGCTCTTTCATGGCAGAGACAAACCAAAGCCCTGCCGATGACAGGGTAAGATTAAGAATCACTCCGCAACACTGGTCATATCTAAGGATAAGTGAGGGCTGTGACCATAAATGCTCTTTCTGCACAATCCCGGAGATCAGAGGCAGATTCCGAAGCAAAAAACAGAGCATAATCCTGCAGGAAGCAGAAGAACTCGCTGATTCCGGAGTAAAAGAGCTGAATATCATCGCCCAGGACACAGCATATTACGGCAAAGACCTCAATCTTAAGGACGGTCTGGCAAAGCTGCTCATGAAACTTGACAAAGTCGAATCCATCGAATGGATAAGATTAATGTACCTTTATCCGATTGGTATTACAGATCGCTTGATAAACACCATCAAAAAAAGAGATAAGATACTACCCTACTTTGATATGCCGACCCAGCATATCAGTGACAGGATTCTAAAAGATATGCGCAGGCCTGATACCAAAGAACGAATATATCAGCTCATCGAAAAACTCAAAGAACAAATCGACGGACTGGTTTTGAGAACTACTGTGATAGTAGGCTTTCCAGGCGAAACCGATGAACAATTTCAGGAGCTGCTGGATTTTATCGAATGGACACAGTTCGATGCGTTAGGAGCTTTCACATATTATGCTGAGCAAGGCACTGTTGCTGCAACAATGGCAAATCAGGTCCCTGAGGAAATAAAACAACAGAGGTTTGATGAATTAATGCTCACTCAACAAAAAATAGTATTTGAAAAAAATAAAAACAAAGTGAACTCCGAACTTTTATGTCTTGTTGATTCGGTAGACGAGCAGGGATGCGGAATCGCCCGTTACTATGGCCAGGCACCTGAAATTGACAGTGTATGTATAATTAATAACTGCCAAGCTGCTGCTGGAGAGTTTATAAAAACTAAAGTGACTGATTACGATAATTATGATTTAATAGTTGAGCAAATTTAATATTTGAATTATTAAACTAAACTAATTATACTGATCCCAATTGAATTTTACCGTTTATCCGCGGGTAAATAATTCAAAAACAACAAGTTACGGATTTATTCGCGGACGTTTACTACCCTGAAGGGTATAAGCTTCAGCTATGATTAAACATGTACCTAACATATTAACTTTTGGAAGGCTTGTTTTAACTGCTGTCTTTCTGATAATGATACTTTATTCGCCGGGTGTTGAGAATAAAGCTTTCTTCCTCGATATCGCTTTTGTGCTTTTCATCATCACAGGTCTGACAGATATGGTCGACGGAGCGTTAGCCAGAAAATTTAATGTAACCAGCAAGCTCGGCAGAATTATGGACCCGCTCGCGGACAAAGTGCTCGTGTGCGGCACATTCCTCTGTTTTGCTATTATAGGAGAACCAACTTTGCCGCACCTCGGATTAAATGCCGCTTCCGCAAAAGCTATTGCCTGGTTGATATTAGGTATAATCATCCTGAGGGAACTGTCTGTCACCATATTAAGGCAAATCGCTGAAAACAAAGGCATCGCATTCGGCGCAACAGTCTCGGGCAAAATAAAAATGTTCACCCAGACTTTCGCAATAGGAACAGTAATGATAAAAATGGCTTATATTTCTGCACCGTGGGGCAACTGGTTCACAATCATTACCTACTTTATTATGGCATTTTTTACAATATTTTCAGGCGTAAGGGCGGTCATGCGAACACCCTGGAAACAGATAGTATAGTGATCCCAATTGAGTTCTTCCGTTTATCCGCGGCTAAATAACTCAAAGATAAGAAGTTATGGATTTA
>CAYZEH010000053.1:0-14349 GCA_964477135.1 uncultured Pirellulales bacterium | reverse complement strand
TAGTCGGTTTTTACTTACCCTTTTTAGCACCATATTTACTTCTGCCCTGCATACGACCGGAAACACCAGATGTATCCAAAACCCCACGAACGATATGATAACGCACTCCAGGAAGGTCACGAACTCTGCCGCCGCGAATAATAACTGTACTGTGCTCCTGAAGGTTATGGTCAATACCGGGGATATAAGCGGTAACTTCTTTACCATTTGTAAGTCTTACACGGGCAATTTTTCGCAGCGCCGAGTTAGGCTTCTTTGGCGTCTGCGTCCTGACTATCAGACAAACACCCCTTTTCTGGGGACAACCGCTGATGTCAGATACACGCTTTCGGCCTTTGGTTACCGACCTTGGTTTTCTAACTAACTGGTTTATAGTAGGCATAATTTATTTCCGATTTCTACTTTCAAAATTTTAACAACAATTTATTACTTAAGGCCAAATGCTTCCTTAATGGCTGCATCAGCCTTAGCTTCCGCTGCTTTTGCTTCTTCAATCTCTGTGACTTCCGCAAATTCCTTCGGAAGCGGAGCTTCAACAAGATGTTTAACTCTAATATCAAGATGCGGCTTAAATGCCGTTCCTGCCGGTATCAGATGACCAAGTATAACATTTTCCTTAAGACCACGCAACCTGTCAATTCTACCAGCTAATGAAGCTTCCGTCAAGACTTTAGTTGTTTCCTGGAAACTTGCTGCAGAAATAAAGCTTTCAGACTGCAAAGATGCCTTGGTAATACCAAGCAATAAAGTCTTAGCTGTTGCGGGTTTAGGTCTCTTACCCTTAGCCGGGCTGCCACCAATCATCTCGACCTTTTCATTTATTTCCACCAGTTCTTTTTTGTCTACCAGCTGCTCTTCTACAAGATCGGTTGCATCTCCAACATTAGCGATTTTAATGCTTCTGGATAACTTTTCGTTTTCTTCGCGAAATTTAAACTTATCAACCACTTCGCCTGGTAGGAATGAACTGTCACCAACATTCTCAATTTCAATTTTTCTCATCATCTGAGAACATATTATCTCGATGTGTTTATCATTGATACCCACATTCTGACTTCGATAAACATTCTGAATTTCACCGGTCAAATATGTTTGCAGAGCCTCCTCACCCTTAATTCTCAAAATATCATGAGGAACAAGAGGCCCATCAGTAAGCGAATCACCAGCTTCAACGAAGTCACCCGTATGTACGTTGAGATGCCTGTCTCTCGGCACATAATGCTCTTTTTCCATTCCACTTTCATTGCGAACGATAATGGTCATCTTGCCTTTTCGTTTTTCACTGCTAAGCTCAACTTTACCACTGATCTCAGCCATCGCAGCTGGTTCCTTAGGCTTACGAGCTTCGAACACTTCAGTAACTCTTGGCAGACCACCTGTAATATCCTGTGTACCACCTGCCGCTCTTGACTGATGAGCAAGCAGCTGACCTGCCTGGACTTTCTGACCTTCATCAACCTCGATACGAGCACCTGCCGGCATATAGTGAACGTCAAGAATCTTACCGTTTTCATCCTCGATCATGATTTGAGGATGCTTATCGCCTTTATGTTCAATAACAACATATTTGCCCTGCTGTCCTTTTCGCTCCTCTTCGATCTTAATTGTTTCACCTTCTACGACATCTTCAAAACGTACGATACCCGCAATTTCAGCCAAAATCGGCGTACGGTGAGGATCCCAACCAAACAAAATGCTGCCTTCTTTTACCTTCTGTCCATCCTTAACAAATACGTTACCGCCGTAAGGAACCTTGAACTTGTCAAGCTCTCTTTCCTTTTTGTCAAGAATAGAAATTTCGCCGCTTCTTTTCAGCACGATGGTTGTCTTGGTTCCATCTTCCTGATTCAGGATTACAGCATTTATATCACGATATTTGACAGTACCGGCAAAAGTTGCTTTTTGCTCATGCTCAAGAATTGTTCTTGAAGCAACACCGCCGGTATGGAATGTACGCAGAGTAAGCTGGGTACCGGGCTCACCAATTGATTGTGCCGCGATAATACCAACAGCCAAACCTTCTTCAACAATTTGACCACTGCTAAGATCCCAACCGTAACATTTAGCACAAATACCGAACGTACTGTCACATGTCAGCGGACTTCTGACTCTGATAGAATCAAGTCCAAGTGCCTCTATCTTAGCTGCTGCTTCAGGTGTTATCACTTCGTTTTCCAGAATTATCATCTCATCCGTGATTGGATTACGAATGTTGTCGCGGGCGGTTCTGCCTATTATCAATTCCGTAAGCGGAATCTCAACCTGGTCACCAGAGGTAATAGTGCTTTTCGTAATACCCTGCAAAGTGCCGCAATCCTGCTCTGTAACAATTACATTCTGAGCAACATCGATCAGTTTACGAGTAAGATAACCTGAGTTAGCTGTCTTAAGAGCGGTATCTGCCAGACCTTTACGAGCACCGTGAGTCGAACTGAAATACTCAAGAACGGTCATACCCTCACGGAAATTAGACTTAATAGGGGTCTCAATAATCTCACCACTCGGCTTGGCCATCAGTGCACGCATACCGGCAAGCTGCATGATCTGGTCGACTGAACCTCTGGCACCGGAGTCACTCATAAGGTAGATCGGGTTAAGATAAGGACTACCGTCATCTCTCGTGTCATTTTGCAGCCCCTTCATCATCTCGTTAGTTACTGCAACACGAGCATGGGTCCATATATCGATTACCTGGTTGTATCTTTCACCTTCAGTCAGAACACCACTTTGATAATTTTTGCGAATCTTAAGAACTGCCTTTTCCGACTCAGCGATGATGTCAACCTTTTTAGGAGGAATCTTCAAGTCGGTTAAACCAAAACTAAGTCCCGCCAATGTAGCATGTTTGAAACCAATATCTTTAATCCTGTCAAGTAAATCAACTGTTTCTGCACTGCCGCAATACTGGAAGCAGTCACTAATAACCTGGCTGACTTTTTTACCTGACATGATAATATTGTAGAAAGGCATTTTATCCGAAAGTATATCATTAAAAATACATCTTCCTGCTGTAGTCTCGATAACCAGACCCATCTCCTGCCCGGCATCATTAACTACTGTTTTTTCACTCTGGCTGATTCTTACTTTTACCTTCGCATGCAGACTTACTTTACCTGAATCATAAGCCATCATTGCTTCATAAGTGTCACGGAACATCATCCCGTAACCCTTTTCTTTTTTATCACTGCTCATATAAGTCAGGTAATAAGTGCCCATCACCATATCCTGAGAAGGACCAACCATAGGTGCTCCGTTGGAAGGTGAGAAAATGTTCGAAGTAGTCATCATCAGCGTATGGGTTTCAGCCTGCGCTTCAACACTTAAAGGCAGGTGAACCGCCATCTGGTCACCGTCGAAGTCAGCATTGAAACCTCGGCAAGCTAATGGATGAAGCATAATAGCATTACCTTCAACCAAAATCGGCTCAAACGCCTGGATACCCATTCTATGAAGAGTCGGAGCACGGTTAAGAAGAACAGGATGCTGATGGATAACCTCTTCGAGAATATCCCATATCTGCTCATCACGTCGCTCTATCATTCTCTTTGCGCTCTTAATAGTATCTGCAAGGCCATGCTTTTTGAGCTGTTTAATAATAAATGGTTGATAAAGCTCAAGAGCAATTTTCTTTGGAAGACCACACTGATTTAGTTTAAGGTTAGGACCAACAACGATAACAGAACGAGCAGAGTAGTCAACACGTTTACCGAGAAGGTTTTCACGGAATCGACCTTGCTTACCTTTGATCATATCAGTAAGACTCTTTAAAGGCCTGTTGTTACTACCCAGAACAGGTCTGCGACATCTGCTGTTGTCCAGAAGTGAATCTACTGCCTGCTGAAGCATCCTCTTCTCATTACGGATAATAACATCCGGAGCATTGAGGTCTATAAGTTTTTTCAACCTGTTATTACGGTTGATTATTCTTCTGTAAAGATCATTAAGGTCGCTGGTAGCAAAATTGCCGCTTTCAAGCAAAACCAATGGACGAAGATCCGGAGGAATTACCGGTGTAACATCAAATATAATCCATTCCGGTTCGTTGCTGCTATTCCTGACAGCGTTTACAGTTTTTAATCTTTTAGTCAGATCTTTGGTTTTTTGCTTGCTGTTTGTCTCAGATATTTCTGTCTTAAGCTGTACCGCCAAAGCATCAAAATCAAGATTATTCAGAAGTGCTTTTATTGCTTCAGCACCCATTAAAGCCTTGAAAGCATTACCATACTTATTAACAGCATCGCGATATTCTTCCTCGCTGAAGAGCTGACCAACCTGTAATGGTGTCTGACCGGCATCGGTAACTATGTAATCCTGGAAATAAATAACCTTTTCCAGCTCAGATGCCTTCATCTTCAAAAGAGTACCAAGATGATTCGGGATAGCCTTGAAGAACCAGATGTGTACAACCGGCGCCGCGAGGTTTATGTGACCCATCCTTTTACGACGAACCCTGCTGTGCGTAACCTTAACGCCGCAACGGTCACAGATAATTCCTTTGAATTTGGTACCTTTGTACTTGCCGCAAGAACATTCCCAGTCTCGCTCAGGGCCAAATATCCTCTCACAGAACAACCCGTCTTTTTCCGGTCGATAGGTTCTGTAATTGATGGTTTCAGGCTTGCGGACCTCACCAAAGGACCAGCTGCGAATATCATTCGAACTGGCAAGACTTATCTTTACCGAACCGTAATCATTTATGCGATCGTAAATATTTCCTAACATTTAAGGCCAAACTCCTTAAGTTATTTACATGCGAATTTTCAGTCGCTTATTTTTACAGGGCAGAACTACCAAGTCTTTTCTTCTCAAGCTGAATATTAAGCCCAAGCCCTCTCATTTCATTACACAACACATCAAACGAAAGCGGAGTACCTGCTTCAAGAGTGTTCTGTCCCTTAACCATAGACTCGTAAATCTTCGTTCTACCTTCGACATCATCACTCTTAACAGTAAGCATTTCCTGTAAGGCGTAAGCTGCACCATAACCTTCAAGTGCCCAAACCTCCATCTCTCCAAACCTCTGACCACCTGTTCTGGCTTTACCACCAAGAGGCTGTTGAGTAATAAGGCTGTAAGGACCTGTTGCTCTGGCGTGAATCTTATCATCTACAAGGTGATGCAGCTTGAGCATGTACATGCAACCAATAGTTGCCTTCTGGTCAAAAGGCTCACCTGTTCTTCCGTCATAAAGCTGTGTCTTCAAAGTACTCGGAACATTAACAAAGTACCCGTTGACATTTGGTTTTTCGTTGTTTTGCTCATACTCTTTTTTGCGCTCAGCCATCACGTCATTAGCTTCTGCGGTAAGTCTCTGAACATCGTCTTCCGTAGCACCATCGAATACGGGCGTTACCGCATGGAAACCAAGTACCTTAGCTGCCCAACCAAGATGTGTCTCAAGAATCTGTCCAACATTCATACGAGACGGAACGCCAAGCGGATTAAGCAAAATATCCATCGGTGTACCATCTTCGAGGAACGGCATATCTTCTTCAGGCATGATCTTGGCGATAATACCCTTGTTACCGTGACGACCTGCCATCTTATCACCAATCGAAAGAACTCGCTTGGCAGCGACATAAATCTTCACCATCTGCAAAACGCCGCTTGGTAACTCATCGCCGTGTTTTATGGTCTCGATCTTGCGTTGTTGTGCTTCTTTCAACACTTCCATTTTATTCCAGCACTTATCAACGATCTTCTGTATCTTTTCTCTTTCAGCTACAGGCTTGACCCATTTAATGTCAAAAGCTTCAACCTGCTCAAAGATAACATCGTTATCGTCACTGCTGCCGGCACGTTGTCTTGTACTTGGATCGATTATTGTAACTTCATATTTTTTGTGTATAGCATCTGTCATTTCCCTGAAAAGATTACACTGATTAGCTATCGTCTCTTCCTGGATATCTTTTATTTGGGTCTTGTCTGCTTTCTTCTGCTCAGGACCAGCGGCACGCCGAGATGAGAAACGTTCAGTCTTAATAACAACGCCCTCATAGCCGCTCGGTAATTCCAGCGAATCGTTCTTAACATCTTCGCCTGCTCGTCCAAATATCGCATGAAGAAGTTTTTCTTCCGGGGTTAATTCCGTCTTGCCTTTCGGAACAACTTTACCAACAAGTATGTCACCCGGGCATACTCTTGTTCCCTCAAGAATAACACCAAACTCATCAAGACTACGCAGAGCTTTTTCGCTTACATTAGGAATGTCACAAGTAAATTCTTCCTTACCGAGACGCGTTTCGCGAACCTCAGCGGTAAACTCATCGATATGGATACTTGTAAAGGTGTCATTCTTAACGAGCCTTTCACTGATGATAATAGCATCCTCGAAGTTAAACCCATCAAAGGAAACAAACGCAACAAGGATATTCTTACCGAGTGCCAAAATACCATTATCAGTTCCGCCGCCATCAGCGATAATCTGCTTTTTCTTGACTTTTTCACCAAGCTTAACGACAGGCTTCTGATTAAGGCAGGTTCTTTCATTAAGGCCGATGAACTTGGAAAGTTTGTACTCGTCAGAATTATCAATAACTATTTCAGTAGCGTCAATAGCCGTTACAGTTCCTGCTTTCTTAGCACGAACTACCATACTGGAATTCTGAGCGACAACCGCTTCCATTCCCGTACCAACCAGAGGTCTTTCAGCCTTCAAAAGGGGGACAGCCTGACGCTGCATGTTCGAACCCATCAAAGCTCGGTTAGCATCGTCATGCTCTAAAAACGGAATCAGCGAAGCTGAAACACCAACTGTCTGCTTAGGCGAAACATCCACATATTGAATATCCTTATCTGCGACCTGTGCAAGCTCACCGCCCTTCATCGCCAGAACCATTCCGGATTTGATCTTCTTCGTTTTATGGTCAACAATTGCCGGAGCACCAATGATAGATTTCATATCCTCATCAGCACGGAGATAATCAACTTTATCAGTGACTTTGCAGTTTTTAACTTTCAAATAAGGTGTCAGCAAAAAACCGTATTCGTCAATCGATGCGAATATCGCCAGCGAAGAGATAAGACCAATGTTAGTACCTTCAGGCGTCTCGATCGGGCAAATTCTGCCGTAGTGACTGATATGAACGTCACGAACCTCAAAGCCTGCGCGTCTTCTGTTAAGACCACCAGGACCAAGAGCAGATAAACGTCTTTCATGGGTCAGTTGACTAAGAGCATTAGTCTGGTCAACGATCTGACTAAGCTCACCACGACCAAAGAAATAATTAATGCTGCTGGAAACACTCTTGGAATTAACCAGATCCGCAACTTTGATCTTTTCCTCCGATTCACGCTTAGAGCTCATACGTTCCTGAACAGTTTTACGCAGTTTCAGAAGACCTTTTCTGATCTCATCTGCTGCCAACTCGTCTACTGTACGCAGCCTTCTGTTGCCAAGATGGTCGATATCATCAACTGAACCTTCATTATTACGCAACGCAAGAACATACTTCATCGTATTGAGGAAATCTTCCGGACGAAGTATCATAATATTTTCATCGACGTTCTGCTCAAATTTACGGTTAAGTCTGAACCTGCCGACATTTCCAAGACGATATCTGTTTTCGTCAAAGAATTTCTCACAAAAGAATGTCTTTGCTTTTTCCTCATTTGGAGGATTACCAGGTCTGAGCCTCATGTAAAATTTAAGCAATGCCTCCTGCTGATTATGACAGTCATCCTCAGCAAGTGTATTAAGCATAAGAGAATCACGAACCTTCTCAATAATCTCTAATTTCTTGAGTGTACTTTCCTGGATCAACGAGACTCTGTCGCCTATCTGAGTACCCGCTTTAGCAATTATTTCACCGCTTTTAGTGTCAACTACCTCACCAACAGTCCACATCGCAGGTGAAAGCTTGGACACAGGCACTGTCTTCGTTGGATAAAACAGCCTTATGATTGATTCCGTTGTGCTGTAGTTTTCACTGATAGCACGCAAAAATACTGTCGCCGGAATCTTGCTTGACTGGTCGATCTTAATTATCAAAATATCCTTGCGAGTAACACTGATCTCGATCCAGCTGCCTCGCTCTGGTATGATCCTGCCGCCATGCAATACCCTGTCGCCTTCTTTGCTGTCTACAACGAAGTCAACACCGGGACTACGGTGAAGCTGATTAACAATAACACGCTCAGCTCCGTTGATGATGAATTCACCACCACCGATCATAACCGGTATTTCACCCAGATATATTGCCTGCTCAGCAACGTCTTCACTGTCTTTTTTGCGCAATCTGCAAGTAACCTTCAACGGATAACCATAAGTTAATCGCAATTGTCGGCACTTGGTAGTCTCATGGCGAGGCTCTTCGAGCTCATAAAAAACATATTCCAAAATCATGCCCTTGTCATAACTTTCAATGGGAAAAATCTCCCTGAATAGTTTCTCAAGACCAACATTTTTTCTCTTATTGACAGGTACATCCTTTTGCAGGAATTTTGCGTAACTATTCCTCTGTACATCCACCAAATTCGGAATCTCAACCGCATCCTGAACTTTTCCAAAATTACGAACAGTTTGTAAAGCCATCTAATACTCCCAGGTTTAAGCTATCATATTTTTCTACAGCTTCTGACCCGCTATATCGTTCAAAATTTTTATTAAGTTAATTCTACCGTAGCACCGACTGCCTCAAGCTGCTGTTTGGTACTCTCTGCTTCTTCTTTAGTCAAACCTTCTTTGACTGGCTTAGGTAGATTGTCTACGAGATTCTTAGCTTCCTTAAGACCAAGGCCTGTCAAAGCTCTTACTTCCTTAATAACCTGGATCTTCTTATCTCCGAAGACTTTGAGTATCACGTCGAAAGTGCTTTTTTCTTCAGCTTCTTCGCCGCCCGCACCTGCTGCAGGACCTGCAACCATTACAGCACCACCAGCTGCCGGTTCGATACCATACTCTTCTTTAAGGTAATCACCAAGCTCTTTAGCCTGCAAAAGTGTTAACGCAACGATCTTGTCGCCGAGTTCTTTAATTTCAGCTGCCCACTCTTTGACTGTTGTTTCTTCTGACATAACATTTACTCCTGTTTTTTACTATGGCCCTGTGGTAGCCGAAACTACGCCGTCTCGTTTAACCCTTTACAGGGGCAACCACAAAAGCTCTGTTTATTTTCAAATCTATAAAATAGCAACTACTAAGCTGCTTCTTTATTTTCGTCCTTATCAGCAATGGTTTTCAGACAGCCGGCAATGATCGATGCCGGTGATGTAAACGCAGATACAAGATTAGAACCTGGTGACATCGCTATAGCAGCAATTTTGCCCTGAAGTTCGGCTCTTGTCAGCATCTTGGAAAGCTCTTTTGCATCCTTGGCATCCAAAACTGCACCGTCAAGAAAAGCACCTATGAAATCAAGTGTTTTAAGCTTTTTCTGCCACTCAACCAGCTCTTTTGCAACGTCTACAATGCTGTCGCCGCCATAAGCTATACTACATGGGCCGTTAAACATCTCAGCAGCTTTGTCCATCCCCTGTGCCGTCAATGCTTTTCTAAAAAGCGAATTCTTTACGACATGCAGCTTAATACCCTTCTTGCAGAGTTCGCCACGCATATTATTATTGTCAACACCACCAATACCCATTATGCTGATGATGAGAAAATCACTAACCTTATCGTCAGTAAGTTTCTTTTCCATCTCACCTTGCATTAAGCCTTTTACATATCTACTCATTTTATCACCTGTATTAGTTAATTATTTTTTGCCATTAACACCAAACACCAAATTTGAGCCAATCGTTAAACATCCACCGTAACCGATGGACTCATAGTCGCGGATACACACATCCTCTTGATATATGTGCCCTTAGCTGCTGTCGGTTTAATTTTCTTTATATGCGTAACAAAAGCGTCAATATTATCAACCAGCTTATCTTCCTCAAAACTCTGCTTTCCTACAACCACATGCACATTACCACCGGAATCGTTTCTGTATTCAACTTTACCAGCGGAAAATTCCTTAACTGCGTTAACAACATCAGCAGTAATAGTTCCATTCTTAGGTGACGGCATCTTACCCTGTGGACCTAACACACGACCAAGCTTTCCAACCTTACCCATAACTCTCGGAGAAGCAATAGCAACGTCAAAATCGAGCCAACCGTCCTGAATCTTCTTAACCAGTTCATCACAACCAGCTTCAGTAGCACCGGCAGCAATTACAGCTTCAACATCTGAATCATCGCAAAAAGCTATAACCTTTTTCTTTTTACCAATACCATGAGGCAACGAAATCGAACCTCTGATAAGCTGATCCGCCTGTTTAGGGTCTATTCCAAGGTGTAAAACACACTCTACAGTCTGATCAAAACCAGCTTTAAATGACTTTATCTTTTTTACCGCATCCGCCAGACTAACAGATTCATTAGTAACCTGCTGAATCTGGGCTTTATATCTTTTACTTTTACAACCCATCGTACACTCCTGCTTTCGCGTTAATACCAAAAATTCTTTTTACCTTACGCTTCCACTGTTTATTCAGCCGTGGTCAGCTGGAAAGAATCAACCTTCTACCTCGATGCCCATACTTCGGGCTGTACCGGCAACGATCTTCATTGCCTGTTCTACATCATAAGCATTGAGGTCTTCAAACTTAGTTTCAGCTATCTTCTTAACCTGTTCTGAGGTAACCGTACCCACCTTTTCCTTGTTAGGAACACCGCTGCCTTTAGCAACGCCTGCCGCTTCCTTCAGCAAAACTGCCGCCGGAGGACTCTTTACCACAAAATCGAAAGACTTATCCTTATAGAGATTGATAACTACAGGTACGATCATACCATTAAGATCTCTTGTACGATCATTAAACTGCTGAACAAACTGACCTATATTTACACCATGCTGACCTAAAGCCGGTCCGATCGGTGGAGCCGGGGTCGCCTGACCACCCTTGGCTTGCAATTTTATTTTTACAGCTACTTCTTTAGCCATTATTCACCTTTTGAATTTATTCTGAAACCTTTAAACTTTTTCTATTTGCCAATATTCTATATCCAGCGGAGTGCTTCTGCCAAATATAGTTACAATCACTTTAACAATACCTCGTTCTTCGTCGATGGAATCTACAACACCTTCAAAGTTCTCAAAGGCGCCTTCACGTATCTTGATCTGGTCATCTTTCTTAAAATCAACCTTAATGCTCGGCGTATCTTCCGGCTTAGCCGATTCCATCAGCATCTTTGCAACGTCGGTATCCTTCATGGGTGTAGGAATGCCTTCTGTACCAATAAAGTCACCCACGCCGGATGTCTCTTTAATAGTAAACCAAACCTTCTCCTGAACCCGACCATCCTCTGCGGGCTCCATTTCCATAAATACATAACCCGGATAAAGCTTACGCTGATGAACAGTCTGTTTGTTGCCTCGAATACGCTTTACCCGTTCAACAGGAACCTCGATCCTGGCGATTATATCACCCAAGCCTTCCATCTCTACTTTCCGGATAAGCTTATCTCTCACCGACAGCTCTCTGTTTGCAGCAACTCGTAAAACATACCATTGCATATTTTTAAGCCCAATATTTAATAATTCTTATCATTTAACCAGACAACTCCGGCATTTCGCCTGGATTCTGTTTCAACTAACCAAGCAACCACTGGAAGAACAACTGGAAGGAAAAGTCCGCAATTCCAAGCATTGTTGCCATAAAAATCACCACAACAATTACAATAAATGTCGAGACAGCAATTTCTTTTCTGCTCGCCCAACTGACCTTTTTCATCTCACCTTCCGCAGAGATCATAAAATCAGCTGTCGTAGGTCTGTTAACGATCCAGAAAATCAATATCGCCAGTGCAGCAAAAACCGCAGTGGGAACCATCGTCGATACCCACATAGCCGCTTTATTGCTCAAACCAAATTCAGCAGCTGCAAGCTTATTGTATAACTGGATACAGCCTAATATAGATATCAAAACTGCACCAAAAGCACTACATAACCTTGTGTATTTACCCTGACCTTTTTTGTATATAGTAAATGCCATTTCGCACTAACCCTTATTGATTTCCAGTAATTCCATTTTACAGCCCGACAACAACATCAATATAAAACAGGCCAGGGAGGAGTTGAACCCCCAACCTTCGGTTTTGGAGACCGACGCTCTGCCAATTGAGCTACTGGCCTATTTTCATATTCAATGACAGGACGGAGTATAATTATTTACGCCTTATTTTATGTGCTGTATGCTTTCTTTCATTCTTACAGTACTTGTTAAGCTCGAACTTAGGAGTACCTTCAGCAACACTGACACTTGTACGATAGTTCCTGTTGGAACATTCCTTACACTCAAGCCAGACATATTCTCTTTTACTTTTCTTTTTAGCCATATAAAATGTTCCCGCCTCGCAGGCACACAAACATAAAAAATCACAAAGTACGATATCCGACCCTGTCGCCGGACATCCCGCATTATTTACAAAACCGGTAAATAACTATTTTATCTTTAAGACAAACTACTCAAGAATCTTAGTTACAACACCAGCACCAACGGTTCTGCCGCCTTCGCGAATAGCGAAACGAAGCCCGTCTTCCATTGCGATCGGGTTAATGATCTCAACCTGCATCGTAATGTTGTCACCGGGCAAACACATCTCAGCCTTTTTGCCGTCAGCATCAAACAAGTCCTGAACTTCACCTGTAACGTCAGTTGTCCTGAAGAAAAACTGAGGTTTGTAGTTAGCGAAGAATGGTGTATGACGACCACCCTCTTCTTTAGTCAGAACATAAACTTCGCCATGGAACTTGGTATGAGGTGTAATTGAACCAGGCTTAGCAATAACCTGACCACGCACAAGATCTTTCTTTTCAACACCACGAAGCAGAAGACCAACATTGTCGCCGGCCTGACCATCGTTCAGTGTCTTATTAAACATCTCAACACCTGTACAGACCGTCTTGCGAATCTCTTGGGCAAGACCAACGACCTCAACTTCATCACCAGTATGAACACTTCCACGTTCAATTCTACCGGTACCTACAGTACCACGACCCTTAATGCTGAAAACGTCTTCAACCGGCATAAGGAATGGCTTGTCTACTGCACGCTCTGGAATTGGAATATATTCATCAACTGCTTTCATCAGATCATCAACACACTTGCATGCATCTTCATCTTTGCCTTCGCTCTCGAGCGCTGCCAAAGCTGAGCCCATGATGATTGGAATGTCATCACCCGGGAAGTCATACTTGCTCAAAAGCTCTCTGATCTCAAGCTCAACGAGTTCGATCAATTCAGGATCGTCGACCTGGTCAACTTTGTTCATAAAAACAACAATCTTAGGAACGTTCACCTGACGAGCAAGAAGAATGTGCTCACGAGTCTGAGGCATCGGACCATCGCTTGCAGCAACTACCAGTACAGCTCCGTCCATCTGTGCAGCACCGGTAATCATGTTCTTAACATAGTCTGCATGACCTGGACAGTCTACATGTGCGTAGTGACGATTTACTGTCTCATACTCAACATGTGCAGTGTTAATAGTAATACCACGTTCTTTTTCTTCCGGAGCGTTGTCGATTTCGTCAAACTTCTTGATATTACCGCCGCCGGCAAGCTGTGCCAATCGCATTGTTATAGCTGCCGTCAATGTGGTTTTACCGTGATCAATGTGACCGATAGTACCAATGTTGACATGCGGTTTCGTACGCTCAAATACTTCCTTAGCCATTGTGTTATTGAACCTCCAATATGCCGTGTTAGCGGTTAATTTCCTTACTAACTATTAATAATTTTTCTCAACGTCTATTTTTATATCAAAGCCGACACAATATCGGCCTGACTACTTCTTTTCAGCTGCTGATGGGACTTGAACCCATGACCTCGTCCTTACCAAGGACGCGCTCTACCACTGAGCTACAGCAGCGACAAAAATATCAACAAACCCACCCTGCAACTTTTGCTGCCGAGCAGGCGAATCAACAAAAATTCATCTAACTTTCTTTACAACCAGCCTTTAGTCTTGCTTTCCAGTATTAAAAACCTGACCTAAGCATCAAAAACTGTTCTTCAAATCATAATGTGAATTGCGTATTCTATATACTTAAATCAAAA
The DNA here is from genome assembly GCA_964477135.1 of uncultured Pirellulales bacterium. Lineage (GTDB taxonomy): Bacteria > Planctomycetota > Phycisphaerae > Sedimentisphaerales > Anaerobacaceae > JAGLTN01. The sequence goes on along the minus strand of CAYZEH010000053.1, from coordinate 304 downwards.
GTGCAAACATAAAAAACTTAAAAAAACACAAAAAAAACAAATTTTTTTTGATTTTTAGACAATTTTTAGCTAATCAGGCAGTAAAACTTGCCCAATCAACAAGAAAATAAGGCCGTAGAGCTGATTTTAACGATAAATGCTGTGATAATTAACGGTTGTGTTTATTTTTCAACAGCTTTAGCTTCTTCTGGTAGTTTTGACCATTCCTCAAGCTGCTGTTTCCACAAAGGCCTGGCAATATCTTTGGGAAGTCTGATCTTTTTCAGAGCATCCAAAAGGGCATTATTGGTATCAATATAGGATG
>CAYZEH010000052.1:0-14383 GCA_964477135.1 uncultured Pirellulales bacterium | reverse complement strand
TTTTGCGCATAAAAAAACAGGCTTAAAAAATCTGCTTTCTGATGGAGAGAGAGATGATCTGCCCGGAGTCTTTCCCGTCAACAGAAGCAGCACAGGTTGTGAGTTTGACTTAAAGGCAAAATCAATGCTTGAAAGAAAAGGATTTAATGGTAAAATTATGGTAACAGGAGCTGAAGCCGACTCTTAATTTTCACGGCTTTTTGTCTTACTTTTGCTGATGACGTACACCGGTATCTTTGCAAACAATCAGAGTCTTAACCTGAACAATAAATGGTTTTGGAATAAGGAAAAAGGTTTTGAGGATGAAAAACAGTATTATAAGAGGAATAAATATTCCCGAAAAATCTCCGATGTCTGAGCAGGAGTATAAAGACTTTTTAGCTGGGTCTTATGAACTACTTTTGCAGACAGGTCAGTACCTGGCTTTGGATGAGGATGTTAATACATTAGAATTGGCTCATCTTATCCCTGATGTGCCGGAAACTGTTCTTGCGATTTATGTGGGAATAAATGACGTAGTATGCAACAAGGCTTTGGTTACACCTCTACTACCTCAGCATGGCCATAACAATGTATTTGTTTTTGATCCACAAGTTTTCAGCGGTGGCGATGATGTGCCGTCCGGCACTGCTGATGCGAAAGCTATTTTGAATGGCTTTGAGCCTCCCAACGAGACATGGGAGCAGGATTGGACTTATGTAATGATAGATGCCCCGTCAAGGACGTTTCAAAGTCTTTGGAAAGAAACGGGCTACATTGATATGATCCCCGCCAAGTTTGAAGATTTTACTATGCTCACTGATTCGAAGTTTAGTAAGGTCTGTATATTTATTTCTGATAAAGCATTCGATCATCCTGTTAACAAAGCCCGGGATTATCTCAAAAAAGCTCGTAAGAAAGGTGAAAAAATGGCAGATGAGTTTCAGATACCGGAGCTTATTAAAAATGAATTTGATTCTCTTGTGCCGGTTATACTGGGTCGTGGCGAAAAATTGTATATAGCCACGAATGATTTTGGTCCATGTGCTCACGGATGGTGCAATATACATCCTGAAAACAAACAGTTGGCTGTTATAAACGAGAACTCGGCGATTCCACTTAATTTAGTAATTTCCAAACCACCTGTTAATCCTAAATATGCCAAGGGACTCATTCCACCAAAAGGCAGTGCAGATATGACAACAGACTGGTTCTTTCGAGGTCATCAAATAATGCGAAAACCTTTACTGAAAGGCCTGTTTCAAGGTTAAGGACGTGTAAAAAAATTATCTTTCATTCTGGCTGGCTGTGGCTTCGGCTGGCGGCGTCAAAGGCCTGTGTTAATCTTGGCATTAAAGGGTTCTCGTCGGCCTTATTATATTTTCAGTTATTTTTGCGCATAAAAAAAGCAGGTTGCTTACGCCTGCTTTTTAACGGAGAGGGGGGGATTCGAACCCCCGGTACAGGTATATGCCCGTACGACGGTTTAGCAAACCGTTACCTTCAGCCACTCGGTCACCTCTCCGAATGTAAGACAGAAGTCTACATATTGCTGGTGCTAATTGCAAGAGTGTCTCCGTCAGAATCTTTGTTTTTTTATAAAAAAACAAAAAAGTCAGCCAAATCAGCAAATTTATCAGCTTTTTCCTGCTGCTTTACCACCTGTCTGTTCTAAAAGGCGATGCGGGCAGCTTTTCCATGTTGCAAAGGTTCGGCATGGCTTGCTGGTTCCATGCGAATCTTACAGCAGCTGGATCTTTGATTTCTTCGCTATAAACAATCAGAGTTTGGTCTTCGATGATTGCTTTAGCTTTTACAAATTTTTTATTTTTGCCGGCAATTTCAAAGTAATCAGGCTCTTTTCCATCTCTTGTTGTCAAGCCTGAGTCGGCATGGTCGAAAGAAATAATAATCTTATCGCCTTTAACTTTCATTTTTTTGTATAATGGCCCGCTGTATACGATGTCTTTTTGGTCGTAGGTTTTTGCCAGTGCCCATAGTGCGAGTCTTTTGCCTACATCCTGCTTGTTCTTTGGGTGTATGTTCCACAAGTCGTTAACGAGATCGGTGGTGACAGCCATGCCGGTATTTTTAATTTTTAAAGCTTCGACCTGTGCTTCCCATAGTTTTGGAAGCTGGTCATCTTTGTAATGTTGTCCCTGATGAAGCGGTGCGAGCTGGACGTAGTAAAACGGAAAATCTCCCTGCTGCCAGATGTTTCGCCAGCTGCCGATCATTGCGTTGGTTTTTTCATAATACAGCATGCCGTCCTGGCGGTTCGATTCTCCCTGATACCAGATTGCCCCTGCGATGCCGTATGGTACTATCGGGTTTATCATTGAGTTGTAAAGGCATGTCGGGTTTGTGGGGTATGTTCCGCCTGCGACGTCGAAAGGATGTTTCGGCATGACAAAAGGTACGCCGAAGCAGTTCGGTTTTTTATCAGTTGCGTCGAGATTTTCTTTTAGTTTTTTGCGGTACTTTTTATTTGTGTCTTTTGTGAATTTTGCAAGGTCTCTTAGTTTTGGTGAGAAGGAGAAGCCGTCTTCAGGTATCCACGCTTCGATGTGACTTCCGCCCCATGATGAGTTTATAAGGCCTATGGGGACGTTTATTTTTTCGTAAATCTCTCTGCCGAAGAAGTATGCAACTGCTGAGAAACTACTCCAGCGGTTGCTGATGTTTTTGGGATTACAAACTACCCAGCGGGAATTTAAATCCGGGCGAGCGGTCCCGGAAATTCTTTGTGGAACCGAGTATAATCTTATATTAGGGTAGTCGGCATTTTTAATTTCTTCTTCTGCATTGAGGACGCTTGCGATGCCTAACTGCATATTTGATTGACCGCTGCATATCCAGACTTCACCGATCAGGACATTTTCAAAGACTATTTCGTTGTTGCCTTTGATGGTCATTATTAGTGGATCGCCTGCTTTGAATGGGGGCAGTTTTACTGACCAATTGCCCTGAGCATCTGTGGTTGTAGAGACTTGTTTTTCGCTGAGCGTTACGGTAACTTTTTCATTTGCGTCAGCCCAGCCCCAGACTTTTATGTTGATGTTTCTTTGCAGAACCATGTTGTCTGAGAAAATGCCAGGCACGGAGACATCTGCAAAGGTTATGCAAGTCAAAGTGCTAATGAGAATTGCTATTGCCGCCAATTTAATGCTTTTGATTCGGTGCATCTTAAATCCTTTCTAAGTATAGAACCGATAATAATTGCTAAAAAACTAATATAGCGTGTTTTTTTTGAGCTGTAAATACTTTCTGTGTGAAAGCAGTGTGATAAATATGGATATTGAAAGAAGCTATGCCCGATTGCAGCGGCAAAGCCTGGTGATATCCCTTGCTACTATCTCTCTTATTATAGCTTCGCTTTGTATATCAGCGATTAGTGGTTTTTGTGTATCGACCATTAGCGCAGGCTTTACCGGTGCATGGGTCGGTATTGATTTGATGGGGATCGGAGCTTTTTGACCTGGAGCTTTTCTTCTCGCAGCAGTATTTTTTCTATGAGAAGCGAGCATTTGTTTTCCGAGGTCATATTCTGGTATGTTGCTGGTTTTTTTTCGCTGATTGGTTTTGTTCTGTGAGATAGTGTCTTTTCTGATCTGCTTTACTATGTCAGCATAACCTGTCGGTTCAGACAAAAGCACAGACAATTCTTCCTGATTGACCGGTTCGATGCTGATATCTTTTGCTGGTTCGGCTGTATCTTCATTGTCAGTATTTTTATCAGGCTGGCTCTTGAAAGGTTCAATACCGCCTGAGTGTTTGTTATCATTTTTTTCATTCATCACAGGACTCCTTGATATGCCCTATATTAGCTTTTTTTATCGAATAAATCAAGGGTTAATTAACTATCTTAACAAGATTTGGCTGGGCCTATCGAAAATTGCGTAAATTTGCTCATGTCATACTGCTTTATGAGGCTATTAACGTCTGCTACTGTCACAGCTTTGAAAGCATCGATATCGAGCTGAAGATCGCGGTAAGTTTTTAAATATATCCAGTTAAAGCCCAGGTCGATCAATCTGCCCATTGGTATTTCGTTCCTTATTACCTCTGCGCTGAGCCTTTTGTTTTTTGCTTTTTGGAGTTCATCTTCGGTTATGCCGTTTTTCGCAAGCTCGGCGAAAATGCCATTTACTATTTCGAGGACTTTTTCGGTGTTTTCCTGGCTGCATCTGATGTAGGTATAAAGTGCGCCGGTTCCATCCATGTCCTCGAGTTGCATTGCTGCGCTTTCAGCGAGTGCTTTGTCGATTAATTCCCAGAAGAATCTTGAGCCGTTACTATCGCCGATGATGGTGGTGAGTAATCTGAATGCGAATCTTGCTTTGTCTTGCGCTGAGACAGCAGGGCTTATCAGGCAGATGTGGTTGCGTTGGAGGTTATTTTTTTCGAGTGCTTGTATTTTTGTTACACCTTTGGTGTAAGGTGTTTGCCTTGTGACGTTTTGTTTTTGCCAGGAGCTGCAACCATCTTTTATTGTTCGGCATATCTGTTCGAAATCGAAATTACCCGCGATAGCGACGTTGATATTATCCGGAGCGTATCTTTTTGCGAAATAATCCCTCATTTGCTGTGCTGTCAGTGCGTCGATACTTTCCACCGAGCCGAGAACGCTGTTGCCGCAAGGGTGCGAATCAAAGAAAAGAGTTTTACAGCGATCCATTACATCAAAGTTCGGCATATCCTGGTACATTGCTATTTCTTCTTTGATGACGTTTTTTTCGATATTGAAATCATCATCGCGAAGGCTTGGTCTCATCAGTTGTGACCAGAGTCCGGTTACTTCTTCGAGATATTCAGGCAGGACAGCTGAGTAAAATACGGTGTTTTCTTCACTGGTGAAAGCGTTGAATTGCGCACCGGTTTTATCGAAGGCTTCGTTTACCTGCTGAGCGGAGAGGTTTTCTGTTCCTTTGAAAAGCATGTGCTCGAGGAAGTGTGAAACGCCATTGATTTGGTGCGTTTCATCTCTTGCGCCTGTTTTAACAAAAAAACCAATAGCCACTGATTTTGCAGATTTGTTTACTTCGCCAATTATTTTCAGACCGTTATCTAATGTTTTTTCTTTGAATTCCATAGTTAACTCTTTTTAGTTTATTTTGACTTGTTTAGGACCAATAGTAACTGCCGTGTAATCGGCGAATATGTTTTCATTGAGGAACTTCAGCACGGAGTCGACGGATATTTTTTCAATTTCCTGTTTTATTTCGTCGAGAGATCTGACCCTGTTTAGTATGTAGAAATCGCCGGCGATATTGGAAGCTCTGCTGGCAGAAGATTCACTGCTCATAATGAGCGAGCTTTTCAGTCCGACTTTTGCTCTTTGCAATTCTTCTTCTGTGATGCCATTTTTAAGCCTGTCGAATTCAGCGATTATGACATCGAGAGTTTCCTGCGCTTTGTCGGGGGTTGTGCCTGCGTAGCACATAATACCGGCGGCATCTTTCAGGCTGTGATACCTAGCACCTATTGCATAACAGAGGCCTCTTTTTTCTCTTACTTCGGTGAACAATCTTGCGCTCATTCCACCTGAGAGAATCGAAACTGCAACCTGTGCGTTATAAAAATCAGGTGAGTCTGATTTGACAGTTTTTGTCATCATGCCAATATGAACCTGTGCACCTTCATTTGGAAAGTGCGTATACTCATTTTGTTTTTGCTGAAGTTTTGCGTGCTCGGCAGCAGGGCGTTTATCTGTGTTAAAGAGATATTCCATTTGCTTAATCACTGCGTCGAAATCATATTTGCCCGCGATGGAAAAGATAGTATCGGAAAGATTGAAATTGTTATTGATTATCTGTCTGGTTTTTTTAGCGGTAAGTTTTTCGAGGTCTTCGATTTTGCCTGCTGTTGACCTTCCGATAGGGTCAGGATAGAAACTTTCCCGCAATTTCAGCATTACGTTTTGCCTTGGGGCATCTTCAAGAGCCAGAACCGAATCGGCAGCGAGTTGTTTTGCTAATTCAAACTGGTCATCTTCGAGGTTTGGTTTTTGTATAATGTCTGCGTAAATCGGTAATGCGTTATCGAGGCTGCTTGCTTCGAGTACAGCTCCGAGGGATAAGTGAGAGCTTCCAAGTGAAGCGGCGCGGTGCAAACCGAGGCCGTCAATTTCATCGGAAATCTGTCTGGTGTTTTTACCAGCTGCTCCACGGAATATCCAGTCAGCTATGACGTTGCCGGCTCCGCAAAGACCAACGGCAATAGTGGCAGAGCCGCAAGGGAGTATAAAACCAAAAGCCACAGAGGCTACAGATTCCATGGGTTCGCCGAGCAAAACCATTCCATTTTTCAGAATATGTTTATCGAGTTTATCGTCCATCTCAGTTTTCCTTAAAAGCACTAAAAGCCGATTCTATTCAAAAAACGGCATGATATCAATTTTAGTATAACCTGCACAGCGTAAATTTGGTGTATTGGGTACTATTTTTGATAATAATTCAGGTTTTTTTAGTTTATATTGTGAACTTTTTTTTTTTTGATATAATGAATATGGAGATGTAGTAAATAATTATTCAGTAAAAGGAAAGTTGAAAAGGGAGAAATCAGCTGTGACTGAGGCAGGTGAATTTCACATGTAGCTTGAAAAGATAGAAAGTCTTGAAGCTGAGAATAAAAGACTAAGGGAGGAGCTTGTTTTGGCGGAGAAGCTCCAGCAGCAGCTTAGCAGTGAAGAGTCACGTTATCATAGTCTGATCGATTGTTCAACGGATGTTGTCTGGCGTATTAACCTTGATGGTATATTTACCTTTGTCAGTAAAGCAGTAGAAGGGATGGTAGGGTATAGGCCGGAGGAGCTTATAGGGAAGTCTTTTTCTGTTTTTTTGGGGGAAGACAGTGCCCAGAAGGTATTTGCTTCATTGGAGAAGCGTAACAAGGGAGTCTTGGAAAATAAGAGTTACTTTTTTGAATTGACGCATATAAGGAAAGATGGCAGTGAATTTCCTTGTGAAGTGCGAACCGGGCCTATCTTAAATAGTGCTGGTGATGTTATAGAAATACAGGGGTTCTCTCGTGATATTACCAATATCAAAGCGGCAGAGGAAAAGCTTGACCTTTACCGTGAGCAGGTAAGTCAGACCAAAAGGTTGGCTATACTTGCTATGATCGGCGCGACAGTTGCTCACGAACTTAATCAGCCTTTGACGGTGATCAGATTGTTATTGCAGGATTGTCTTTTGGAACTTTCAAAAGTAAGTAACTGTGAGAAGGTCACTGAGGATATAAATGACAGCTTGATAGAAATACAAAAGGCAAGCAGGGTTATCCAGCGATTTCGTGATGTTGCTAAACCTTCTTATGATATAACCAAAGAGTATCAAAGCGATAGTGGCAGGATACTTGATAAGATCGTGAGTTTAATGTCTAAAACTGCGAGACGATCCAATGTGCAGCTGATAATCAGTTCTGATATAAAGGAGGTTCTTTCCTGTTTAGATCATTTATTTGACATTGAGCAGGTGTTCTTTATCCTGATAGAAAATGCGATCCAGGCTGCGGGTGATCAGAAAAACAGGCAATTGAAAATCAATGGTTATATCGAGGATGATATGATTATATTGACATTTACCGATGATTGCGGAGGGATAGAGCAATCGCATGTCGATAAAATTTTCAAACCATTTTTTACAACGAAGTCTGATGGGACCGGTCTGGGACTTTGTATAGTTAAAAGAATACTTGATGCTATTGGCGGTAAGATATCAGTTAAGAGTAGACCAGGGGATGGGACTACATTTTTTGTAAAGATACCGACAAATACCTATAATGTAAGAGGTGCGTAATGGTAAATCAGAAGAAACGAATATTTTTTGTTGACGATGAGTCCCAGATTCGGAAAATTGTCCAGCGGACGATTGAACGACACGGGTATGATGTGATATGTTTTGAAGACGGTATGAGTTGTCTTGATGAGTTGTCAGTAGGAGATTGTGATCTTTTAATTACAGATGTCAGTATGCCGGGGCTTGACGGCATTGAGCTTCTTGAGAAAGTAAAAAAGATTAGGCCTTTGCTTGATGTTTTGATTGTTACCGGTTACGGAGATATTCCTATGGCAGTGCGGGCAGTTAAAAATGGAGCTTATGATTTTATCGAAAAGCCTCTTGATCGTGACCGATTGATCCCTGTGATACAGAATATACTTAGCAATGATGAAGGCAGTGAGCTTAAGGGTAAAAAGTTAACCAGGATGGAGAAAAAAGTGTTGAAATTTATTGTAAGCGGCAAAAGCAATAAAGAAATCGCAGACGTTCTTCATCGTTCGGTGCGTACTATCGAGGACCATCGCAATCATATAATGCACAAATTTGACGCTAAAAATGCGGTTGAGCTTGTAAAAATAGCAATGGATCTTGAAATATACCCTTCAGGGTAAGAAATTTCCGCGAATAAATCCGTAACTTGTTATTTTTAAGTTATTTACCCGCGGATAAACGGTAAAATTCAATTGGGATCAGTATTATAGCAGTTTTAAAATTTTCAAATTTTTATTGAAAATCCAGTAATAACCACAGTTTATAAAAAGCATAAATTTTAGTACAATTGCCGATGTGGTCGAAATAGGTTGTTCGGCAGCACAGTGGAGTTTGCCAGGCTGACACGCGAGCTAAGGAGGCAGAGTGTCGGCAATGGCGGGGAGGTTTTTTTTATTCCCAATTGCCATAGCAACAGCTTTGTCATCTGTTAGTATGTCTAAGCTACAGCGGCGTTATCTTCGTCGGCATCGTAATCTTCAAACTTGACGCTGATCTTTTTGCTTACGCCTCTGGTCTGCATTGTTACGCCGAAAAGTTCGTCAGCGATGCTCATCGTACGTTTTGAGTGAGTGATTATTATAAACTGTGAGTCTTTCTGGAACTCCTGTATTATCCTGTTGAAACGTTCATTATTGGTTTCATCAAGAGCGGCATCAACTTCGTCGAGCAGGCAGAACGGCGATGGTTTTGCTTTGAATACGGAGAACAAAAGCGCAATCGCAGTCATAGTTTTTTCACCACCGCTGAGCAGGGAAATACTTCTTGTTTCTTTTCCAGGAGGTTTGGCCATGATCTCAATGCCGCTTTCGAGAATGTCCTCAGCATCTTCGAGCAGGATGTCAGCTTTACCTCCGCCGAAGAGTTTACGGAAGATCTGCTGGAAATGCTCCCTTATCAGTTCAAATGTTTCTCTGAATTTTTCGCGACTTTGTTTGTTTAGACGGTTTATCAACTGCTGGAGCTGGTTTTTAGAATTATTAAGGTCCTCGACCTGACTTGAAAGGAATTCATTTCTTTTTTCGAGTTCCTCCTGCTGTTCGATGGCATCAATATTAACATTGCCAAGCCTTTCGATTTTGCCTTTAAGATCGGCTATTTCTTCTTTGACCGCTTGCCAGTCAACTTCCTGATCTTCGTAGTTTTCATACGATTGATTAAGGTCGAGGTTTAATTCTTCCCGGACTCTTTCAACAAGTCCCTGTTCTTTAACTTCAAGCTGACTAAGTTCAATTCTCAGTTCATTTATCTGTTGGTCTATTTCGTATTCTTCTGAGCGTTTTTCGCGTATGAGTTGTTCTAACTGCTTTTGTTTTTCGAGAAGTTCGTTTACCTTTTCACGCAGCAGTCTGCTTTGATTTTGTTTTTCTTCTTTTTCTACGAACAGTTCAGAGATTTCGGATTCACAAGCTAGGATGTCTCTTTGTGCCTGTAGTGCCTGTGAGCCGCAGTTTTGTGAGTCATTTTTAGCAGCCTGCATCAGGGAGTTATTCTCTTTGGCCTGATTTTCAATGCTTGCGATGGTCTGCTTCATCGCTTTGTTTTGCTCTGATATCTGTCCCAGGGATACTTTAATGTCGGTCAGACAACCTGCAAGAGCTTGCTGTTGCATTTTACGATCGGCGAAAAGAGTTTCGAGTTCTTCAATTCGGGCAGTTCTTTCAGTGTTTACCGTTTCGAGTTCTTCGAGCTTTTGCTTTGAGTTATATTCTTTTTGTACCGACTGGTCGATCTGTTCAGCCAATTGGTCGATCTCACCAGTGATGAGAGGTTGTTCTTTTTTGATTCGTTCTATGTTTTCCTGGAGAGGATTTAGTTTTGCCTTTATTTGCGTCTTTTCAGTATTAGCTTCATAAATTGCGGTTCTTAGCTCTTTGCGAAGCTTAGCGAGGTGCTGGCTTGTCTGCTGGTTTTGAGTTATCTGATTTTGTGTGGCAGATAGCTGTTTTGTAATATTGCTGAGAGCCTCATTAAGCTGATTGAGACGACTTTTTCTTGAGATCAGCCCGGTGGTTTTACCGACAGGGCCAAGTTTTACCGAACCGTCGCCGGTTAGCAGTTCACCATTTTGTGTTACAAATCTATATTCATCGCCGAGTTGAGGCATCAGCTCTATAGCGGATTCGATTGAATCGACCAGCAGTGTTTTGCCGAGCAGATTCCAGACTAATGGGGCGTATTGGCTATCATATTTAACTAATTCAGCGACTCGGCTTTTGACAGACGGGAACTTTGATAAATCTGTCGAGTCAACGAATGGTGTGATCTTATCGGTGCAGATAAAGTTTACTCTGCCGTCGAGTTTGTCCAGTGTTTCTTTATCCGCAAACAGGGCAGAGGAATTGTTGACTATCAGCGAGTCAGTTTTGCCTTCGAGTGCTGCTTCTATGACACCGGCATATTCGACGTCGGCTGTGACAGCCTCTGCTACCATTGCCTGGACATATTCGTATTTGCCGCTTTGGCTGGATTTTTGCCGGATGATATTTTTAACCGCATTGTTTATGCCTTCGTGCCTTGTTTCCATATCTGTTAAGATAGTCATTTCACTGCTTAGGGCACTTCTGGCTTCTTTGCTGTTGATAAGCTGATTTTTGTCCTGTTCGATCTGCTGTTCGATCTCATTTGCTTTTTTACGCTTGGTATCAAGGCTTTGCTGGAGGTCGTCGAGGACTTTATCAATGTCGGTGAGCCTGACCTGGTTTTGTGCCTTTTGAGCTAATAATTGCTGAAGCTGTTGTTGAGCGGTGTCAGCTCTGCCGGCGAGTCTGTCTTTCTGGCTGCTAAGGTTGTCACGGTAAACATTTATACTTTGCAGTTCGTTGTGCAGCTGAGCGGTTCTTCTTACTGCATCGATGATGCCGGATTTTTCATCTTCGAGGTCAGCTTCGAGAGAGGCGCATTCGGCATTTATTACTTCTATGTCTTTTTGCAACTTTTCGATCTGGCTGGTCTTTTCCTGCAATGCTGTGTTGCTGTTTTGAAGTTCATCATTATAATAGTCGAGGTCTTCGGTGAAGTTTTGTTTCTGCTGCTGAAGTTTTTCAATTCTTTCAGATGAGCCGTCTTTTCTTTCGGTTAATTCGTTGATACGATCTTTGAGGAACTCTATTCTCTGGAGTTTCTGTTCGATCTTGCTCTGGACAGATACAAATGTATTGTCACTTTGATTTAGTTTTGTTTCGGTTTCAATTATCTCTTCGCCCAATGAGCTGATGAGTGAATCGTTTTGTGCGACCTGTGCCGCAACAGATGCGAAACTCTGCTGCATTTTTTCAAGGGTTTGCTTTTTCTTTTTCGTGAGGGTGTTTATTTTATGGTATTCGACGAGGGAATAATTTACCTGGAGCTCTTTAAGTTTTTCGGTGTATGCAAGATAATTTCTTGCCTTACCGGCCTGGAGTTTTATACTTCGCAGTTGTTTCTGGACTTCAGCCAGTACGTCCGCGAGTCTGAGCAGGTTTTGCTCGGTGCGGTCGAGTTTTCTCAAAGCTTCTTTTTTGTGAGCTTTGTATTTGCTGATACCGGCGGCTTCTTCAAAGATCGCTCTTCTATCTGTTTTTGAGGAAGTCAAAAGCCTTTCAACCTGTCCCTGTTCGATGATAGAATAGGCTTTTACACCTATGCCGGTATCCATGAGTAGTTCACGGATGTCTTTGAGTCGGCAGATTTTGTTGTTTAACCTGTATTCGCTGTCGCCGCTTTTGAATATTTTTCTGGTAATCTTCAGCTGGTCTCCCTCAATTGCCAATTTTCCGCTGGTGCCGGAGAGAAGCAGGCTAACTTCTGCGGAAGGGGATGGTTTTCTGCTTATAGAACCGCCGAAGATGACATCTGCCATCTGTCCGCTTCTCAGGCTCTTAACGCTTTGTTCGCCGAGTACCCATTTAATAGCGTCAACAACGTTACTTTTTCCGCATCCGTTTGGCCCTACGATGGTAGTTACGGGACAGTCAAAGCTAAATTCAGTTTTGTCCGCAAAGCTTTTGAATCCGTTCAGAATAATCTTTTGAAGTCTCATATTTGTTCCTGTTGTGTCAGCTCCAGAAAAACGATTAATAATAATTTTGTCTCAATTCAGGGGTAGTATACACTACTATTATCGGTCTTTCCTTAGTAATTTCTTGATATTTGTTCGATTTTGGGCATTGGACCGGCTTTGAATTGCACATTTTCGTCTTTAATTGCGCCTTTGTCGACCATTTGTTTAAGAAGGGATATCATTTCTCCATATGAAATATTTAACCCGGTCTGGTTTTTGGGAGCTCTTTTGACTGATTCTTCACAAAGAGTTGTGATAATATCGCTGAGCTCGAAAGAGGATTTTAATTTTACAAGCACATTAGGCCTTTTGGGGTGTTTTCTTATGATAGAAACATATTTTTGTCCCGCTGGGGCGTTTAATATAATGTTTCCGTCTTCAGATTCGATAAAAATGTTTTCTTTGCAATATATCGGTGCTCCAAAGATAACAACCCTTGGTTGATCGCTTCGATATACCATGATGTATTTTTGCTTTATTATTGGTATTTGTTCGAGATAGAAGTTTCTGCCGATAAGTTTTTGAGTGATTGCGATATCGTTAAGTTTTCTGAGTTGTTCATAGGCAACTTTTACAATATTAAAATCCTCATCTTTCAGGAGTGATCTTACCAGAGCAGAAGCGTCATTGCGTGATGCAGATGCGGTGATTGTCTCGATTGCTTCAATTCGGTAAGGTGAATTTTTGTCCATTGCTATTTGCCTTAGAGCATTAAGACCTTGATCGGAGCCGAGGTTTAACATACATCTTGCCGCTCTTAGGCGAATGTGCTGGTCAGATAATTCCAGCAGGGCAGCAAGTTTGCTAAGGCATTGGTTTCCTATCGCTTCAATTGTGATTTCCGTGGGGCCTTTGTCTGGTTCGACAGCCAGCTTTCTAACGAAATTTGCAGCTCTTTGTTTTGTTGATTCTTCTGTCTGGACGAGGTAGGTTGCACTTAAAATCTGCAAAAACCTTTTTTTCTGATGTCTGTATTTTGGAGGTATTTTCAGCTCGATAATTCCCTGTGAGGTTGCCTTTGCGATGTTGTTTCCGAATCGTTCATTTATCCGGTTGCGTATCAGACTTGCAATTTTAAAGTCAGGTTTTCTTAGAGCTAAGACTACTCTGTATTCTTGTAGTGCAGTACCCCCTGCGAGGATGTATCCTGTTTTTTCGTCACCTATGGCATCGCCGAGAGTGTCTATATAAACGGGACCTTTTGCACTGGCAAGGACTTTTAGTGTAACTCCAAAACTACCGGCGACTTTAAGGTCGCTTTCATATAACCAACTGCCTTTAAGGGATGTTGTTTGTGAGCCAGGCAGAGCATTTACCTGCAAGTCGAAATACTGGTTTTTGGAGACTGCTTCCGGGATAACTCCGTAAATATGTACAACCGAGGTGTCGCTGCTGTCAATGAATTCGTCTATGTCCAACTTGCTTGTGGGTACATTTTTGAGTATGTATTTTTTCAGGTATGTTCTTATTTGCGGCGGGCACTCAGAAGAGCCTGTGCCGTTTAAGCCCGCGACTATTCCGTAGCCTTCGACAGCGACTTTGCCGTAGGAAAATGCCTCGGCGAGCGAACCAATTGTAGAATCCTGAGTTATTTCAGATAGTGGTTCGTAAGGTTCTATCTGTTTCCTTTTTTTCTCAGGTGCTCCACAGCCGACCAGTACCAGCAGAGAAACAGCTACGATGAAAACCCATAAATCCGTTTTTTTTGCTTTGTTATCCATAACAATAGTCCCTAAAAGGTTTGTGTTCTTTTATAATATGCCTGAAATACTACGCTTATATGTTAATTTAGTCAAGATTATTTTGAGTTTTAGATGGTTTAAGCTTTGTTTTTATGGATTTGTTTTTTTAAGAGGGTGTTTATTTGCTGATTGTTATAGAAAAACCGCTTTACCTTTTAAATAAAGCGGTTGTATTGTTTGTCAGAGGTCTTAAATTTTTAATTTATAAACTACCTGGTAATTATTGCTGATACAGAATTTTTATAGTTTTCTATTTAGAGACGGTTTTTTGCTTAAGAATAAAGTTCCCATGCAAAGTAGCAACATTGTTGCAGGTTCTGGTATAGTTGCTCCAAGTAAGTTGACATATA
>CAYZEH010000051.1:1248-14504 GCA_964477135.1 uncultured Pirellulales bacterium | reverse complement strand
GAAGAAAGCGTTTACTCTCGTTGAACTATTGGTCGTCATAGCGATTATAGCACTTTTGATGGCTATTTTAATGCCATCACTTCAAGCTGCCCGGGCGCAGGCTCAGAGAGTGGTATGTTTGAGTCATTTAGGACAGCTTGGTCTGGGTTGGGTTTGTTATGCACAAGACAACGATGAATTAATTGTTAATGGCCAAACAAGTGCTGGTAAAGGAGCGCTATGCGAAGATGAAACTTATGAGAGGTGCTGGATAAATGGATTTTGTTCAGTGAAAAAAGGTAACAGTGTTGAGGAATGCATAGCTTCGATAGAAGATGGTTTGCTATATCCATACTGCCAAGATTATAAATTATATGCTTGTCCAACTTCTGAAAAAGGGGAATTTGTCACTTACTCAATATGTGATTCTATGAATGGGCATTGGAATTTTAGTTGGAAAGATGAGATACTGCCTGACAAAAGTCTTTTGACTATAAAAAAACCTGATCGCAGGATGGTGTTTGCTGATGAAGGTGAGATTGATGGCGCGGTAAGTTATACCGCTCATTATGACAAGGAAAGGTGGTGGGACTTTCCTTCTAAAAGACATAGTGATGGTATGACTTTTTCTTTTGCTGACGGCCATAGTGAGTACTGGAAGTGGATGGATAAGAGAACGATTGAACTTGCAAATGATCATGATTATGAAAAAACCCAACTCGGCAATCAGGATCTGTACCGTGTTCAGATAGCTATCTGGGGCAAGTTAGGTTACACTCCAACTGAAACTCCTATCTGGTAAATTCAGAAGAGGGTAAAATGAAGTTAAAGTTTGTGTTATTAGCAATTTTGGCCTGCAGCTTTTGTTGTATTTGTTTTGCTGACGATGAGATTTTGCCCGCACCTGACAGGCTGACGTGTCAGTTTTTTGTTTGGCCTGAAAAGACATTTATCACAACTGCCAATCCTGTTTTAGGCTGGGTGGTAAATTCAAATTGTAATAATGATTGCCAAACCGCATATCAGATAATTGTCTCTAATGAAAAAAATGTTTTAGTCGACAGCAGCAAGGTCGCTTCAAACCAATCAACAAATATCAGGTCTGCGGGGCCTGGGTTAAAATCAAATTCGCAATATGGGTGGAAGGTGCGGATATGGAATAAAGACGACAAGGTTAGTGAGTGGTCGAAGAAGCAGATATTCAAAACATCTGAGATATCAAGTGAATATAAAACGGACTGTTATAAACTTGAGAAAACAGAAATACCGCCGACACAAGTTATCGATAAGTCTGAATTTCGAAGTACTTTTGTTGATTTCGGGAGAGCTGCTTTCGGGACGGTTAAATTAACATTAACCAGCCCGGCTACGGGGTGGGGCATTGATGTGCATCTTGGCGAATTGAAAACGTTGGATAATCTTGTAAACACAACGCCTGGAGACCACAGGCGGTATCGCAAAATGGAACTGGTTCTTAAAAAAGGGACTCATACTTATACTGTTGACATAGCAGCGAACAAACGAAACACAACAGAGCCCGGTTGTATAAAGATGCCTGAATATATCGGCGAGGTGATGCCATTTAGGTACTGCCAGATAACAAACGCACCCAAGCAGATCATTGCCGCGGATATGGTTCGCCAAGTGGCTGTTCATTACCCGTTCGACGATCAGGGGTGTTATTTCAGATGCAGCGATAATGTACTGAATGATGTGTGGGAGCTTTGCAGGTATTCCATGAAGGCGACGAGCTTTTGCGGGACGTTTGTTGACGGCGACAGAGAGAGGATTCCCTACGAAGCAGATGCTTATATTAATCAGTTAGGCTATTATTATTGCGGCGGGGAATACACGATATGCAGGAATAGTCACGAGCATATGATCTTAAATGCAACCGACCCGACTGAATGGCTTTTACACTCTGTTTTGATGGCGTGGGAAGATTATATGCAGACTGCAAATGCTGATTCGCTAAAACATTTTTACAAAGACCTGCAGGCGAAGACTTTGATTGAGCTTGCGAGAGAGGATGGGCTGATAAGTACGAGGACGGGGCTTGGGAGTGATAAATTTTTTAAGTCATTGCATTTTATCAAGTCTTATTCAAGGCCTTACGATATTGTCGATTGGCCCCATGGGGGGGCTAATAGTCTTGGGGGTAAGTTTGGCGAGACAGATGACCATGAGTTTGTGAATATTAATACGGTGGTGAATGCGTTTCATTATCGAGCAATAGTTTTGATGAGTAAGATCGCGAAAGTGCTCGGCAAAAATGAGGACGCTGATTTTTATAGCAAAAAAGCCGAACTGATTAAAAATTCCATAAATCAAAAACTATTTAACAAATCAAAAGGTCTTTATATCGATGGCGAAGAAACCGGCCATAGTAGTCTGCATGCGAATATGTTTCCATTGGCGTTGGGAATTGTTCGGGCTGAACATGAAAAGACAGTAGCGGAGTTCATAAAATCCAGAGGGATGGTTTGCAGTGTTTATGGTGCGCAGTATCTGCTTGAAGCTTTGTATGAGGCTGGGATGGGAGACTATGCTTTAGAGCTGATGACTGGAACCGACGACCGAAGCTGGGCGAATATGATCTATGGCCTAAAATCAACAATCAGCACCGAGGCATGGGACAATAAATATAAATTCAATCAGGACTACAACCACGCATGGGGAGCGGCGCCGGCGAATATTATCCCGAGGAAGCTTATGGGGGTTGAGCCTTTAGAGGCAGGGTTTGCAAAAATACAGATTAAACCCCAGCCCGGCAAATTAAAATGGGCATCTTTTAAAACGACTACCATAAAAGGGGCGATCTATGTAGACTTAAAACAAGTGCCCGGCAAATCATTTGAGCTTGAGATTGATATTCCTGTTAATACGACCGCTGATGTTTTTGTGCCTGTGTTGGGTGAGAGTTGCATAGTTAGCTTTGACGGCAAAAAAACGGATGGGAAGATGCATGGTAAATTTTTGTTGATAGCTGATGTTGGCTCTGGAAAGCACAAATTTGAAACTATACCCTTAAGGGTAGTAAATGTCCGCGAATAAATCCGTAACTTCTTATTTTTAAGTTATTTACCCGCGGATAAACGGTAAAATTCAATTGGGATCAGTATAATTGCGATTTTTAGAAAACAATTACGCGCTTTTTAAATCAATACTTGAACAAAAATCATTTTCTGCGACTATATAATTCTTTAAATGTATTACTTTCAACAAACAGAAAGGATTATGATGTTAGATTATAAAAACATTTACAAAATCACATTCACTGCTATTTTATTTTTAGCTTTTCCGCTCTATGCTGAGCAATTGCAGGACTGGGAGAACCCTGAAGTTTTCAGCGTTAATAAAACACCAGCTCATTGCACATTAACACCTTTTGCTGATGTAAAGACAGCTATAACAAGCGAGCCGACAAATTCACCCTTCTATAAGTCACTTAACGGCCAATGGAAATTTAAATGGTCCCCCAAACCCGCAGATTGTCCCGCTGATTTTTATAAAGTTGATTACGATATTTCAAAATGGGACAATATAAATGTACCCGGTAACTGGCAAACTCAGGGCTACGGCAAGCCTATTTATTATAACAATGGCTTTCCGTTTAGATTTCAGCAAAAACCTGAACTTCAGCCAACAGTAGTTCCGCACGACCCGAACCCCGTGGGCTCATATCGCACTGAATTTACTGTTCCGCAAAACTGGAAAGGCAGGCAGGTTCTCATTCATTTTGACGGCGTGCATTCCGCGTTTTATCTCTGGATTAATGGGCAGAAAGTCGGATATAGTCAAGGTTCGATGACTCCGGCAGAATTTAATATCACTAAATATTTAAAGCCAGGCAAAAATGTTCTCGCTGCCAAGGTTTACCGCTGGTCGGACGGCAGTTATCTGGAAGATCAGGATATGTGGAGGCTTAGCGGCATTTATCGCGATGTATATATGTTCTCTACACCGGCTGTGCACTTGCGGGATTTTTATGTTCGTTGCGATCTTGATACGGAATATAAAGACGCAATTTTGAAAATCGATGCTGAGCTGCAAAACTCTTTCAGGAAATCAGCGAAAAAACATACTATTGAAGTTTACCTTTATGACCCGCAACTGAGGCCTGTTTCAAAAGAGCCTGTAATGAAAAAAGATGCGGATTTTATTTTCCATCGTAATCGCTCGGTAATAAAAACCCAATGCATTGTCAAAAACCCACTTAAATGGTCTGCGGAAAAGCCTAATTTATATACCATAGTATTGGTTCTCAAAGATAGTGACGGCAGGGCAATAGAAGTTGAATCAACAAAGTTTGGCTTCAGGGAAGTGGAAATTTTTGATTCTAAGTTGCACATTAACGGCGTTCCTATCTATGTCAGAGGCGTTAATCGTCATGAGCACCATCCCAGATTCGGCAGGGCTGTGCCTTACGAGACAATGCTGGAAGATGTAAAACTTATGAAACAGTTTAATCTAAACACCGTGAGAACTTCACATTATCCCGATGACCCGAGGTGGTACCAGCTTTGTGATAAGTTTGGTCTGTATGTAATTGATGAAGCCAATGTAGAATCTTGCGGCCATCTTTTTGACTTCGGCGGAAACGATCCGAAATTCAAAGCTGCGGTAGTTGACAGGATGGTTTCGGTGGTTGAGCGTGACAAAAACCACCCATCGGTAATTATCTGGTCACTTGGCAACGAAGCTGGTTTTGGTAGAAATTATAATCACATGGCCAGATACGCCAGAACAAAAGACCCGACAAGGCCCGTAGTTTATCTTGATAAGGATAACTATGGCAACCCGGTGAGTGATATCATTTCCCCGATGTATGACACGATTGACAATGCTGTAAACGCCGCCAAACGCTGGTCCGATAGGCCTTTCATATTCTGTGAGTATGCGCACTCTATGGGCAATTCTACAGGGAGTCTTCAGGATTACTGGGATAGCTTTGAATCACATGACAACATGCAGGGCGGCTGTATCTGGGACTGGGTTGACCAGGGACTCTATAAAACTAATGATAAAGGGCAGGAGTTTTTAGCTTATGGCGGGGACTTTGGTGACCATCCTAACGATTTTACATGGTGCATTAATGGTATCATCACTGCTGATCGAAAACCTCAGCCTGAATTATATGAAGTTAAAAAAGTTTATCAGCCGGTATCGGTTAAACCTTACGATCTGCTTTCAAATAAGGTAACAATAAAAAATAAACACTTTTTTACGAACCTTAATGAATACGATATCAACTGGGAACTTTGCGAGGATGGGATAATTATTCAACAAGGGAAAATACCCGTTTTAAATATTGCTGCCGGCGAAAGTCAGATCGTTACCGTTGATTTTAAAACACCAACCCTTTTACCAGGAGCAGAATACTGGTTGAAATTATCCTTCAACCTAAAAGCTAATACCCTTTACGCCAAGAAAGGCTACGAAGTTGCGTTTGAACAATTGCAGCTGCCTTTTGAGAGTCTTGCTACTAAGACAGCAAAGCTCGATACATACAACGATTTGAAAATTGCAGATTCTGATAGTGTTATTAAAATTACAGGCGATGATTTCTCAGTTACTTTCAGCAGAAAAAACGCCTGCATGACATCACTCGTATATAACGGCAAAGAAGTAATTAAAACATCTAAGGCGATAGCAGCTCCGGCTTTGAATATCTGGCGAGCACCGACCGACAATGATAAGCAAATGCTTAAAAAATGGGAGAAAGCAAAACTTGACCAGATGAATTTATCTCCGAAATCTTTGGAGATCAACCAGCTTGATTGCGGCGATATTGAAATCACAACCTGCAATACTTTAACCACCCCTGAGACCAATGGCTTTGAACATAATTGCAAATATACAATTTCTCGTAATGGCTGGATTAAGCTCGAGAACAATGTAAAACCTATAGGTAACCTGCCCGAATCACTGCCTTTGCCAAAGCTCGGTATGCAATTTACTGTTGCAGGCGAATTTTCCAATTTTAGCTGGCTCGGCAGAGGGCCTTACGAAAATTATGCTGACAGAAAAACAGCTTCGCCGATAGGTCTATACAAATCCACCGTGGCTGAACAATATTTCCCATATGTATATCCTCAGGAAACCGGCAACAAAGAAGATGTTCGCTGGGCGAGCTTAACTGATAATTCCGGGTCTGGACTAATGGTAGTTGCTGAAAAACCAATGGCAATGAGTGCTTTGAACTATACGGCGAAGCAGTTGACTGATGCTCAGCATACTTACGAATTAAAGCCCAACAAGGAGATTACCCTATGTGTTGACTATAAAAACCGAGGTATTGGCAACGCCAGCTGTGGGTCGATGGACGTACTGGAGAAATACAACGTCTATCCCACTGCTGTCAGCTTCGGCTTTACCTTAAAACCCGCAAACAAACAAAATGGTGTAAAATCCCTTAAATAACCAAACCGCTGAAACAATCCTTGCTGTTGATGGTATTTGTCTGTTATAATGCTTTTCACAGCAAGGATATTATTTTTTAGAAAGATGGAACGGCTCATTAATGGGACTTTCAACTAAAACACAGAAAAAACTTTGGTATATTACTCCTACCAGTAGCGAATCTGAGCAATTAGCTCAGTCGCTGAATATTTCTCCGCTGGTTGCACAGGTGCTGATAAACCGTGATATCTGTGACACACAGCAGGCATCGCTTTTTCTGGATCCCAAGCTGGCATCACTTATCAAGCCTGAAGAGATGCCGGGAGTCCCGGAGGCAGTTGAAAGAATTGCTAAAGCTATCAAAAATAATGAGAAAATAACTATTTACGGCGATTATGATGTAGACGGCATCACAAGTGTTTCGATTCTGCTACATCTTTTAAAACTTTTAGAAGCCAATGCCGATTTTTATATCCCACACAGAATAAACGAGGGTTATGGTCTGAATCTCGACGCGGTAAAATCGCTGGCCCAATCAGGTACACAGCTTTTGATAACTGTGGACTGCGGCATCGGGGCAATTGAAGCAGCAAAACAGCTGAAAAAACTGGGAGTTGATTTGATTGTCACCGACCATCATCAGCTTGACAAAGAATTGCCGACCGCTGCCGCAATCGTTCATACGGCCCTTGACCCTGATTATCCGAATCCATTTTCTTGTGGCGCAATGGTTGCCTATAAACTCGCCTGGGCTTTGGCCAATGAATTTAATCCAAGTCAAAGGCTTGACCCGCCACTGCGAAACTTTATGATAAACGCAACAACACTTGCAGCGATGGGCACTATTGCTGACGTGATGGATTTACGCGGGGAAAACAGAATACTGGTAAGTTACGGTTTGAAGGCGCTGCCTCAATGTCAGCTTTCCGGAATCCAGGCTCTGATAGATTCAACTAACCTTACAGGCCAGGGACTCGACAGTTTCCATGTTGGTTATCGTCTGGCGCCGATGCTCAATGCTGCCGGCAGAATGGGGCATGCAAGACTGGCTGTCGAACTTATCACCAGCGAAAACCACATGCGGTCTATGCAGATAGCGGACTACCTTAAACAGCAAAACGATTTGCGTAGAAGCTGTGAAAAAAAGATGCTCAAACAGGCCTATGAATTAATTACTCAACTTGGATTTAATCATCCGGACCGCAAAAGCATCGTTTTGGCAAATGATAATTGGCATGTTGGTGTTGTTGGCATTGTCGCTTCAAGGATAGTAGATAAATATTATAAGCCTACTATAATGATAAACACTTCCAACGGTATAGCTCACGGCTCAGCGAGGTCGGTTAAAGGATTCAACATACTTGCCGCTATTAATTCTTTCAGCAAATATCTGATAAGTGCCGGAGGGCACAAAATGGCTGCCGGTGTCACGCTAAAAACAGAAAAAGTTCCGGATTTTGTCGATGCGATTGAAGAATATGCACAGCAGCACCTGATCAACGATGACAACATCGACAAATTAACGATAGATTCTCAAGCAAAACTCGAACAATTTACCGAAAAGACCGTAAGGGAGTTGGAGAACCTTGGACCATTCGGACAGGGAAATCCTGAACCGATATTTGCTACAAAGGGTGTCAGATTGTACAGCCCACCGAGAAAAGTCGGCTCTAAAAACGATCACCTTCAGGTTGCTATTAAAGATAATACCGGCTCACTGAAGTGTATCGGGTTTGGAATGGGAAAATATGAAAAGAAATTGCTGGAGAATGAGTTCTTTAACGTGGCATATCAGCCTCAAATGAATACTTATAACGGCCATTCTTCTGTACAACTTGTTTTAACTGATATTCAATTTGAATAATTATGGGGTGTAATTATGAACAAATTTGATCGAAGAGATTTTTTGAAAGCATCTTTTTCAACTGCAGCAGCTATTACTGCGGGGCTTAATTTACCATCAGTCGCAAAAGCTGACCAAAATACTATATCCTGTAAAAACTTCAGGACTAATATTTCACATAATGCAAAACCATGGACTCATTTGGACTTTTATAATGACGCAAAAAATTTCACCTTTGCCATAGTATCTGACCGAACAGGCTATTACCGCCCGGGAGTTTTTAATACCGCAGTCAATAAACTGAACCTTATGCTTCCGGAATTTGTTATGAGTGTCGGTGATTTGATCGACGGCAACAATGGGGTAAAAAGTGTGGATGTAGCACAGGAAAAATGGGATGAATTCAATTATATGGTCAATCGGTTGAAAATGCCTTTCTTCTATGTACCAGGCAACCACGACCACGGCTATAACGATTTTTTGCGTCAGGCATGGGAAAATAATCACGGCCCGAATCACTACTATTTCATCTATAAAGGCGTCTTAATGCTCTGCATCAACACCGATGAAGATAATGTTAATTCGATAACAGATGAGCAGGTCGCATATATAGAAAACGTAATAAAAACTCATACCGATGTCCGCTGGACTTGCGTGTTTTTTCATAATCCCATGTGGCGTCATAATCCACCAAAGCCTTACTGGGTTAAAATTGAAGCTATGCTGGCAGATAGAAATTACACAGTATTCGGCGGCCACATACATCACTATACCAAGGCTGTCAAAAACGGTAAAAAATATTATACACTGGCAACAACAGGCGGTTGTGCAAGCGGCGAAGGAGGCAACCCCGCAGGTCCGGCAAAAGGTGAATTCGACCACTTCGCTTGGGTAACCATGACAGACGAAGGACCTGTAATGGCAAACATTGTGCTTGATGGTGTACTCAATGACGAAGGAAAGGTTTAAAATAAACCTCTCCTAAATTTAAATATCTCCTTTGAAAACAAGGAGTTAAGAGTAAAAGAGTTTCTTTTGCTAAAATTCACTATTTTTTCTTGACAAACCTGGTCCAATCGTCTATAAATAAGGTACTTGGGGTTGTTTGCACCAAGCGACAGGAGAGGTGTGATTAATGAGAAGATGAAGTGAGAATTTGTTATTCACCCCTTTTATAATTTATTTATTATAAGTATTTTACCGGTTTTTTTCGGTATTGTGCTTGTTTGAATGTAATTATTTACCTTGAGTCTCTGTGTACGTTGCATGGGATACAGGGGTAGTGTTTGTTTGTAAAGGAGAAGATATGAGAAGATTATTTTGTTTGGCATTGGTTCTTGCTGTAGTTGGGATAGCATCAGCTTCAAATCTACTATTTAACCCTGGATTTGAAGATGGTGACGGCAGCATTAATGGTTGGAATACCTGGAATGCAAAGATAGACGAAGGTGAATGGGGAACAGATTATTCTGGTGATATAACCTTTTCCAACGATTCTGTTAGTGGGGACTATTCCGTCTTGATAAACTGCAACACAGAAGATGGTTTCGCGCAGCAATTCGGAATATATCAAGTTGTTGATGTATCAGCAGGTACAAAAGTACAGCTTACAGGTATGTGGAAAGCCGACCTCGGCACCAATGGTTGGGCTGAGCTTAAAATTGCAACTGCTGCACCTGGCGTTGTGTTTCCTAACTTTCTAATGGACGCAACTAAAAATTATGCAGCTAAGATTGACACCTATGGTTACAATGAGAGACTTGATGCCGCATGGAATTGGGAAAGCACCCTTTTAGCACCAATGGAATCAGGTGATACAATCGTTAGCCAAGGTCAGGTTATCGTTTACACCGAAATGGGTGGTTGGGGTACTGAGTCAGTACTGCAACTTGACAACATGAGCCTCGTAGTAGTACCAGAGCCAATGACAATCGCTCTGCTTGGATTAGGTGCTCTTGGTCTCATCAGACGTAAAAAATAAGTAAGAACCAAATATTCAGTTAGTAATAAAAAGCTGCGGTATTATGTGCCGTAGCTTTTTTATTTGTTTAGGCGACCAAAGAGCAATTCTTTTTACAAGATATTGCATTATTCATATTATACTAATCCCAATTAAATTTTTCCGTTTATCCGCAGGTAAACAATTTAAAGATAAGATATGGATTTATTCGCGGAAATTTATTACCATAAATGGTATTAAAAGTTAGAATGGGCAAAAGCTTTTATCTTGGAGAGTTGTATGGTTTTTGAAGAATTGCTCAAAATAGTATCTTCAAATAAAAACATTAACATTTGCAGTGATTCACGCCTGGTTAAACAAGGCGATGTTTTTGTTGCGATAAAGGGCAGCATCTGCGACGGTCATGATTTCATGGACAATGCCCGCGCTAATGGTGCCGAATTTATTGTCTCTCAAAAAATATGCAAGTGTAAAGGTGTCAAGCTGGTATTAGTCGATGACACTACGCAAGCTCTTGGAATACTTGCTCAGGCAAATAAGGGCAACCCCGCATCGAAGCTTACCTCTTTTGCGGTTACCGGAACTAACGGCAAAACCACCGTGGCATTTCTAGTTCAATCGGTAGTACAAAATGCAGGGTTCAAATGCGGCCTGGTCGGAACGATCCTCTATGACACCGGAGCAAAAAAGCTTCATTCGCCTTTGACCACTCCTGATAGTATCGCAATCGCTGATATGACAAGTCAGATGGTCGAAGCAGGCTCAAAGTATATGATAATAGAAGCTTCAAGTCATGCACTCGACCAGAATCGTTTGGCAACAATTGATTTCAAAGCCGCTGCGTTTACAAACCTTACTGGTGATCATCTTGATTATCACAAAACAGAAAAATGTTACCTTGAGGCAAAAACACTGCTGTTTGAAAATTTAACTAAAGACTCAACCGCGATTTTAAACCAGCAGTCGCCACACGCAAAAAAGATCGCTGAAAAAACCAAAGCAAATATAATGTGGTACGCTGTTGATGAACCGGCTGACCTTACAGCAAGCATTAAAGCTATGGATGTCAGTGGTACTGAATTTTTGATGACATACAAAGACCAGCAGCAGACTTTGAAAACCCCCCTTCTGGGTTTGTATAACATAAGCAATATTCTGGCAGCAGGCGGCATTTGTCTGGCAGGTGGTTTTGACTTTGAAACAACCGCCAAAGGACTCGAAACCATGAAGATTATTCCGGGCAGGCTGGAAAAACTTGATTGTAATGCGGATTTTACAGTTGTTATCGATTACGCCCATACTGACGATGCTCTGACAAATGTTTTGGATACTCTGAAACCAATTTGCAAAGGCAGATTGATAGTAGTTTTCGGCTGTGGCGGAGACCGTGACAGAACTAAACGACCGAGGATGGCAAGGGCTGTTGAAAAATATGCAGATTTTATTGTTGTTACAAGCGACAACCCCAGAAGCGAACAGCCTGAATACATAATCGGCGAGATAATGACAGGCTTTGACAACCCGGTAGCTGATAATATTGAAGTTGAAATCGAAAGAGCCAACGCTATTAAATTCGCAATTGATATGGCAGAAGAAGACGACATTGTTCTTATCGCAGGCAAAGGGCACGAAACATATCAGATCATAGGTAATGAAAAAATTGAATTCAGTGACCAGAAAGTTGCTCTTGAGTGCATTGGGAATAAGAAATGAAAAGTTTTTCAATCACATCTCTGGCAAAAATAATTAATCCATCTTCAAGCAAAAATCTTAATGGTAATTTAACCGGGATAAGTATCGACTCACGTACGGTAAAGACTGGTGATTGTTTCTTTGCTATCAAGGGTGAAAATTTTGATGGCCATGATTACGTAACCAAAGCTTTCGAAAATGGTGCTTCATGTGTGGTAGTAAATGAAAATTACCCATGTAACAATTGGCCAAGTGACAAAATTATCCTCAAAGTAGATGACGCATTGCAAAGCTTAGCTGATTTTGCAAGTCAATATCGAAAACAGCAGAAGTTTAAAGTTATCGCTATTACCGGCTCGGTTGGAAAAACTACAACAAGGCAAATCTCTGCACAAGTCTTAAGTAAACATTATAATGTTTTCCAGTCGCCGGCAAATTTTAATAATAATATTGGTTTGCCTATAACCTTGCTCTCGGCGAATCCGCAACATGAGGTAGTTATCGCGGAATTGGGTTCAAATTATCCCGGTGAGATAGAATATCTTTCCAAAATAGCTGCTCCGGATATTGCAGCGGTTACAACAGTGACAGTTGCTCATTTACAGGGCTTTAAAAATCTGGACAATATCATCGAAGAAAAATTATCCATCGCCGCTGGTCTTACAGACGATGGTTTGCTGATAGTAAATGAAAAGCTTAAGGGGCCTTGCCAAGCGAGAAACCTGAGCTTTACTACTTTCGGGCAATCCACTTCTGCTGATATTTTCGCTGAAGATATTGTCTTATCCGACTTTTCGAGCAGCTTTAAGATCGAGGGGGTAAAGATCGATGTGCCTTTGCCCGGACCTGGAAACGTTGAAAACGCCATTACAAGCTGGGCAATATGCAAGGCTTTGGGGATGAGTATCAAGGATTTCGCTGCTGCGATAAACACTGTCAAAGCAATCTCGATGAGAGCCGAAACTATCAAAATCGGTGATGTTACTATTCTGGCAGATTGCTATAACGCCAACCCTGCTTCGATGAAAAATGCCCTTGCAATACTGAGAAATATGAAAAGTTTTAAAAACAGTCGAAAGGTTTTTATCTGCGGCGACATGGCTGAGCTTGGCAGCGAAAGTAAAAAACTGCATCAACAGCTTGGCCTGGATATATCTAACACTGACATCGATCTTGTTATCACTGTTGGTGAACTTTCCGCAATAGCCGCTCAAACTGTAGAAGAAAACAGTAATATTGAAATAAAATCTTTCAAAGATGTGGTTTCTGCATGTAATAATCTGGAAAAAATCGTTAAAGATTCCGATATAGTGTTAGTGAAAGGTTCGCGCTCGGCAAAACTTGAGCTTACAATAGAAAAAATTAAACAGCTCTTTAGCT
>CAYZEH010000051.1:0-1148 GCA_964477135.1 uncultured Pirellulales bacterium | reverse complement strand
AGAAACAGGCAAACTATGATTTATCATTTATTATGGCAGTTACGTGATGTTTTCACCCACAAGTTGGGATTGTATGCTTATCAAGAGGTAATGTTTCGCTCGATTGCCGCAATTTTGACAAGTTTTTTAATAGCTATGCTGCTGGGTCCTAAGATAATCCGCTGGCTCATGACCAAAAAGATCGGCGACAAACCCGAATTTCACCATGAAGCATTAAATGAGCTAACCAAACAAAAAGCCAATACCCCTACAATGGGCGGGCTCATAATCATTTTAGCAGTACTTGTCAGCACCCTCTTGTGGGCCAAGCTGAATAATCCTTTTGTTCAAAAAGCTATTATACTTGTCATATGGTTCGCCGCATTGGGTGGAGTTGATGACTGGTTGAAATTGACAAGTGATATTCGCCATCGAAGCCGGGATGGTTTGAAAGCATGGGAAAAATTACTTTTCCAGATCGGCGGAGCTGTCCTTATCGCAAGATTTTTATATTCTGATTTCAGATATATAGATGATGGTACGCTTTTCTGGATGCCGTTTTATAAATACGGTATCCCGCTGGCAAGCTGGATGTTCGTGATGATCGCGATATTTTATCTGACCGCTACAAGCAATGCGGTAAACTTAACCGATGGGATGGATGGTCTGGCTTCCGGTTGTGTGGGCATCGTAAGTTTAGTGCTTATCCTGCTTTGCTATGTGGCCTCGGAGACAATGACAAGAACAAGTCATATAACCTGGTCGAGTTACCTTTTGCTGCCTCACATCCCACATGCAGGTGAATTATGTATCTTTTACTCGAGTATCTGCGGTGCGGTGTTAGGTTTTCTATGGTTTAATTGTCATCCTGCCCAGGCATTTATGGGTGATGTCGGCTCACTTCCACTCGGTGCTGCAATGGGTTATGGTGCGCTTGTTACAAGAAATGAAATCTTGCTTCTGATTATTGGCGGCGTTTTTGTAATCGAACTGATGAGCGTAATAATTCAGGTCGGTTATTTCAAATATTCAGGTGGAAAAAAGATTTTCAAATGTGCTCCGATACACCACCATTTCCACCTTTCAGGCTGGAGTGAGCCGCAGGTTGTTGTCAGGTTTTGGCTATTAGCTGCTATGTTTGCAGCTATCGCTTTGGCAACTTTGAAACT
>CAYZEH010000050.1:11329-14612 GCA_964477135.1 uncultured Pirellulales bacterium | reverse complement strand
CTTATTCATTTTGCCAATAAAACAGAAAGGGAAAAAATGAACAGATATCATTTCGTTATGACGGGGGTTTTAATTGTTTTGGTTACGTCAATTTGTTTTGGAGCTGGTAATATGATGAAAAATCCATCTTTTGAAAATATTCAGGATAATAAGCCGGTTGGATGGAAGGAACAGACCTGGGGCGGCGATGCAAAATTTGAGATATCCGATAAGGGCAGAGATGGCGGCAAGTGTGTTGTTATCTTATCTGAAAGGGGAGCAGATGCGTCCTGGAAGACATCTGTTAAGGTTAAACCTTTTTCGAAATACAAACTTGCCGGTTGGATAAAGACTGAAGCCCTTGAGCCTACTACCGGCAGTGGCGCTCAGCTTAATATTCATAATATACAAGGCATAAAAACCAAGGCTGTTAAGGGTAATACTGACTGGACATGGGTTGAGGTACATTTCTGGACGGACAGGCAGGATATGCTGGAGATCAACTGTCTTTTCGGCGGATGGGGACAGGCTAAGGGTAAGGCTTATTTCGATGGTATCGTATTAGAGCTTTTTGAGACTAAACAGGTCTCTACCGATATTACGATCAATACCGGTAAGACTTTTGAACCAGTATCGAAATATATCTATGGTCAGTTCATTGAGCATCTTGGCAGGTGTATTTATGGTGGGATATGGGCAGAGATGCTGGAAGACAGAAAGTTTTTCTATCAGCCTGGTCAAAAGGATTCGCCCTGGACTATAATTGGCAGTAAGGATGCTCTCAGTAAAGATGCCGATGAGCCTTACAATAACGATTATGATTTTGTATTTAGTGCAGATGGTAAAGAAGTGGGATTGGAGCAGGGCTCTCTTGGGCTGATCAAAGATAAGAAATATGTGGGCAGGATAGTATTTAAAGCCGACAAAAGTGCTTTGCCTTTGATGGTGACACTTGCCTGGGGCTGCTGCGAGAGCGAATCTGAAATGGTAAAGATCACTAAGACGAAAGATGATTACATTACGGTGCCTTTAAAGTTCAAAGCCAAAGCCACAACCGAGCAAGGCAAGCTGAGTGTAACAACCAGCGGCAAGGGTAAGGTTAGTATTGTTGCGGTATCGTTGATGCCTGCGGATAATGTTAAGGGTATGAGGCGTGATGTTTTAAAGCTTTTGAAGCAGCTTGATTCGCCTGTATATCGCTGGCCTGGTGGTAACTTTGTCAGCGGGTATAACTGGCGCGACGGCATTGGTGACCCGGATAAGAGACCGACATTCAGAAATCCTGCATGGACAGGCTTGGAGTATAATGATTTTGGTCTGGATGAATATATTACTTTCTGCAGAGAGATTAATACTGAGCCTATGATAGCTGTCAATAACGGCTTTGGTGACGCGTTTTCAGCGGCCCAGGAGGTTGAGTATGCTAATGGTTCCGCAGATACTTTGATGGGTAAGTGGCGAGCGGAGATGGGAAATAAGAAGCCTTATGATGTTAAATTATGGTGTATAGGCAATGAGATGTACGGGCAATGGCAACTTGGGCACATGCACCTGAATCACTATGTTATAAAGCATAATCGTTTTGCTAAAGCTATGCGGAAAATTGATGATGATATCATCCTTGTCGCTGTCGGCGATGCCGGTGGATGGTATGACCAGGGAACCGGTGACTGGACCAAGGGAATGCTCGAAAAGTGCCTGGATAATATGGATTATATCAGCGAACACTTTTATTGCTGGGGAGATTTTGAATCCATCCTTGCTCATGTTGAGCCGATGAGAAGCAGTGTGGCAAACAAAGCAAGACACCACCGCAAATATCGCAAAGAGATGCCTGCTGTTGCCAAGAGGGATATGAAGATCGCTTTGGATGAGTGGAATTATTGGTATGGGCCACATCTTTATGGTGAGCTTGGCGTCAGGTACAGGCTTAAAGATGCATTGGGGATTGCAGTTGGTCTCAATGAGATGATAAGAAACTCGGATCTGTTCTATATGGCCAATTACGCGCAGACAGTTAATGTTATTGGCTGCATTAAGACTAACAAGACCGAAGCTGCGTTTGCTACCACAGCACTTCCTTTGATGATGTATCGTAAGCATTTTGGAACTATTCCGGTTGAGATTAAAGGCCAGCAGGGGTTGACGGATATTGTAGCGGCTATGACAGAAGACGGCAAATATCTTACTATCGCGGCTGTGAATTTTTCAGATGAAGCAAATACCGCTAAGATAAACATTAAAGGTAAACAGCTTAAGGGCAATGGTTTGTTATGGCAGGTAAAAGGTGATTTAAATGATTATAACGAGCCCGGCAGGGAAGACACCGTAAAAATAAGTGAACAAAAAGTCAGCGGAATAAATAATAAGCTGACAATGCCCGGGCATAGCATTAATCTTTATAAGCTTGAGTTGAAGTAAGTATTAAGATCAATAGTTAAGGAATTTTTATGTTTAATCGCCGAGGTGTATTTACAGTTGTCGTATTTTTAATGTTGACGGCAACTGTTTTGGCTGGGGATTTTACTGCTGATATAGAGGCAGATAAAACTAAAGAGCCTATCAGTGATTATATTTATGGTCAATTTATTGAACATGTGGGCAGATGTATTGACGGCGGGATATGGGCGGAGATGGTGTTCGACAGGAAATTTTTCCATTCTGCCTGTAGTGATAAATCAGCTTGGCAATTGAAAGGTGTTGTCGGCTGTCTCAGCAGTGCTGGTGAAAAGTCTTTTGTTGGACGTAATGGCGTTAAGGTCAATTTAAACAGCCAGATCGGCTGTGGTATATACCAGCAAGAGCTTGGTCTTGTTAAGGGTAAGGGTTACACAGGGTATGTGATCTTATCTGCTGATGGTTTTTCCGGATCTGTGGATATCACACTCAGCTGGGGGACATCGAAGAAAGACCGCCAAACTGTCAGTATTAAAAAAGTTACAGCCCAATATATAAAATATCCATTGAGTTTTAAAGCCGGTAAAAGTACTTCTAACGGCACCCTTGAGATATCTGCAAAAGGTTTAGGCAGTTTTACTATCGGGACCGTTTCGTTGATGCCCGCGGATAATATTAAAGGTTTTCGGGCTGATACCATAGCACTTTTGAAAGAGCTTGATGCCCCGGTTTATCGCTGGCCCGGCGGATGTTTCGTTGGTGGATATAAATGGAAGCCGAGAGTTTGTGACAGGGATAAAAGGGCACCAGGAATGGGTTCGGGGCCTGGTAAGATAGAAAACAATGAGATGGGGATAAATGAGTTTATCGAATTGTGCAGAGTATTAGATGCCGAGCCTTTGCTGGT
>CAYZEH010000050.1:7028-11229 GCA_964477135.1 uncultured Pirellulales bacterium | reverse complement strand
GATGATTCGATAAAAATAATTACCGTAGGCTGGACCGGTGACTGGTCGAAAGAGATGCTGAAAAAAAGCGGCGACTATACAACACTTATGAGCGAGCATTGTTATGTTAGAGACCCGTCTGAAAATGTTGCTGAGCATGTTAATAAATTGGTATGGGTGATTAACTGGATTGCTGATGAGCATAGAAAATATCGACAGGAAATCGACGGACTCGCAGAGAAAGATATCAGGATCGCAATGGATGAATGGGGCTACTGGTATGGGCCTTACCTTTATGGCAACCTGGGGACACGATATTTTATGAAGGATGCTTTGGGAATAGCAGCGGGATTTCATGCTTTCTTTAATAATTCTGATGTTATCGAGATGGCAACTTATGCGCAGACTGTTAATGTTATTGGTGCGATAAAGACTAATAAAACTGATGCGTGTTTTGCGACGATAGGGTTGCCGATGGTGATGTATCGGAAGCATTTTGGTAAGGTGCCGGTAGAGATAACGGGTAATTTTAAGCCTATAGATATTTGTGCTGCGTGGACGGAAGATAAAAAAGCATTAACTGTCGCGTTGGTGAATCCGCTTGGTAAAAGTTGTGAAATTACGTTGAATATAAAAGCTGTGGAACTAACAGGCACCGGTAAGCTATGGCGGATAGAAAATCCTGATCCAATGGCCTACAACGATCCGGGTCGTGAGGCAAGTGTAGATATAAAAGAAAGCAGCTTCTCAGCGTTCAAAGGTAAGGCTGAATTGCCGGGGTACAGCGTTAGTCTTTATCGTTTAAACGTTCGATGATCTCGGTTACTATCTGGTCCTGATTTTTGTCAGCGCAATTGATGCTTATCTGGGCATATTCGAGATAAATTGGCTGACGCCTGCCGTAGAGGTCTTTAAGGCTTTGGTGTTTTTCTTTTACGACGCCTCTTGTTGAAAGATTGGTAATCCTTTTTTCAATTGATTCACAGTCCAGGTCAAGATGTATTATGATTCCATCAGCAGATAAATGCTTCATAGCTTTAGGGCTGTAGACAACTGAGCCTCCTGTAGCAATTACGGCATTTTTAACATTGATGCACATAATTTGCTCTTGCTCCATGTTGCAGAAATCTTCTTTGCCCTTTTTGTCAAGGATGCTTTGCAGTGTTTGATTTTCAAGAGCCTGGATATAGACATCGGTGTCGAGAAAGTATCGACCTAATGCTTTTGCCAGCAAAACGCCGACAGTGCTTTTGCCGACGCCGGGCATGCCTATAAGTATTATATTGGATTTAATCATTTATAATCCCCATGTCACCTGGATTGGCAAGGCAATTGGCGGGCAATTTTCGCAGCAATTTTTGGCTGAAAGTGGTTTTGCCTATATCTTCGATCTTGTGGGCATCAGAACCGAAAACCAGACCGACACTTTCATCAAGGGCGGCTTCGTATATTTTATGCCAGCTTCGTTTGTATTGGTCTGAAAGTTTGTTACCATTTAGCTCGTTTATCTCCCAGAAGGTATTATTCTTTGCGGATATTTTGGCGGCTTGTGAAAATATTGCGAGCATGTCTTCAAAAAACGGGTCAAAGTCAAGAATGTTTGCGACCATTCTTCCCGGGTGGGCAAGCGTATTTACTTTCGGGTTCGATACCACTCCAAACAGGGTGCTTTGCCATCGGTCAAGCAGTTCTTCTGGTTCTAAGTCGCAATCTTCGGCTGAGTGTGGGTAGTTGCCAATGCCGGGGATATAATGAATTGAACCAATTATATAGTCGATGTCATCAAGGTCATCAGTTACAAGTTCGCCATCGGTGCGCATGCCGTCAGCATCTACTTCCGCACCCACAATAACATTACAGCCGGTTTCAATAAAGGCTGCTTCTTTGCGGATCTTATCGATTGTTTTTAAGTCATCGCTATTGAAAACGTGGTCGGTGATAATTATAGTTTTCAGTTTTTTAAATTGTGCTTGTTTTATAATCACTTCGGTGGTCATACCTTCAGCGTGGCCGCAATAGGCAGTATGTATATGTGAATCGTAATTTATCATGGCCGCTTAGCCTTGTTCCTGCTATTGTTATTTCGTTGTAGCATTATTTATCAGCATTTACTTTTGCAGGTATTATACCAGAAAAATCGCCGGCAACGTTACGAATATGTTTGAAAATGATAAAACCTATAATAGCGGATATAAAATAACCCGCGGAAGAAAACAGCAGGATGTTGTGGAGACCGATTTCTTCAGCAAAATAGCCTATCAGCATCTGAATAAGGCTTGCTATTCCCCATGCCCCTCCTACGATAAGACTCATTCTCATTCCGAGGTTAGGTCCGGAAGTGTATCTTGCAACAGTAGCTATAAGGGGATAAGCAGCGATTGAGCCGAAGCCTGCGAAAAATAAAAACAATACTGCGAATTTATGTTCGATCATTGCCTGGTGACATATCAGTAGTGGGATGCCTAACATCAAAGCGATGATCGAGCAAAACAGCGGACCTTTTTTGTCAGCGACTTTTGACCAGAAAAGTGAACCGATTGCACCGCCGATGCAGAATACCATAGAGCAGACACCACCAAATGTCAGTTCGAAGCCGAGTTCGTGCAGTCTCATGGGCAGAATCCAGGCGATGACGGTTGTTGCGGTAGTGGTTGGTATAGCCATTATCATTATAGGCCAAAAGCTAAGCGTTGCTTTTTCGGCGGTTTTTTGTATTGATCTTGGTCTTTCTACTGCGAGTTTAATTCTCAGGAAATAGATTAACGCCATCCCGACAGCAGGGCATATTAGCAGGAAGTAAAGCCCTTCCAGGCCGAAGCGGGTGACAAGTATCGGGGCGATGAGCATTCCAGCGGATATGCCGACAAAGCCACCAGCCATGAAAACTGAAGTTGTCATTGAGGGTGATATTGGTTTTAAAATGTGTATCGCCCGCATACCTTCGGGGTGCAGTATTGCTACGCCAATTGCGGTGACAACCGCCAGTATTAAAATGGCGTGCATGGAGTCAGCTGACCGGGGCAAAAGAGCCAGAAGACAAATTGCTGAAGCCAGTATAAAGCCCAGATGTATAAAGAAAGGCTTCTTTTTGTCTGGTCTTAAGTGACCGGTTAGTACTTGGACAAGGTTGCAGGTGAAGTTGAGCGTGCCTAATATCAAAGCTCCCTGTGCGACAGTTAAAGCGAACTGCGTCTGGATAGCAGGCAAAATCGTCGGCAGCATACCTGCGAACATATCAATAATGAGATGAGCTACAGTTACAGCGAATAACTGCTTCCAGCGAAATATTAATAATTTATTGTTCAACTTCTAACAGACCTGAATCTGAAATTTTTTGCCGGTAAGTTCTTCATAAGCTTCGATATATTTTGCACTGGTTTTTTCGACGATGTCATCCGGCAGGACGACGCCTGGGCCTGACTTATCGAAGTTGATGCTCTCAAGATAATTTCTTACGAACTGTTTGTCGTAACTTTCCTGATCTCTGCCTGGTTCGTATTTATCCGCAGGCCAGAATCTCGAAGAGTCAGGAGTCAACACTTCGTCAATTAAGATTATCTTTCCGCCAACAAGTCCCCATTCGAATTTCGTATCTGCGAGGATTATGCCTTTTGTCTGGGCGTAAGCAGAAGCTTTTTCAAATATCGCGGTACTTTTGTCACGGACAAATTCGGCTGATTGTTTACCGATGACCTCAACGCAACGGTCAAAGCTAATGTTTTCATCGTGTTCACCGATTTCAGCTTTTGTCGCGGGTGTGAAGATCAGCTGTGGTATTTTGCCGCACTGCAGGATCCCTTCAGGTAGTTTTTGGCCGCAAACGGTTCCGCTTTGCTGGTATTCTTTCCAACCTGAACCGGTGAGGTAACTGCGGATAACACATTCTATCGGCAGGACCTCAACTTTTTTGACGAGCATGGATCTGCCTGCGAGCTGGTCCGGATAGTCGCAGAAAGGTGCGGGGAATTTTGTAACGTCATCGGTTATGAGGTGGTTTTCTGTTATGTTTGTGAGGTATTCGAACCAGAATTTTGAAATCTGGGTCAGTATCTGACCTTTATAAGGTATTCCGTTAGTCATTATTACGTCAAAAGCGCTTAACCTGTCAGTTGCAACGATCAGCAGGCTATCGCCGAGGTCGTAAATATCACGAACTTTGCCCCTTTTGGGCTGTTGGTCAGCTATGTTGGTCTGTAAAATAATATTTGCCATAAGAGCTCCT
>CAYZEH010000050.1:4882-6928 GCA_964477135.1 uncultured Pirellulales bacterium | reverse complement strand
ATAAATCATATCAGCTCAGTGAATCTACCTGATCATCTACAAATTTCAGGACAGTTTGGGTTGCGTTGCGGATATCTTCGGTATCCGGCAGGAAGTCGGCAACTGCCTGGATGTATTTGCGTTCTTTGAGCCTTGTAAAGGTCGCAGCAAAATTCATGTCGTAGACCCAACCAATCTGCAGCAGCTTCATATCGTTCCAGCTTTTGAGCTTTTTATAGTCGAATCTTTCGCCTGTAATCAGCGAATTTACTAATTCGGATGAATATTCAGGGATGTCCGGCAGTTCAAGTTCCAGCCGGAATGAGTCGGGCTCGTCGGTATATTGTTTGTAATATTCAATCACTACATAGTAGATATCAAGCTTGTCGGCATCGCGGATTAGTTTTGAGTAAAGTTCGACCTGGCTGTCAATGTTTTCGGGTATTTCTTTCAGGCTGTGATATTCAATGGCTTTTTCGATAATATTTTTGTCGTCGGGGTTTATATCCTCGAGCAGATTGTTCTCTGTGATAATTTCCAAACCGAGTTCGTTGTGATTTACGCTTCTGCAATCGCTATAAGTGCGATATTTCCTGAACTGTTCGAATCTGCCTATGTCGTGCAGAAGTGCGATTGCCTGAGCTAAGATTTCCTGGTGGGGCTCGAAAGACAGGCTGTTGGTCAGGTAAAGCATCTCATCGCATACCCTGGCGGTATGTGCCTGTTTCAATTCGATATTGGCATTTACGAAATCATCATCGCAATAGAAACTGTTGATGTATTGGTTAACCCATTCTTTCAGTTTTTCAAACTTTTGCACATTCATGTTTTACCAGCCTTGAAATTATCATCCAAAGGGATACTTATATTAAAAATAAGATGATTGTTCCACTAATTTCAATAAAAAAAATGGTGTTGTGGTTGTTATGTATTTGAATTATACTGATCCCAATTGAATTTTACCGTCTATCCGCGGCTAAAGAACTTAAAAATAATAAGTTGCGGATTTATTCGCGGAAATTTCTTAGCCTTCAAGAGTATAAATTATAATAACCAGATTGAAATGTGTAAAAAACAGCAAGGAGAACATAAAATGCCCACAGCAGCAGATATTATCGTTCGCAGGCCTACCGAGGCAGAAACAGAAGAATGTAATCGCTGGCCTATTTGGGAATGTGAAGCAAAGACATTTGACTGGTCTTATACCCAGCAGGAAACATGCTTGATTATCCAAGGCAGGGTGACGGTTAAAGACGATAAAAGCTCAGTGAGTTTTGGCCCCGGCGATTATGTAGTACTTCCGAAAGACCTCGACTGCACCTGGCAGGTCGAAGAAGCAGTAAAGAAATATTACAACTTCAGCTGAAAGATTTAAGGGTAGTTCTGGTAATTACTTATTCCAGAAGGTTATCGCAATCTAATCCCTGTGGGTCCGTACATAACAGCCATTGGTTGGCGAGGATCGCATAGTCTCTAAAGTCGGTATTGGTATCAGTGTCGATATCACCGGCGCCGCCATCAAGCCAGGTTGAAGCAATTAAAGCCAGGTCATCATAGTCAACATAGCAGTCGCCGTTTATATCACCTTCATAATAGCCCCAGTCGCCGCAAGAATCGCTGTGGTTTCCGAAGTTAACGTTGTTTACATCTTCAGCTCTGCCGAGCGTGACCTGGTGAACACCGCTGGTTTCAGCTCCAAGGTCGTAAATAGCTTCCGCCAATGCCATCATATCAACTCTTGGGAAATCAAGATTTGTGTTAATGACGTTGTCGTCTTCATCATCGCCATCGTTGATAGTAACAGCGGTGTTTTGTATAAGCTGAATAAATTCATCTATGCCCAATTGTCTGCCGAGCAGTTCCCCTGCAAGTTGCTGTGCTAAGGCGGCAATGCCTGCAATGTGTGGGCTGGCCTGAGAAGTTCCGTGCATAGTTACCGTACCGTTATCATCATCGGCGCCTGTTATTGGTGCACCGGGGGCAAAAATAGTAGTTAAGTTAGGGTCTCCTCGTTGAGAGAATGGGCAGATGCGGTCGGCGGCTGTGGTATAAGCAATCGCGCCGCTT
>CAYZEH010000050.1:0-4782 GCA_964477135.1 uncultured Pirellulales bacterium | reverse complement strand
CTGATCGCTTGCATCGAAGTCACCGTCTGCGAAGTCATATTGGAATATGATACGGTCTGCAACGCCGTCACTGTCGCTATCAGGGCCGAAATAAGGGTGGTCGAGGTCTATGCCTGTATCTATAATTACAACACAATAGCCGCTTCCATCGATGCCGGCAAAACGCGAGTCGTTGCGGAAATCATCCATGTTGATCAGTGAGCCTGACTGCTGTGTCATCATTCCCGTTGTATTGCCTGATACAGGCTGGGCAACTTCGCCTTGTATGTAGATCGGCGAATCTGAATTTGTAGTGGTAATTTCCACTGATTCAATAACCCGGACACCTTTTTGCGATAAAGCTGAAGCCGCCGTCGCAGGATAACTCTGCTGCCAATCGGGCTGACTAACTTCCGCAATAGTGTATGTTCCGGGGTAAAGTCCTGTGATGGAATAAGCACCGTTTTCATCTGTGATATCGTTTGGTTCGTCGGCATCAAATTGGTAGTTTTGGTTCAGGTCGACAAAAATCTGCCATCCTTGTAAGCCAGATTCGTTCTCGTCCCAGACACCGTTTGCATCGAGGTCGTTGAATTTGTAACCGCTGATACTGCCTGGGATGCTGTTGTTGCCGAAGTTAATATCGTTTACATCTTCATCGGCGCTCAGCACAACCTGGTGGACATTGTTTAAAAGAGATGCTGGTTCGAGGTGTATTACGGTTACTCCCTGATGAAGCATTGATTCATAGCTTCCGCCCCAGTCCATTCTGTGCTGGGAGTTTTCCCATGTGTCGTGGATGATGATTTCCTGTGTTGAGTCATTATATCCAACGCCGACCATAGAATGACCTGCAACCTGAATCATTACGGGATAGCCGTTGTCGATCTCATTTTTATAATCATCGAATGAAAACCCGCCGGCAGCATATGTATCAACATGCTGTGTGTAGTTTTCAGTGACAGTATAGCCCCTTGATTCTGCGAAAAGTCTCATACCGTGACAAAGCGCTGTTCGAGGAGACCCCGCTGAAGCAGGAGGGATGTAATCATAAAGCTTATTAGCACCATCCGAAAACAGTGCAGTTGAGCCGTCAACGTTGAAGTCAATTTCGCTGCCATTAAATGCCCACTTCCATTGGTTGGTCCCCATGAAATCAGTAGTGCAATCACCCCATGTGTGTTCGATGCCTGATGTTTCCCATGGGTCAGGCCCTTCTTCATTATAATTAATCCAGTAATCATCTACATGACCGGGGGTTGTTCTGCCGTCAAAGCTGTCCTGAGTGGCGATGATGGAGCATGCTCCTGGGATTGGTAAAGAAGGTATAGCTCCCTGACCAAGATTTGTCAATGGGGCAACGCCGCCATTAGTCGGCCCGGTATACATGTTTGAGTAGCCATGCCTGTCATAGTAGCCGAATATCATTCCCGCAGCTGTTGCGGAACAGCCGTAAGTCCAGGTCGAAGTTGGCACACCGTTAAGAACGATATCGCCTGCATCGGAAATTGCCTGCGATGATGATTGAACTTCGGGTTCGTCCAATAGTCCCTTTTCAACAGCTTTGATGGCCTGCTTCCATGATTTAAACCGTTTGCCTTTGCCGATCTGTTTTTTCCATTTCACTAACGATCTTTTCGGCGGGCTGTCCATAGATGTTATTTGTATATCAGCCAGTTCGCTATAAGAAAGCTGATCGCCATAAGTTGCAGGCCCCGGAATTACGGGGGTTGATAAGGCTTGAGGCAGTGTTTCGCCTGCGGGGTTTATATCAGAAGGGTAAGTCTGCTGCCAGTCAGGCTGATTAACCTCAGCGATGATATATGTTCCCGGATTGATGTCCTGCAATGAGTAAGCTCCGTCGGCATCAGTAATGTCATTTGGTTCATTGATGTCAAAGAGATAGTTGTTGTTTAAGTCGGCGAAGATGCGCCATCCCTGAAGGGTAGGCTCATTGCTGTCCCAGATACCGTTTGCGTTGATGTCGTTGAATTTGTAGCCGTTGATGCTTCTGCCAACTCTGGTAAGAACGGTAAATTGTTTTGAATGTTCATTATTTGATTCTTTTATTTCTGTTACTTCATCATCGTAGTCACATACTACTTTGAAAGTATGAGGACCTTCGGAGAGAGGCTGGAATACAGCATCAAGTACATTGCTGTCGTTATTCATCTCGAGGGAATCTTTTTCGACGTATTTTACCAGCACATTATCGAGATATAAGCCATATTTGAATTCCCAGGCATCTACATTGCCTGAGTTTATACAACTGTAATCAACATAAATTATTTCGTCATCATATATCTCAGTTGCCGAGACAGTGGTGTCGTTTACATTTGAAATAACGATTTCGTCATCCCACCCTAAAAGCTGGTAAGGCCTTAGGTCTGGTTTTTCATCGCCGTATTTATAATGAATAGTTAACTGCACATCTGTAATTGTGCCGGTGTCATAATATGAGGTATCGCAAACCTGGAAGTACCAGTTAGGATCAGCGGGGGAGCCAAGGAAAATTTCTGTATTAGTACGAGTTTCGTCTATGTTTATGCCGTTGCTTCCCTCGTTGTCACGGATCATCCAGCTATTGGTTATAATGTTGGGGTCATTCGGGTCAGTTGTGAATAATTTTACTTCAAGGTCGCCCACCCAGGTATGATTGATCTTATAATATGCATCCACTTTCCATACATAAGCGTCATCCGGCAGGAGATTTGGGCCTGCTAAAGCCGGGTTGTAAATGAAGTTTATCCCAGTCCAGTCGCCATCGGGGCCGTCAGGTATGATAATGCCGTTACTGTCGCTCCAATTGAAAATAAGCTGCTGCTCTTCGAGGTTAACTGTAAAAGAATTACAATCTGTAGTTTCTCCGACGGCAGCGGTCGAATTAGCAAGAAGACCGGTGTTGTTAGTATAAGAAACAAGTTTTATAAAATCTTTATCGAGTTGGGGCAGGCTGTTCTGAGCGAACAAAATCTGACTCAGAGCAAATATTATTGTTAGAGCAAAAATCCTTTTCATCGTTCTAAAAACCTCTTTTTTTATGTCTTAAAAAACCGCCCCGAACAGAGTTACAATCGATAGGGTTCTAATGGTATTTTGATTAAAATATTCATATAAAATAATTTTCAGACTCTATAGAGTATTTACGCAAAAAACTTCCGAAACATCATTATACTAAAATTGATGTTATTTGTCAATTAAAATATCGTCAAATGACGCTTAGAGCGTTAATCCCGGGTTTTTATTATTATTTTGTTTTTGAAATGAAACTTTTTTGTCCTGACAATGGGATATATATTTCTGATATAATCATTTTAAACGTCTCTTTGCTTGACAAATCACACCAAATTGCCGATAATAAGCATATAAGCAGTTTAATACCGATTTACGCAGGAGAAAAGTCTATGCGTCTGGTCGTAAAACAAAATGATATCATTATCAAAGAACTGCAGTTTTCTAAAGGCCCGGTTTATATCGGTCGCCACGAACACAGCCAGGTTTCTTTGCCGGATACCTCTGTTTCAAGAAGGCATGCTGTGCTCACAAAAACAAAGCATGGCGATTGGTCCATAGAAGATCTCGACTCGGCAAACAAGACTTACTTAAATGCTCAGCAAGTGCAAAAAGCAGAAGTAAAAGACAGCGATATCGTCCGCATCGTTGATTTTACTATCGACATCATCTTAAAGGAAAATCACATACAAACACCAATGAACCTTGCTGATACTCTCGTACCATCCTCTCAAATTCAAAGTGTGATTATTAGAAATACCTTTTCATCCGATGCTCCACCCATAAGAATGCCCGCAACAAGAATAAACCAATTTATTGAAGCAACTGAATTGATCTGTGAAGCAAATCTGATTGGAGAGATTGTAAAAGTACTTATAAAAATAGTGCTTAATCAGTTCGCAGGCTATAATTGCTGGGTTGGTTTAAGAATGCAGGTTGAAGGGGACCTTGACAGCTATCTTGGTAAAAACCGCACAGGTCAGCTCGTAGACCTCAACGAGATTAAACTAAAACCAAAGATCAACGAAGCTCTTGAAAAATCGCAATATCTTCTTTTCCCAAGGCTCTCCCTGCCAAGGGGCAAAAGGAATATGCAGTCCGCTATGATTGTCCCTGTCATAGGGGCACAAGGCTGTTATGGTGTAATATATGTAGACAACACTCTCGTCCACGAACATTACAGTCTCGCAGATCTCGATTACCTTATGCTGGTAGCGATTCACACTGCCGCCTTTATCCGAAATTTCTAACGCTGACCATTTGTCGATTAGCGTTTGTATTTACCCACTAACTGTCCCTGGCCAAGTATGTGTCCCTGCATCTTTTCCAGCAGTAAATCCTTGTCCATAACAGTTACACTGTCAATATATTTGTCAATTGCGTATATCCTGAAGAAGTAACGATGTGTCCCGCTCGGCGGGCAAGGCCCACCATAACCGGTATGTCCGAAATTATTTATGCCTTGTCGAATACCATTTTCCAATGTCTCGTCGCCCGGCACATTTTCCTCCAGAGCTTTCATCCAGCCGGCAATATCATATATCACCCAGTGAACAAATGTTCCCATAGGTGCATCCGGATCGTCACAGATTATCGCAATAGAATTTGTCCCCTCTGGCAGATTCTCCCACTGAAGTGCAGGAGAAATATTCTTCCCGTCACAGGTAAACTTTTTATCAATCATATTCCCATCAGAAAACGATGGACTTGTTAATTTTATTTCCATAATTAACTCCTAATACCATTCATGGTAATAAATTTCCGCGAATAAATCCATAACTTCTTATCTTT
>CAYZEH010000049.1:5697-14636 GCA_964477135.1 uncultured Pirellulales bacterium | reverse complement strand
ATATTTCTCCTTAAAATTAGTTATCTTGTAACACTTTAGTTCTTACCAGGCTGTCAAAGTCAGTTTTGCGTTTTGTTTCGACTTCTTTTAGCCAGTTTGCTATATGACTGTCATAATAAATACCGTGACAACTGCTCCAGAGAGCATCCCAGTAAAGCCCGCAAGCGGGATTGTCCTTAGCGGTTTTATTTCTCTTATCTGAAAGTTTTTTTGCTTTTAGCAGATTTCTCTTCATCAGGTCTAACTCGGCTTGGTAATCTTCTGCATTATCAACGCTTTTTAAATTATTATCGTGCTTACAAGTCTGGCACAAATAACTGCATGCCTGCCATTGCTCTCTGGCGTAATCTGCTGACTTGATAAATTTGCTTATTCTTGTTTTTACCTTTTCGTCAGATTCGTTTTCCAATGCCTGTTTTGAATAATCCATTGCAAGCTGAAAATGCCTTTCCGCATTTTCAGCATAATCCAGCAAACTAACAGGGTACAACGTTTGAAGCGTTTTGCACCTCCACCCCAGATCATTGCACCTGTCAAAATATTGCAAATTTGGTTGACCAGCTACAATGGTCTCATAAGCCTTTTTCATCAGACCGGCATTTTGACTATAGCACTTTTCAAAAAAGTCCTGCACGATCAAATCAATGTCAGCTTCGCTGTCCCACAGTAATTTGCAGGTGACATAAAAGTTTAACGACTTGGTTCGTCTGCCCATATATCCCATAGGCAGTTCAAACCCATCCAATCCCTGCTGCTTGAACCAGCTTAATTCATCTTTCAATATTGCATAGGGAAGGGGGTGAT
Organism: uncultured Pirellulales bacterium; assembly: GCA_964477135.1. Taxonomy (GTDB): domain Bacteria; phylum Planctomycetota; class Phycisphaerae; order Sedimentisphaerales; family Anaerobacaceae; genus JAGLTN01. Next base: position 13,832 of record CAYZEH010000049.1, on the reverse strand, counting down.
AGTGCATGCCCAGATGACGCAAATATTTTTCATGCAAAAGGAAAGTACAATTATATTCAGATGCGATTTTTTTCCATGCCTGAAATACATTCCGAAATTCTTCTGAATTATTTTTATCATAAAAAGGATAAGCCAAATTCCTGCCCCAGGTGTTGAGAGTTATATTCATCCCCTTTTCAGGCTCTACCTTTTCAGGCGGCTGTTTGTAAAAATGGTAAGGAAAGTGAGTGTAAGTGACATTTGGAGCTTTCTCTTTAAGCTTATTGTAAACCATGTTACTCAGTTCAAGATAGCGATCACTAAATGATTTGCCTTTGCATTCTTTACACTGACAGAAGTTGGCCATATCGCTGGGCCAAGGAGCAAAGTACTCAATTTCAGGGTTTTCTTCCAGAAATCCAAGCATATTGTTAATATAAAAATTTACCGCATCCTTGTTGGATGTGCAAAATTGGCTTTTCTCTACGCGCTTACCGTCGATTAGTGCAAACCACTCCGGATGCTCTTTGAACGTTTCTGGCGGCATAAATTTAAAGAACATGTGTCCGCCTGCGCCGATTACCAGGTCACGTTTTTTCATTTCGTCAAAGACAGCTTCATACCCAGGCCAGTTAGTATAACAATCCTTATTGTGGTCAATGCCGTACTGGAAGATATTTATACGGTTCTTGATCATCCAGCTGATTCTGTTAGTCATTTGCTCTTTGCTCATGATCTTTTTGGCAACCGTATTGCCCGCAGGACCCAGATCATAAGTGATAAACCGCCTCATCCTTACCGTAAAGTCAGGCCTCTCTACTGAATTCAAATTAGCTGCTTTCTCAACAACTTCACTAACAGTCAGCTTAGGCACTATCTCATCTTCCGGATCCATGTAATACCATCTGCACCCAAGTTTTTCCAGAAAATCATAAACCGCATAAAGGCTGCCCCTGTCACCGCCGCCCGAAAGAATCAGGCCGTTCTTGACAGATTTAATTACATACTCTTCTCTTGCTAAGTTCAGCCTTTTAATATCCTTGTTAGCCTGATTAGCTACAGTAATTGTAAACTTCGTATACCATTTTGAGTTTTTAATATCAAAATTTTCACCTGTAATTTTGCCCAGATATTTCTGCAATTCCTCTGCCGCAAATTTCTCTGTTATAGTGGCCTTTTTGGGATTAATAATTGTTATTTGCTTTGCAAAAAGACTGCCTGTAAAAACAAGAACAAATAAAACTATCACAACTGTTTTTTTCTGCATAATTGTTAAATTCTTTTGGATTAGATTTTATTGTTTTTTAAAGCCATCTTTGCGTTTTTCGTCAAGAAGCTCTCGCCATTTTTTCATATGACCGCTCATAAATGTTCCCTGCTGATGGTTCCAGATCGCATCCCAATAAAGACCACCGCCAGGATTCGCTGTCGCAAGAGCATCTCTTTTCTTAACGAACCCGTCAGCTTGCTCAATGCACTGCTCAGCAAGGTTCAACTTTGCTTTATATTCAGCCGCGTCTTTTGCCTTAGTTAAACTTTCAATGTAACCAGCTGCCCTGGTCATCAACTCTCTGCCTTGCCATTCGATTTGCAGATATTTTAGTGACTTCTGGAATTTTTCGATTCGCTGTTTTGTTTTCTCATCATCACAAGCCGCTATCGCCTGCTTTGTATATTCACACCCATATTCAAGATGCTTAATTGCGTTCAAAGCATATTTATTTTCCTTAGAGGCATAAGCATTAAGCACACCCTTAAAGTTCCAATTCAGCATATTGAACTGCCTGAAATATCTAAAGTCCAACTGGGCAAGCTCAACCTCTTCATAAGCTTTTCTCATTACCGGCGATAACTCGCCGTACATCTTGTCAAAGTAATCATCAGTAATTGCATAAACATCACTGTCGATATCCCAGATGAGCTTGCAAACGGCGTATAAATTCAAACTCTTTGTCCTTCTGCCGAAATACCCCATAGGCAGTTCAAAGCCGTCAAGGCCAATACCATGCAAGTACTGAATTTCAGGCTTAGCGAATTTTACAGGCAGTGGATGAAACCCAAAACCAAGATGCCGGAGGTACTTTTCATGGTAAATAAACGTATTGTTATACTCTTTTGATAATCCCGACCATGCGGCCAGTGCCTCACGGAAGTGCTTAGGCGTCCTTGGGTCGTCCATTGTAAAATCAAAATTCCTGCCCCATGTACAAAGCGTAATATTCATATTTTTAGCAGGCTTTGCATTCTTCGGCGGCTGCATAAAAGACCCGTAAGGGAAATGTGTAAATGTTACATCAGGTCTTTCTTTTTTGAGCAGCTTGTATACCGTGTTGCTTAATTCAAGATAACGGTCGCCGACAGTTATATCTTTGCAAAGCTCACATTCACACCAGTTACCCATATCGTGAGGCCAGGGACCAAAGTATTTGATCTCCGGATTCTCATTTAAAAATTTCAACATGTTATCTACATAAAACCGGCAAGCATCCTTATTAGATGTGCAGAATTGACTATGCTCTTTTCGCTTGCCGTCGATTAGTGCAAACCACTCCGGATGCTGCTTGAATGTTTCTGGTGGCATAAATTTAAAGAACATATGACCGCCTGCGCCGATTACCATGTCACGTTTTTTCAATTCACCAAAAACTGCTTTATACCCAGGCCAGTTATCATAACAGTCCTTATTGTGATCAATGCCGTACTGAAAAATGTTGATCCGGTTCTTACACATCCAGTCGATGCGGTCTGTCATCTGCTTTTTACTCATGATGACTTTGGATACTTTATTGTTTCTATGCCCCAGATCATAAGTAATAAATCTTCTCATCCTGACCTTAAAATCAGGCTTGGCAATAATATTAAGATCGCCTGATGCAATTTTAATTACTTCTTCAATACTCAGTTTTGGGATGATCTCGTCAGCTTCGTCCATGAAGTACCAGCGGCATCCGAGTTTCTCAAGAAATTCATAAACCGCATAAAGGCTGCCCCTGTCACCACCACCAGAAAGAACCATCCCATTTTCAACTGTTTTCACGCAGTAATCTTCCTGCCCCAGACTAAGCTGTGGTTTAAGATTGTTAGCAACTGAAAATGTAAAATCACCATCTTTCTCAGTATTCGTAATAGCAATTTTTTCTGATGTGATTTTTTGGAGATATTTACTTAATTCCTCCGCTGCAAATTTCTCGGTTAAAGTCGGATTGGCAGGGGTTAAAATTGAAGCTGGTTGTCCAAAAGCTGCTGTAAAAAAAGAAGTTGTAAATATTACTGATAAAATGAGGTGCCTTGAAACATTCCTTGTCATAAAAGGTCTCCTGTGAAATAAGTTTTTCTTTAATACTATTTGTAATATTGCTTTTACTACAGACTTAACAGCATTAAGTTCGCCTGTTTTTTCCAGTTTTTTCACTTGAGGTATTATATACTACTTTGCTAAAATAATCATCCCCTGATTGCGACGAAATACTTTTTAATTTCAAAAAAATCACCAGTTTACGTCAATTTCTGCTTGGGTTTCGTGTAAAAAGGTGTAGAATAAAAAGCATATTTTTTTTGAGATTTTGTAAATCTTCTTCAAAAATAAAGCTGGCACTTGACAGCTTTAAAAAAAGTGAGGTTTTGGTTTGCTTAAAGTACCTAAAGTGATATTGCTCATTGAGTCGTCCCGGCTTTCGGGCAGAGATATGCTTGCAGGCATTGGTAAATATACTCAGCTTTATGGCCCATGGCAGTTTTATCGCAGGCCTCCGGTTTATATCAAGTTGGATCACAATCTTGATATAAAAAAATTAAAAAAGTGGAAGCCTGACGGCATAATTACAAGGGATACTGAGGATATCGAAGCCTTACTTAGCCTCAATATTCCAGCTGTGATATCTAAAGTTCTTAATAAGGACCTGCCCAGCTGTTATGTTCTGGAAGTTGATAGTGTCTCTGCGGGGAAATTGCAGATCGAGCATTTACTTGATAGGGGGTTTAGCAATTTTGCTTTTTGTGGGTTTGATAATATGCCGTGGTCTCAGACTAACTGTGAAACTGTTCAAAGAATCCTCGCCAAAGCTGGTTTTGGCCTGAAATTATATCAACAGCCAAGCAATAAATCGCAGAGAAGCTGGGAAAATGAACAACTCTTTATTGCTGAATGGCTAAAAACGCTGCCAAAGCCCGTAGGGCTTATCGCATGTAATGATATCAGAGGCCAACAGGTAATAGAAGCTGCCAGAATCGCGGGACTTCGTGTTCCTGAACAGATTGCGGTAATCGGCGCCGATAATGACGAGACGATATGCAACCTTACCGACCCGCCTTTATCAAGTGTTTCCCTTGATTACGCCAAAGCCGGTTTCCAGATGGCAGAGGTTCTTGACAAGCTTATGAAAGGCCGGTATGTAGACCAAAAGGATATTATTGTTAAAGCACATGCTGTGGTAGCCAGGCAGTCGACTAATACAATGGCCATTGAAGATGCTGTAATTGCCCAGGCAATGCATTTTATTAAAAAGTTTTCGAGAAACTATATGAAAGTCACTGACGTCTGCGATGCAGTTTCAATCTCAAGACGAAGTCTGGAAAGAAGGTTTCGCAATGTGCTCGGCAGATCTGTCACTGACGAAATTAAACGCTGGCGTTGTCAAAGCATTGAACAGATGCTTTTAGAAACAGATTTGTCCATAGCAAAGATAGCAATAGAACTCGGCCATCCCGATGCTAAGCATATCGCACGATATTTCAAAACAGTTAAAGGCCTAACCCCAGGCAAATATCGACAACAAAACCAGAAACGATCTTGAAGGTTTGGTGACATATATCTCAAAACAAACCTGCTGAAATATCTCCCAAAATATTGTTTTTTGATGGCAAAAAACATGATTAACGCAAATTGAGATCTTTGTTTTTGCAAAAGGGCGTTGATTTTTTGTTCAAATTTGTTAAAATGGTCAATGTGGCGGTTTTGTTGATGCTGCCAAATAATGCTGGGTATTTTATATGACAGTAATTGTGACCAAATTTAATATTTTAGTATGTTGAGCAGGAAGATGAAAAAAAAGTTATTAACATTAGTTTTTGCAATTGTATGTACTTTTATATTTACGGCGTTCGCTTCTGCAGACCCGATGGCTAATCTGCTGACTAATCCATCTGCCGAAAGTGGTATTACAGGCTGGACTGTTGTTACGGGAGTTTGGAAAGCTGAAAGTAATTCAAGCTGGCACCCTATAAGAACGGGTAGCTACTATTTTTTTCCTGGTGCCACTACCTCAGCTGAAATGTACCAGGAAATTGATTTAACTTCCTTTGCAGCAGACATTGATAGCGGCATTGTTAATGGTATCGGGCAAGGCTTTGTAGGCAGTTATGCCAATAGTGATGATTGCAGGATCATTATTGAATATAGAGATGCTGGTGGAAGTGTTTTAGGTTCAGAGGACAGTGATTGGGTTACAGGCCCTACGACAACCTGGATGCAACTTGATCTGCCTGCTTATCCGGGAACAGTTTTGCCTGTTTCTACACGCACCATTCGTTTCCGCATTCTCGGCAAAAAGGATGCAGGTGATGATTGCGATTCATATTTTGAAGACCTGAGTTGGATGTACAGAGTTGTTTCAGCTGACAATAACAGCCCATCTGTTCCAGTGATTTCAGGAGCCACCGAGGCTGATACTAGTGTTGCTGAAACTTACTCTTTCACTTCATATGATCTTGATGGCGATGACCTTTCATACCAGATAGATTGGGGAGATGGTCAGGTTTCTGATTGGTCTGGTTATATTGCCACAGGAACAGCCCATACTGCTTCACATTCATGGGATACACCAAATACTTACAACATCAAAGCCAAAGCAAGAGACACCCAAGGCGCAGTAAGTGACTTATCTGCTGGTTACGCAGTGACTGTAACAGGCGATGTTTCAGGCTCATTTCTTTATGGCCCATATTTACAAAATGTAACCACAGAAGCGATTACCATCATGTGGGTGACTGATAATATGGTGACCCCTTCAATAACTTATAGTACTGACGAGAGCTATGCAAATGAAGAATTTGGAACCTGTATCGCTGAATCTGGTGTTTATATCTGCAAAGTCAGGCTGACAGGCTTAGATACCGAAACTACTTATAATTATATTGCTTATTCGGGCTCTACCGCAGCGGACTCACAGACATTTACAACCTCGCCATATGAGGATACTTCCTTTGGTTTCTGTGTGTGGGGTGATTCTCAGCAGGAAGTTACACCAAGCAATGCAATTTTTACGGGTATGGTAGCAAGTGATACGGATTTTGCACTGGGCGTTGGAGACATTGTTCAAAATCCGGATTGGTCCTACACACAAAACCCGTTCCTGAAATACAACCTTGATATACTCGCAAGAGCCAAACCTGTGTTCATCGGATATGGCAATCATGATGGTGGTGTCGGTAGTATACCGAGAAAATTTACAGAACAGCCTACAACTTTAAATTACACTTTCACCTATGGCAATGCTCATTATACTGTGTTGGATTTTGCTGATTACGGAGGTAGCTGGGTTAGCTATGTACCAACAGCATGGGTCGAAGCTGCTCTTAGCTCAGAAGAGGCTCAGTCTGCAACATGGAGGTTCTTTGTTGTTCACGTTGCTCCTTATAGCGAAAGATGGATTGACGGCAGTTCAGTTCTCAGAAATGACCTTGTACCGCTGTTGGAAGAATATGGTGTGGACATGATATTCAGCGGCCACACTCACGAATACGAAAGAGGTTACCAAAATGGTGTCTACTACGTTATCAGCGGATGCGGAAGTTATCTTGACACATGGGAACCAATCGTTAAAGATTGGTCACATATGACAGTTGGAGGCGCTCATGACATTGCTCCTTTCACAGGTGGATTAGCTCATGGCTATACCGATATGCAGATTGATGGAGGTAAATTGGAGCTTAATCAGCAGGCTTATTACAGCAATGGAAATTACTATGGCACCATCGATACTGTCAATATTATCAAAGGCGATTTTGACAATGACGAAGATGTGGATTTCGACGACTTTGCTATTTTAGCAAATTCATGGAACAGCTCCTATGGCGATGCTGATTATAATGAAAATTGTAATATTGCTCGACCGGCAGAGCAGACTATTGATTTTGATGATCTTGCGATTTTTGTTGATACTTGGCTTAATTAATAGCTAATCATTATTACTCATAAAATGAAAAAGGCCCATTGGATGATCCGATGGGCCTTTCTTTATTTTGTCACAGCACAGATATTTTGATTCTTATTCTATAGGCTGGACGGTCATACCTTTTTTAATTTCACCACAGCCTTCGACAACTTTGCAGTAGGCGATCTTTTCTTTGACCTTAGTTACTTCAAGTGTGCCTGCTTTGGTTATTTCTACATCGAGAACTTCGCCCGTATCTTCGTCAACCAGTTCTTCAACATTGCCTACGCTGAATTTCTGTCCGACCTGTACTCCCTCACGCTCGCCTCGGTTAATAATTATTTTATCAGCTTTTGCCAATATTATACTGCCTTGCCATGGGATACCTTCAAGCTGTTTGATAAGGAAATCAACTGCTTGCCCGACTGCATCTTCACAGGCCTTACCAACATTGTCATTTTTGAATCCCGATCCTCCACCTGTTACACCGCCTAATCCTCCACCAAAATATCCTATTCCGCCGCTTTTTCTTTCAGATTTACCAACGACTTTTGTTGATGCCTTAACCTGTCCCGTTTCTGAATTGACAAGATAAATGGTAATGTTGACCTCAGCTTTCTGTTTTGATCCGCCTAACTGGATTCCCTGAATATTTATTCCACCTCCGACGCCGGAAGTGCCGTCCTGGACGTGTGTAATTGCCCCTTTGACAAGCAGCTGTGCCGGTGTCATACGTCCAATTTTAGGAGTTTTTTTACCTTGAGCGGTTCGACCGCTTTGCCCGAGGTCCTGTTCATCCATAGCCTCATTACGCATTTCTCTGTCACCAAGAACAATGAACCACCCGGATTCATGCAGAGCATTCGTCATGATCTCCGTAAACCCGTCTCCAAGGTTCCATTGGCCTCGCCAGTTGGCTTTGTTTTCAAAATTAGAAACCGTAATTGAATGCCTTAAGTTACCTTTTGGGCTGCCACGCATAAATTGAATTTTATCAATAACCAT
>CAYZEH010000049.1:0-5597 GCA_964477135.1 uncultured Pirellulales bacterium | reverse complement strand
TCTTTTCTTTTGCCTTTTTGAGTTTTTTAAATTCTAAATCTTCATAGTTTTTTTCCGCATATAATGAAAGCGGACAAAGGCAGATCATAGCTGATATAAATAATAAGAAGCTAAACTTTTTCATTTTGTGTCTCCAATTTTTTTTAAAAATCCAATTTGTTATATAGACCGCAAAGTCGGTTAAACACTCGCTTGTCAGCCAAAATATTATTAAAATCAGACTTTTTTTGCAAGAGCTAATATGAATTAATTTAGCTGGTTTAATTATTTAACAGAATATTACCTGAGATATTTAATACAAGGCTTTTTTTAAGATATCCAGGTTTGGGTTAAAATAGGGCAATTGCGGTTGCAGGTGGGTAAAATTTAGCGTAATAATGCAAGTATCAGAACAGATTTGTACTTGCATAAAGTTCACAAATCGGTTAAGAAAGTGTACCAATCGTTTAAGAAGTGATGTATGCCCTTCAGGGTAAGAAGTTTCCGCGAATAAATCCGTAACTTATTATTTTTAAGTTATTTACCTGCGAATAAACGAAAAAATTCAATTGGGATCAGTATAATTGCTTTTTCTGCGTAATTTTTGGCTTAGAAAGGAATCTTTATTATGAAGAGTCGATTTTCATTCATGTCTTTTTCTGTTTTGCTGATATTATTAATTGCTTTAGTTTCACCTGGTTTTGCTAAAGTGACGATTCTCGTTAATCCAGGCGGGTTTAACAATATTAAAAAGGCTGCTGTCAGCGAGAATAAAGTTAACTTCTGGGACGATGATCTAACCGATGATCGCGCATGTACAGAATGTTTTGCTGCCCTGGAGTTGGCTAAGTTTCTCGGCAAATGCGGCGATCTTGATACTGTTGAAGTTAAATTTGCAGATGAATTGCCCAGCGACGGGGACATTTTCATCCTGGGCAGTCGCAACTCGAATCTTTTGTTGAATTCTTTTAACCTGGCTGAGGCAATTAAGCTTGAGACGGATGAATCTTTTAACATTCGTACTGTTAAAGATAACGGCAGATTGATAACGATTATTGAGGGACGTGACCGTGTTGGTGTTTTGTATGGCGTTTATGAATATCTCGACAGGCTTGGCATACATTTCATCGGCCTGGGAGAAAAGGGGACGGTTTACCCGGCTGGCAAAGTAAAACTTATTGAAAATTTGAATATTATCGAAAATCCGTCATTTGTCAGCAGGGGGTATCATGCCTGGGAAGACAGAAAAGCAAGTGAAGAATTTTTCGTGTGGATGGCACGTAATAAGGTTAATTTCTGGACAGCAGCTGAGCAGCCGGTGCATCTTCTCAAAAAGCTCGGCATGAAACTGGCATGGGGTGACCACGATATGCAGTCCTTTTATATCGATCCTAATGCTGTTTATACATATAACCATCCGAAGTTTGAGGCAGACAATGATAAACCTGACGATCCTTATAAGATCGATGATTTGTACAAAGGCGATGTTGATGGCGATGGAAAGCTTTCATTTTTCGAGGCCCATCCGCAGTGGTATTGTTTGTATGAGGGCAAGAGACATAAACTTGGGCCTTTATGCCTGGGTTATAACTTCTGCACTTCAAATGATGATGCCTCGAGCGAATTTTTTAAAAATATTATCCAGTCGCTTATCGACGGCAAATATAAATATGTAGATGTTTTAAAGTTTCACATGATAGACCTTGCCAAATGGTGCCAGTGTGAAAATTGTCAGGCACAGGGCACTTGTACCGACAGACTCTTAAATCTTTGCGGTAGATTTATGAAAGCACTGAAAAAAGCCCGCCAGTCAGGCAGATTAAAACGTGACGTTTTGATTATCAGCTCTGCATATACCGAGACACTTGCCCCGCCTACAAAGCCTTTAGCGGACGATTTCGATTATGATAACTTTACCATGAGCATGTATCCCATAGAGCGTTGTTATGCTCACAGCTTTGCCGACCCCGCCTGCTCAGAGATCAACAGAAAGCTGCTCGAATCTTATCAGGGTTGGACCGTCGGCAAAAACAGAAATTACAAAGGCAATTTGATGATAGGTGAGTATTACAATGTAAGCCTGCTGAAATCTTTGCCTACTCTTTATCCGCATATCATATCAACGGATTTGCCCTGGTTTTATAATGCCGGAACCAAACATTTTATCTATATGCATGTCCTGACCGATCTTTGGGGCACATGGACCCTTAATCAACATATGCTTGCCAAATTTATGTGGAACATAAATACCAACCCGGACAAGTTGCTGAATGACTATTACAGGTTTTATTATCCCACGACAAAAGAGACAACCAGAAAATTTTATGAGCATCTTGAAGACGCAACGCGCAGTATAAAAGTTTTCAAGCATTTTGTACGTCTGTATGACAGAAGCAACTACACACTAAATAAATGGATAGCAGTTAAAGGCCTGCAGAAAGAGCAGAACAGGCTTCTTGACAAAAATGCTGAAATATTTGACTTGGAGCATTTCAAATATGACCCTTATCATCCGGTTATTAATGATGGCCCTGATGTGGTTGAGATAATGGATTCAATGAGACTTGCCAGAAAATATCTCGATGACTCTTTAATAAAATGCACAGATAAAATTGAGCAGACCAGATTACTCGAAGATGAGAGAAGGTTCCACTATGGCGAATTAATGTTTAATTTTTATTATCATATTATACGAACAGCAATGTTCCATCATCGTAGTGATAAAACGATGGCTGAACATGAATTCATCATCTTAAAGAGATATGCTCAGCAACTTAAAGAAGTCATAGACATTATCCATGTTTCTTCAGAAGATGCAGGCGATGAGGATGGATTCAAAGCTACGAAGTTAACAGAAGTATACGAAGAGTTCGAAAAGATGTATGGAGAGTAATCTGTAAGGAGGCAAGTTAATGCGGCAGCTCAGGTTTTTATTACTGGTTTTAATTACAGCGGCAGCAGCTTTTGGAGCAGGTGATGTTGCTATAATAGTAAATCCTGGTCCTTTTGATACCGTCGAAAAAGCAGCTCATGCGGAAAAGCAGGTTGATTTCTGGGATGATGATTTTACAGACGACCGCGCCTGCACAGAATGCTTTGCGGCTTTGGAGCTGAAAAACTTTCTTCTAAAGGTCACAGATCTAAAAGAAAACGAAATTCTTTTTGCCGACGATAAAGAACTGCCCGAAAGTGGAGATGTTTTTGTTATTGGTTCATCCGAATCAAATAAGCAATTACGCAAATCTGATGGTCAATTCAAAAACGACCAATGCTATAAGATAAAAACCAAAAAAGACAACGGCAGGCTGATAACTTACATCAAAGGCGCAGACAGAATAGGCACACTTTATGGCGTTTATGAATATCTCAGCAGGCTTGGCATTCGCTTTTATGGACTGGGTGATAAAGGAACTGTTTACCCTGATAAAAAAGTTCAGCTAATAGAAAAAATAGATGTCACCGAAGGCCCGGACTACCTCAGCAGGGGGTTCTGGATATCCAAAACTCCGCTGAAAAATCCTGATATGCACCTCTGGATGGCGAGAAATAAAATAAATTTCTGGACGATGAAGGATAAAGATATTCATACGATCAAGAAGCTTGGTCTTAGACTTTGTGTCGGCGGACATTTGAACCAGGTTGAGCTTTTCAATCCAAAGACAGAATATCCATATAACCATCCGAAATTTAAGGGAGACGAAGATAAACCCAAAGACCCTTACAAAACGGGTAATGAATATCAAGGCGATATTGACGAAGATGGCAAGCTTTCTTATTTTGAAGCACACCCTCAGTGGTATGGATTGATCAAGGGCGAAAGAAGCCCGCGGTTTAAGTGGAATGGTGATAATTTCTGTACATCTAATATTGATGCAGCTACAGAGTTTGGCAAAAATATGGCAGAAGCAGTCGCTGACGGCAAATGGAAATACGCAGATATTATTTATTTTTGGATGTTTGACGGCGGTCATTGGTGTCAGTGCGAAAACTGCAAAAAACAAGGCTCTATCACTGATAGATTTTTATTGTTAGTGGATGTAGTCTTCAAAGAGTTCGAGAAACTTAGAGAGCAAGGCAGACTTAACCGCGATATTCAGCTTTCGCCACTGGCATATCTGGAAACTATAAACATACCAACTAAACCTTTGCCCGATGACTTCAATTATGATGATTGCCTTATAACATTTTTCCCTATGGGCAGATGCTATGCTCATACTATTAGTGATGCAGCCTGTTCCGAGGTTAATAAGAGATTTTGCAGAATTTTCAAAAACTGGGCTGACGGTACTTTTAAGGGAGAGATATTTGTCGGTGAATATTATAATGTAAGCTCAATAATGTCATTGCCCGCTGTTTACACCCATATTTTAAGCTCTGACATTCCATGGTATTTTGAAAATGGCGCGAAACATTTTAATTACATGCACACACTTGTAAGGGACTGGGGCCCATGGACGCTTAATCAACATCTGATGGCAAAACTGCTCTGGGATATCCACGTTGATAGTGACATGATAATAAGCGAGTATTACCAGAGATATTACCCAACGACCAGCAATTCAACTGCGAAGTTTTATCAGCACCTTGAAAAAGCCACCGCTAACATAAAAGCCTTTAAGCATTTCCTTGCTACCGACAAGGGCAGTTTTAATCTTACCCATTGGAGCCAGAGACTTGATAAAAAAGACAAAGAGACCTTTTGGTCCGACCATTTGAGCTATGGTAAAAACAATAATTCTAAAAACAACGCTCTTAGTGTTGTAGAGATGATGGAAGAATTAAGATTGGCTCGCAAATTTTTCAATGAGTCTTTGCTCAATTGTGCAGACAAAACAGAAATGCAAAGGCTGATAGAAGATGATAAGAGGTTGGACTATTGTGAGAAAATGTACAATTATGTTTACCGTCTTGTAAGGACTTCAATATTTTACAAGCAGGATAAAGATAAGCTGGCAAAGCATGAATTTGCAAAGACCCAGCAATACGCCGAAATGCTCAAAAACATAACTGATGTGCAGTATTCTACAAGTTGCTCAGCTGACCCAAAGGATGGTTTTAAAGCAACAAGAAGTGAAAAGGTATATGAATTTTTCATGGAAAAATACGGCAAATAATCTGTAAGGAGGCAAGTTAATGCGGCAGCTCAGGTTTTTATTACTGGTTTTAATTACAGCGGCAGCAGCTTTTGGAGCAGGTGATGTTGCTATAATAGTAAATCCTGGTCCTTTTGATACCGTCGAAAAAGCAGCTCATGCGGAAAAGCAGGTTGATTTCTGGGATGATGATTTTACAGACGACCGCGCCTGCACAGAATGCTTTGCGGCTTTGGAGCTGAAAAACTTTCTTCTAAAGGTCACAGATCTAAAAGAAAATGATATCACTTTCGCCGGCACAAATATCTTTCCTGCACAAGGCGATGTTTTTATCCTTGGCTCCAAAGACTCAAATCCACTTGTAGGCGATGGCGATGTTAAGTTTGAATCCGATGAATCTTTCAAAATAACAGCGAAAAAAGACAACGGCAGGATTGTCACTATAATTCAGGGTGGTGACAGAGTTGGCACAATGTATGGCGTTTATCGCTACCTCAATAAGCTCGGTATTCATTTTTATGGCTT
>CAYZEH010000048.1:0-14738 GCA_964477135.1 uncultured Pirellulales bacterium | reverse complement strand
TTGAAGCGGGTCTTGAAAGTGCTTATGCAAGATGGGAACAGCTCGAAGCTATTGAACAGAATTGATGCTATTTTTACAAAAACTTAGTTTTGAGAATACTGGTTATTGTTGCGGTTGCAAAAGCCTGAAATATCTGGTATAAGCACATAATATCAATCCCAATTAAATTTTTCGCTTTATCCGCGGGTAAATAACTTAAAGATAAAAAGTTATGGATTTATTCGCGGAAATTTATTACCATGAATGGTATAATGTCTGATATTGAGCAAAACAAGAGACAAAATGTTATCCTGGATTCGATAAGCGAGGGTGTTTTTACCGTTGATCTGAATTGGTGTATTACCTCGTTTAATCGGGCAGCAGAGGTGATTACAGGCATTAAATCAATCGATGCTGTTGGAAATCTTTGCAAAGATGTTCTGCGGGCTGATGTTTGTGAGCAGAACTGTACACTTGCTCAGACAATGGAAACCGGCAAAGCGATAATGAACAAAGCAGTACACATAATTGATGCTGCCGGTGAAAAAAGGGCAATCGCTATCTCCACTGCGCTGCTGAAGGACGGATCAGGCAAAGTAATAGGCGGGGTTGAGACTTTTCGCGATACCAGCGCGGTAGAACAGCTTCGCAAAAAAATAGAAGGGCGATATTCCTGCGAAGACATAATCAGCCAAAGCCATAAAATGCAAGACCTCTTCGCGATTTTACCTAATATCGCTGAAAGTAATACTACAGTTTTAATTGAAGGGCCAAGCGGCACGGGTAAAGAGCTTTTCGCTCGTGCTATTCACAATCTGAGTTTTCGCAAAGATGCACCGTTTATCGCGGTAAATTGCGGAGCTTTGCCGGATACACTTTTGGAGTCTGAATTATTCGGCTACAAAGCAGGGGCATTTACTGATGCAAAAAAAGACAAGCCCGGTAGGTTCGCATTGGCTCAGGGCGGAACGATTTTTCTTGATGAAATTGGTGATATCTCACCGGCACTGCAGGTTAAACTGCTGCGCGTTTTGCAGGAAAAAACTTATGAGCCGGTAGGTGACATTTCTACTGTTAAAGCTGATGTTAGAATTATCACTGCGACTAATAAGAAACTCAGTCAGCTTGTCAAACAGGACAGGTTCAGAGAAGATTTGTACTATCGAATTAATGTTATGAAGTTGGAACTGCCTCCCCTGAAGGAAAGAAAAGAAGACGTTCCGCTTTTAGTTGATCACTTTATCAGCAGATTCAATAGCCTGCGTAATAAAAATATCTGTTGCGTTACTGACGAAGTGACAGCGATTCTTTTGGCGCACGATTATCCGGGCAATGTCCGCGAGCTTGAAAATATTATTGAGCATTGCTTTGTCCTGTGCACAGGTGAAATAATAGAAGCCAAACATCTGCCCATGTCGTTGAGACCAGCTCTTGAAACGAAAGATCCTCTGCAAACAGGGCCTGCAACTATTAAGCAGATGGAAATCATTTTGATTACACAATCGCTTCGGCGAAATAACAACAACAAAACCGCAACAGCCAGGGAGTTGGGCATCGACAAAAGCACACTTTTCCGCAAAATAAAAGCCTACGATATCAAACCTTGAATCTTTTCAAAATAGCTGAAAATCGTAAAAATCCTGAGAGATGGCGAGTTGTCTTTTGCAATGGTTATCGTGTGGTTTTGTTGCAAAAAGCAATCATTGGCTTATCAGCTTTATAGGTATTTAGAGCATTAAAGTTTTTGTAATATCCTTTTCTATAAGAAGTTACAGCAATTCCTCTGTTTTCACCGATTTTTCTGGCACATTAGTTGCACATTGTACCAATGAAAGTTTTTTATGATGAAAATAGCAATACCAATATGTAATGATTGTGTTTCAAATGTTTTTGACTTTGCTGCTAACATCCTGTTAGTGGATATCGAAGATGGCAGGGAAACAAGTCGCTGTGAGATTCCGTTGCAAAGCCAATTATTGCTGCAACGAGCTGACCAGCTAAAAAGCCTTGAAGTGGATGTACTTGTTTGCGGTGCGATTTCACGGGCACTTGCAAACATGGTTATAACCTGCGGTATCGAAGTTTTGCCCTACGTTACGGGGCGAATTGACGATGTGCTAAAGGCGTATTTGACAAATCAATTAGTAAATCCCCAATTTGCAATGCCTGGGTGTTGGCCTGGTGCTCGAAAGGGTTTTGGGCGGTGTGGCGGCAGGGGAGGCAAAGGAAGGGGAGGTGGCGGCGGAAGAGGGTCTGGTCGTTTTAGAAATAGACAGGGAAATTTTTAAGTATAATAACAGAGAAAGGTTTTAAAATGAAAATTGCAGTGACAGCGCAAGGCAACGAATTGTCGAGCGAAATTGATTTAAGATTCGGGCGGGCTAAGTGGCTTATTATTTTTGACACAGAAACAGATGATTTCCAGGCTCATGATAATGCTCTAAATCTAAATGCCGCACAAGGTGCTGGTATTCAGACAGGGCAAAATATTGCAAACCTCGGTGCAGAGGTGGTGATAACCGGAAATGTTGGTCCCAATGCCTGCAGAACTTTAAATGCTGCTGATGTGAAAATATATCTTGCTGAAAAACAAACTGTTCGCCAGGCAATTGACGCTTTTAAAGCTGATCAGTTAAAGCAGGTAGATCAGGCGAATGTAGAAGGACACTGGATTTAGATCATAGCTTAGCAGGTAAAACTGCGGAAAGGAGAATAATTATGCCAAGAGGCGATGGTACCGGGCCGACAGGTCAAGGCCCAGGCTCAGGCAGGGGTATGGGCAGAGTTCAGGGACAAGGCAAAGGCAGAATGGGCGGTCCGTTTGCAGCAGGGGCAGGGGGCAGTTGCATTTGCCCAAATTGCGGGGCAACGTCAGCTCATGTTGCTGGTCAGCCATGCAACGCGGTAAGCTGTCCTGATTGTGGAACGAAAATGATAAGAGGTTAATTTTATTTTGAAAAGAAGCGGCACGAGTCGCTTTTGTATTGCGGTAAGCAGAGTTAACCAATTTACGTTTTTTTTTTTGCCGCAAAAATAATTTTTTTATTAATTTACTATTTTAGGAGAATGATTATGCCAGGTGGTAATGGAACAGGTCCTGCAGGAATGGGCCCAATGACAGGTAGAGGCGCAGGTTACTGCGCAGGTTATTCAGTACCAGGTTACGCTAATCCAGTTGGCGGACGTGGGTTTGGTGGTGGTCGTGGTTTTGGTCGCGGTCGTGGTTTTGGTGGTGGAGGTTTTGGTTGGGCAAGAGGTGGATATGGTTCACCGGCTTTTGGTGTTGCAGCTTATGGCCAGGCACCTTTTAATCAGGCAGCTACACCTCAGCAGGAAGTAGACAGTCTTAAAGACCAGGCCAAAAATCTCGAAGACGCACTGAATGGGATAAAAAGTCGCATAGCTGAGCTTCAATCAACAAAGTAGTAGTGAAAACAGCTGTAGATGTATGGCTTGAGGCTGTATATCTGCAGCCGGTCGCCAATTTAATTTGGACAAGAATAATACTGACAAGGAATAGTTTTAATATGAAAATAGCGATCGCCAGCGGTAAGGGCGACACGGGTAAAACAACTATCGTGACAAATTTGGTATGTTCAATCGTGTACAACAGCTTTTTGTCGATAACGGCATTGAAGTAGTGATTGGTGCTTCCGGCGGTGTGCCTGAAGAGCTTGCCTCGGCGTATTTGCAGGACACACTGCAAACCGGCAGTAACATCTGAGATCACTAACCAGATAAAAAAGGTTTTTGGTAGGTCTAAATACTCCTGTTGTAATGAGCGAATCGTTGCAGCAATAACGTTTTTTGCGGAGCTAAATTTTTCATTTTTTCTCTTGCCAAAAGATGAACAAAAACATAGAATGCGGCTCGAGTTAACTTTAGAAGAAATGTCGCCAACAGGAAAGAAAAAGGAGTTTTGCCGTCAATTTTTTTAAAAAAGAGGTAAAAATGAGGAGATTAAAAAAAGCGAAAGCAATGGCGTTTATTTTGTTTTTATTTACTATTAATTCATTTGCGCAGGCTAAAATAATATCAGAAAAAGCCTCGGCGGGCCCACAAAAGAAAATATCTTCGATTATAAAAAAATGGCGAAGAGTAAAGCCTGGTATGCCTCCGACTCAGATAAAAAAAATCCTCGGTAAACCTAAATTAGTCCAGAGTAATTCAGATTCGTCTAAATGGTATTATCAGTGCAGTCCAAAGGATTCTAATGATTTGAACCAACAAGGTATGCTCATATTCAGAGCAAAATCTTTGGAAACTCTTATTGATGAATCTGCACAAAAAAGAGACCAGAAGATATCACAACTTAAAAAACAATGTGAATTAGCAATAGAAAAACAAAAACAAAGCTGTGAAAGAAAAATTGCAAAAGAGAAAAGTAAAAAAGCTACTTATAAAACAGTACCGATAAAGAAACGCTATGTGGGGAAACGAAAGACATCTGGAGGGGAAGGGGCCTATAGGAGAAATGAAAAACCACCCTATAACCGTTATAAAACAGTCCAGACCTCTAAAGCCGGTAAAACTGAAAATCAAGTCCGAAATAAAAGTCAAGATGTTTTGGATATCATTAATAGGAGATTCCAAAAATCTATAGAATTAGAGTATAAAAATCATGAAAGAAGAATAAAAAAATTAGAAGAATCTCCACGCAAGCCGGAATATTGTTTGGTTGAATTGACAAACCCTAATTGGTCTGACTCAACAAATATTTTTGATGAAAAAGAATCGCTTGTTAAAGAAAATGATCCGAACTTTCCATGGAAAAATTGTCTAAGATGGAAAGACTTAAAAATTAATATGCCTTTTGATGAAGTAAAGAAGAAACTTGGCGAACCGGCAAAAATGAAAATAGATTCTAAAGAAACAAAGCTGTTTTATGGCAATAATCCAAATTATGGAATATTAAATTTCTCAAAAAATGATAAAAACAAAGCCGTTTTGTTGTATTGGAAAGAGCCTTTTTGGCTTGATGTGATTAATTCTAATATTGCAAAGTCTCCGCCTCAGCCCAATATCGGGAAAATAGTCGCAACGCCATGATGGTGCTTGATGCACATTAAATTCATTCAAAGGCCAAATGCCTCCGCTGAGCATAAATCTTGCTCGGTCTGTCCTCATAAATTTCATGAACAAAACTTTGCGATCTGATTTGCCCATAATGACAATGGGAATGTAGTAATGTCACAATAATCAGCCAAATGATTGAATTTTACTATATGCTAATCTTTTTAGTAAGGTATAATGATGTCTGATTTTTTTAGCTGATACCGGCTTAATTGCCATTGCAGGCTCGAATTGATAATATTTTGTTAAAAGTTTCATAGGCTTGATAAGGGAATGTTTTCATGAAACAAATGCTACAAAAACACAAACAGTATCTTCTTACGGGTGTGTCTTTTGCGATACCATTTATAGCTTGTGGCGGGATTCTGATCGCGGCGGCAATCGCTTTTGCACCGATGGGCCCTGAAGGGCCTGACTTTAGCGATTCGCCTAAATTGAAACTGATTCTCGATATAGGGACAATCTCTTTCAAATTGCTACTGCCTGTATTGGCGGGTTATATATCTTATGCGATTGCAAACAGACCAGGGTTGGTTGCTGGTTTTGTAGGTGGTTTTATCTGCGGTGAGATCAATGCTGGCTTTCTCGGCGCTTTGGTTGCGGGTCTGTTGGCGGGGCACGTTGTTAATCTTATCAAGAAAGCAAAAGTTCCGAAAGTTATCAAACCTGTAATGCCTATTATTATCATTCCGGTTTTTTCATCTTTAATAGTCGGCTCATTAATGCTGCTGGTTATCGGCATACCCATCGCAAACCTGATGGAATTTCTGGGCGGCTGGTTAGAAACAATGGGTAAGGGAAATGCGATAGTGCTGGCGATGATACTCGGCGCGATGATAGCGTTTGATATGGGTGGGCCTGTGAACAAAGCAGCATTTTTCTTTGGCGCTGCAATGATAAAGCAGGGCAATTATACGGTAATGGGATGCACCGCAGCAGCGATCTGCATTCCGCCTTTAGGTCTTGGTCTTGCAACTTTGATTAATAGAAAGCTCTGGTCGGAGCAGGAAAGAGAAGCAGGCATTGCAAGTTTGGGTATGGGAATGATGGGTATTACCGAAGGGGCGATTCCTTTCGCAGCTTCGGATCCGATCAGAATAATACCATGTATAATGGTCGGTTCAGTAGTTGGGGCGGTTATCGCGATGCTGGCTAAAGTTGGCGACCATGCACCTCATGGCGGGCCTATCGTTCTTCCTGTTATCGATAATCGTATCATGTTTATAGTAGCAATAATTGTCGGTTCGATAGTGACAGCCGTCTTAGCTAATATGTTGAAAAAAATGTCTTTGCAAAAAGGAGAAATTTAATGAAATTTGTCGCAGTGACAGCATGTCCCACAGGTATCGCACATACGTATATGGCTGCTGAAAATATTGAAAAAACCGCCAAAGAGCTTGGTCATGAGATCAAAGTTGAAACCCAGGGCGCAATGGGGATTGAAAACGAGCTTACTGCTGATGATATTGCAAATGCAGATGTAGTTATCTTCGCGGTTGATATAATGGTAGAACAGGCGGAGCGTTTTGACGGCAAACCAATAATTGAAGTACCCGTACAACAAGCTCTTAAGAACCCTAAGGGTGTTTTTGAAAAGACGCCGGAATATACTGATCCAAATTGATTTTTTCGTTTATACGCGGGTAAATAACTTAAAAATAACAAGTTACGGATTTATTCGCGGGAATTTCTTAGCCTCAAAGGGTATAAAGAAAGTGTTTTATGGTATTAGAGTATAATTTTAAATGTCCATTGCCCAACGGCATCCATGCCAGACCGGCGAATAATATCGAGGAAGTTGCGAATGAATATTCCTCGGATATTACGCTTATTAATTTGCGAAATGAAAACAGCAGCAATGCGAAAAGTATTCTTTCTATTGTTGCTGCGGATTTTAAGTTCAACGACCAGTGCAGGCTGATAGTCTCAGGTCCGGATCAGCAGATAGCTTTTAGCAGATTGAAAAAGTTTTTTATTGAAAAATTTCCTGATTGCGATGAACCATTGCCAAAGATATCAGCCAAAGAGCAATTGCAATTGCCTCCGTCATTAAAAGCTATATGTCCGGGTTTTTTTCAGGGCAAAGCTGTGGTTGAAGGTATTGCAGCGGGGCAGGTTTTTCTGGCGGATGTGTTGAAACTGCCAGAAGAGCTGGATATTAAAGCTTTAAGCGTCGACCAGGAGCAAAATCAGATTGACCAGGCTATAGATTCGGTTAAATCACAAATAAAAGAGAGAATGATATATCCTAATGTTTCCCAAACGGAACATGCGATCTTAAAGGCCCATCTTTCGATTTTGAGAGATGTTGAATTTTCTAAAATGCTTTCGGATTGTATTTCTCAGCCCGGCTGTTCCGCTGCCACAGCTATTATAAAGACAGCGGATCATTTTACATCCATGTTAAAATCTACGCACAGTCTTTTGCTGCGTGAGAGGGTGCTGGATATCCATGATATTTCTCATCGACTGCTCAGGCACATCTATGGTTCAAAAGTTGACAGCAGTTCACTAAAGCTTAAAGTGCCGTCGGTTTGTATTGCCGACAATCTTACGCCGAGCCAGTTCTTGTCTCTCGATAAAAATCTGCTGAAAGCTTTGGTGCTGACTGAAGCGGGCGAAACCTCGCACACAGTTATTCTTGCCAGGTCATTGAATATACCAACGCTGGTAGGGGTCGAAAATATCATGGCAGAAATATCACAAGGCCAAAAGGTGATAGTCGATGCGGATATCGGTATTGTTGTGACAGACCTTGACCAGAAGTTGGAACGCTATTACAGCCGGGAACTAAACAGGATAGCACAGAGAAAAGCAAAGTTTGCGAAATATATTGACAAAAAAGCCGTTACATCTGACGGGATAAAAATAGAAGTTGCTGCCAATGCTGCTTCTGTTTATCAGATTAAAAATGCATTTGAAAACGGAGCACAATCGATAGGCTTGTTTCGCAGCGAAATTCTTTTTATGGAAGCTGACCAGATGCCCGGTTTTTCGGAGCAGTTTGAAGTTTATAAAGATGCCGCGCAAACAGCGGAAGGAAAAGCTGTTATCATACGTACATTGGATGTTGGTGCTGATAAGCCTGTCGAAGGTCTGGATTTACCGCAGGAAACTAATCCATTCCTCGGCTATCGTGCAGTGCGGATATATCCTGAATACATTAAAATTTTTCACGACCAGCTCAAAGCGATAATCAGAGCTTCTCATTTCGGTAATATAAAACTTATGGTACCGATGGTCAGCTGTCTCGATGAGATCAGGTGGGTTAAGCAGCAGATATCTGTGATACGATCTGAACTCGACAAAGAAAATGCAAGCTACGACAAAAATATGCAGGTTGGTATCATGGTGGAAGTGCCTTCGACAGCTTTTATAATTGACCAGCTGTCACGCGAAGTAGATTTTTTCAGCATAGGGACAAATGATCTGCTCCAGTATTTTATCGCTGCCGACAGGGGCAACAGTAAAATAGCAGACCTTTATAACGCTCATCATCCGTCTTTCATCAGGCTGTTGAAAAAGATTGTTAATGATGTTCACGCAAATGGTAAATGGGTTGGTATGTGTGGTGAGATGGCCTCTGACAGCAAGAATTGGCCTTTGATGGTGGCTCTTGGGCTTGATGAAATAAGCATTGCTCCGGCAAAGATAACCCAGGCAAAAGCTGATATCGCTGATTATAGTTACGCTGATTGCAAAAGACTTTTGGATTCTGCTGTTAAGTGCGCTGACATAAAACAGATCGACAGCTTGCTCAGCGAGTTTAGAAAAAGTCATATATCTTTCGAATTGATAGACATTAGCTCTGTTATTGTCGATGCCCGGTGCTTTAGTAAAGAGGAGGCGATTAAGAAACTTACAGACCAACTTTATATCGCAGGCAGGGCAGATTCTTCACAGGAAATCGAATATGCGATCTGGGAAAGGGAAGCAGTTTACTCTACAGGCCTGGGGCATGGTTTTGCGATACCGCACTGCAAGTCGGAGAATCTTTTGGCTGATTCGATTTTATTGCTAAAGCTCAATGAAGCTATCGAGTGGGGTTCGATAGATGATAAACCAGTCAATATTGTGATCATGCTTGCTATCAGAGATGATGCGGATAGCGGCGATGTGCACATGAAAATTTTTGCCAAACTGGCGAGAAAAATAATGCACGAAGATTTCAGGCAGTATTTAATTGAAGAAAATGATCCCGGTAAAATACTCGCTTTTCTAAAAGACAGTCTTGAATTGGAAACGAAAAATTAAACTGCTCTAAACACTTACCTCTTTTTTTAGAAGCAAATTATTTCTGCGTGACATCAAATGCGATTGCAGGCATTATACCTAAGTAGCTTATTTTAACCTTATCCGGAGATTGCCCTTTCTTGGGTTTCTTTTTTGTGGAAACGTCAATAATTAAGTTGCCGGAAAGGTTGTTTTTGATAATCTTTTTATCAGCCTTTATCCAGAACACAAGTGCCTTGTTTTTGACAGCCACATTTTTCAATGTAATACCAGCGGGCGGATCAACAAGCTCAAGATAAAATTTCTGCTTCAGTATCCAGCTCGATGTTTTCATTCGCACTTTTACCTTATCACCAGCAGGAATCTGAATAGGGCTTTTATTCAAAATATTAAAAGGTACTGGTTTCCATCTGCTTTTTTGTGCCAGGAACATGAGGTCCTTTGTCGGCACAAGATGACGGTAAAGAAAAGCCTGCATAACATCGTCAGCGGCAACGACCGGGTGGATAACATTCTTGTTGTTTATCCTCGCTCGGCCTTGCATTTTTAAAGCTACTACCTGGTCTGTGGTTTTGCTGTATGGCGACTTCAGTGTCATTGTAATTTTATCGCAACCGGCAGGGATTCTTCCCCCCTGAAGCTCAAAACCTTCTTTCGGGTCATCTATATACACCTCAATTTCGCCATCAAAACCATCTTTTCGAAGCACATGAATACAAACCGACACAACAGCTCCGGATCGTGTACTTAGACTCGATGGTATAGCACGCAGAGCAAAGTCACCCTGTTGCTGTTCAACTCTCAGGCGGTAACTATGTGCATCGCTGCCGTGGTTTTGTACATCAGCTATGTGTAAATAATATGTCCCGTCCTCAGGCAGCTCAGCCAGTAAATATGAATCCGCGTGATGCGTTACCAATCCGGTTATATCCTTATGCAGATATTTATCTTTATCAATGTAATCATCATTAAATTGCAGCACGTTTCCTGCTTCATCGGTTAGTCGCAATATTGAGTCCAGTGGCGAATTCAGCTTCCGGGCATTAACTTCAGCGACAATTTTTTCACCGGCTTGGCCTTGAAATTTAAACACATCGACATCACCCGGCTTAGAGATTTGCCCATTAATTATTATTGGCAGTTTTATTGGCTGTGATTCTTTTATACTGTCATTTGATTTTGCCTCTACACATTCATCAAGGTTGTCAATCATATAAGCAACCCAATTAGAAACAAGCTCTCCTTTATCAACAGTTGTATGCTTGATAATGTCTTCTCTTTTTCTGGTATTTAGTTTTAAATTGTCACCAGACAGATTCCACCCTTTTATCGACGCTGTAGCCTTAGTTCCTTCTTTTGCACCTAAAGGGAACATCTGTGTTATGAAAGGCTGTTCACCTATCGAGACTCGGTAAACAAAGTCTTCCCGCCCACGATATATCGCGTCATGAATTTTCAGGTCGTACTCGCCGTCTTTCGGAATCTTATAGAAAAGTACCGGATCCGGATCGAAACGATAATCGTCGGCGAATGCGATTTCTCTGCCTTTGAAGTCGTATAATGTTATCGTAGCCTGAAACCAACCCGGCACTGCGTCAGCCAGATAAGGGATCAGACTGCGGGCATGGGTTTCTATTACAAGCTGTTGTCCTTTTTTAGCACAAAAACGAAACTTATCGATATCCCCAGGCATGATTTGCCCGTTTATAGTTACAGGCAGTTTGATAGGTTTTGTTTTTGCCTGTTTGGGAGCGTTGGCAGCTTTGAAATAATTTTTTCTGTCGTTAGGCTCAAGTTCAAGTATTTCCGGAAATTGACCAACCTGAAAGATTATAGGTTTTGTCAGGCCGTAGCGAGTTCTTACTCTGATTTGCCGGGCTCCTGGTTTGGCATCGGCATCGACCGTGATCTTGAGTAACACCCATTCGGAAAGCTGTCTGTTTCGCTGCTGTTTTCTTCTGTCTGCAAAAATTATGCTTTCAATATGTTCTATCTCCCTGAGGCTTTTGTTTTCGATATCATAAAACAACGGATGGTCAGGCGGTTCAATCTCATCAATTTTTACATCAGGGTCTTTGATGTCCTTGCTTTGGGGTTCTTCTTTTGGCATTAGGTAATTTTCGATCACCTGATTTTTTGTATTTAATTCGGCAAACCTTTCATCCCTTACCTTCGCCAGCATTTTTTTGACTGCTTCACGTTGGTCCCTGTTGAGGTTAACCAAAGGCTTAATATATTTTATTATTGAGCAATGCAACCCTTCGCCTGTAACATAAACTTCAGTTGGTCCCTTTAAGTATTGCCCAGCTACTGTCACTACGACTGTTGTTCCTTTTTGTGCTCCGCCTGGATAGAGGTAGCCGATACTTGGTTCTCGTTGTTTAGGTCTTGCCAAAGAGCAGCTGGCAGAAAGTAACAGAATAATAAACAACAGTTTTCGACTAAGTGACATTGCAAATTCCTGTCTCTACATAATTTCTCTAAGTCTCAGCTTGGGATTCGATTCGGGCAGTACCTGTACCTGCAAGCCTCTCGGATTTGGTAACAGCCCAAGCGGGTCTATTCCCATCAGCTCGTATATACTTCCTATGACATCTTTCGGGTATACAGGCCTTTCAACAACGTCTGTGCCTTTTTCACTTGATGCACCGACAATTTGCCCGCCCTTAAAGCCGCCGCCTGCCAGTACCGCAGAAAAACATTTGCCATAATGCGAACGTCCACCATTCCAGGGCGGGTTCCACTGAACCTTAGGCCCTCTTCCAAACTCGCCGCTCCACCATATTATTGTGCTGTCAAGCAGTCCGCGCTCTGTCAGATCCTGCAATAACGTCGCCATTGCCTGATCCATTTCAGGCAGTTTTCGGTTCATTATCTGGAAGTGCTGTTTGTGCGTGTCCCATCCCCCATAGTTGATAGTGACATAAGGGACGCCGACTTCGACAAGTCTTCTTGCAGCAAGACAGGATTGCCCAAAAGTGTTTCGACCATACCGTTTTCGCATCTCATCTGTTTCGTTAGAGAGATCGAATATTTTTTTCGCATCACCAAACATCATCGCATAGGCGTTCTCCTCGCAACCATCGAGTTTATTAAAGCTTTCATTATTCGGCATGGTTTTGCCTAACAAATCGAGACTATGGAGCAGGTCTTTTCTGCTGCGCTGCCTGATGTCTGAAATTCCTCGTGCTACAATTCCTTCAACAGCAAAAGGTTTGCTATTTGGGTTTCCGTCGGTTGCAAACGGTTTATATTTTTGCCCTAAGAAGCCGGCTTCAGAAAAACGCCCCTGTGGTCTGGTTAAAACTATGTAGGGGGGCACAACACCTTTATAGCCGTGGTCATAGCCCTTAAATTTTGAAACAACCGCGCCAACACAAGGATAGACAATTCTGCCGGGTTGCTGGCCGGTCTGCGTTATATATGACGCTGTTTCGTGCCCATTGTTGCCGTGGGTCATGCTGCGGATGATTGAAAATTTATCCGCCTGCTTCGCCAGCAATGGCAGATGGTCATTGAGTTGTATGCCATCGACATTTGTTCCAATAACTTTATCATAAGGCCCGCAATAGTCGTAACCAGCATTCGGCTTCGGATCAAAAGTATCTATATGAGAAGGCCCGCCCCACATCCATATTTGTATGACAGATTTAGCCTTTGCTGGGGCGATTTTTGGTTCTGCGCGAAGATCAAGCGGATTAGCAAATGCCAGGCCCGCTGCACCGATAAGCCCGCTCTTTATCAACTCGCGACGATTCATTGTTTTCTCTTTTCGATCATTCATTTTATTGCCTCAATTTCTGACTCATAAGTTACAACCATAAAGTTAATGCCGGTATAAAAATTCCTTACTGTTGACCAGTGCCCATATCAAATCGCACGCCGCCTGCCAGCTGTTAATATCTTTAATTTTAGAATAGTTCAGTATAGAATCAATTTCTTCCTGGGTTGGGTTTCGTGAGATGATCTCCATGTATGCCATCCTTATCAGCTTCTTGCGATTATGCTTGGCCATCTTCAGCATCTTCTTGAGTCTGTTGCTTCTTTCGATTTTTTTCTGAACGTGACTGGAATTGAGCAAATGAAGCCTTTGTGCATTTGTAGGCTGATTGTTGCGTTCGGATTCCAGACCTGTATCACGCGATGGTCTGCCGAACATTTCAAGGAACTGGCTGGTAATACTGCCGTCAGCTAACTCTATAGAACGATTATGTTTCGGTATGAACGTAAAAGGCTCGGGGATTACGCTTGAGTAGAATTCCGTAGAGCCTGTTATCTTACATATCGCATCGGCAAGAACTTCCGCTTCGAGTTGGCGGACGAGGTAGCAGGCGAAAAGCTTTTCAGCGTCAGGATTGTCACTTTGCACGATCGAAGACTGTTGGTATGTCCTGGAGTTTAAGATAAGACGGTAAATGTGCTGCAAGTCATAATTGCTTTTTACCAGCTCTTTTTCCAGATATTCAAGAAGCTCAGGATACACAGCCGGGTTGTCTTTTCGGATGTCGTCAGGCTCATGAATTATACCTCTTCCCAAAAGCCAAGACCATATTCGATTTACTATGTTACGGGCAAACCACGGATTTTCCCCTGCTATCAGCCAATCCGCAAAGACTTTTCGCCGATCCTGGTTTGGTTCGATATGTACTTTTGCCCCGTCAGGAAAAACAGCATCGACAGCTTCAGTTATTGACGGATTGCAGTAAACGATTTCTTCTTTCCATTCCTCAGTCTCTTTATAAGCCAGCCGTGAGAAGAAAACTTCCATTTCATCTCGTTTTTCCTCAGGCCAGCTTCCCAGACGCGTTCCCATAAAAGTCAGCGCAACTGCGGTCGAGATAGCGGATGGTTTTTGCCCCTGGATCGCACGGTAGAAATTTACCTGTGGGACGCGAAAATTACTCCCGCTTGAAGTTAATATCTCACGCACGAACTTATCGTATGGCATATTATTGCGGATCGCATCATGAAGCCAGCGGTGATATGCCTGCACCGCGTTAGGCCAGAGATTGATAGGAAACTCCGCTTTGACCCTCAGCAGATCGCACCATTTCAGCGACCAGTAGTCGGCAAATTCCTCATTTTTTAAAAGCTTATCTATCAGCTCAGCCCGCTTATCCGGGTTTGTTTTCCGGACAAATGCCCGAACATTGTTTGCGTTAGGCAACGTGCCGTTGATATCCAGGTAAACACGTCGAATAAAAACCTCATTTGAGCAAAGGTTCGCAGGTTTGATGCCTTTGGTCTTCAATCCTGCCATTACGATTTTGTCGATCTCATTTATAGGCTGGCAATTATCGTAACTTTCGAATGGGCGAATAATTCGGGATTCCGCTGCGACCAAAGCCGAAGTTGGTATAAAGATCAATGCGACGAGGATAATTTTCATTGCCGGGCGAATGAAACCAAAATTGCACATCATTATTCTTTTCTGCTTTCATGCTATAAATTAC
>CAYZEH010000047.1:10316-14888 GCA_964477135.1 uncultured Pirellulales bacterium | reverse complement strand
TGTCTTACGCAAAAACTAATCTGAAGCTAAAAATTATAAATGTGATGCAGTCCACCGAGAATTGGTTTGCTTATAATCCAGCCTCCTTTTTGTATTGACCTGTTTTCGGGAGAATCCTTATTAATTGACATGTGTGTTCGGCTGATGTTGTAGTAGTCAATATATTCTTTTAGCACACTTGTCAAATGCTCTTTGTTAAGGATAACCCCACTTGTTACTGACTTGTTAACCACTTGTAACCCTCATTTTTTGCCTCTAACGCTATTTTGCGTAGTTTTATAATGTCAAGCTTACCCGAACTGAGAGAGTAATGTCTGTTTTATTTATAAAATCACTCGAATTCATTAAGTATAAGATTATTAAAGAGTCATCGAAATCCTAATTATAAAACCAAAAATACGAGTAGTATTTATCCCTAAGTCCTGAATTCAATCATTTTATCTCGTTCAGCATCTTAGCATTAGTTCCACGATATTGGGTGTGTAACCATCCAGATTGAATTTACCGATGATAACCTTCGGCGCTGTAACGGATTTGTTTTTTTCATACTCGGCCCTGCGATAAACAACTATTTTTTTAATGTTGAAATCGGCTTTGTTTTGGGTTGCCAGCACAATAGATGATGTTCGCAGGACAAGGGCATATAAAGACCGTATATCAAGGTACTCAAGTATCCAACCATATCACAAATTTATTTACGATCCCGCTGACAGATCAATTCAAAAGGACGAAGTCGAATTTACCATGCACATAATAGACAAATGCTTACCTGATCATATCGCGGTAACGTTGAGATTGCGTTACAAAGAAAACTACTCCAGCAGCCAGATTGCTCAGGCAACATCTGTCAAAAGAAAGACGGTTATCAAATACCTCAGTGATGGTCTGAAACGGCTGCGGGAAATACTCCGAAGGCTATAGCATGGTAATTTTTATTTGATTCAACGAAAGTTTTTGGCTATAATTGAAAGAGTAAAAAAATAATACGTTCCGGCCAAATCATTAGTTCGCAATCCGTCGTGTAATCAGCAGTTGCAACCACTTTGTCTTTAGCCCTTCCGATTTTTCACCGAAATTTGGAACATAATTATAAAAAACGCCCGCGCTACCGGTGAACCTGGTATATGTTTTATCAACCGCATTAATGAAGCCAATCCCACTCTGCACATTGGCCGGATTGAAGCAACAAACCCCTGTGGAGAACAACCATTACTTCCTTTCGAGGCATGCAATCTCGGTTCAATAAACATAACAAAATTCGTTAATGCAAAAAGAACCGACTTAAATTGGAATTTGTTAGCCAAAACAGTAAGACTTGCTGTCCAATTCCTGGACAATGTAATCGATGCAAATTACTTCCCGATTCCTGAGATTCGCAAGGTGACGCTTGAAAACCGAAAAATCGGCCTCGGCATCATGGGTTTTGCGGATAAACGAACAAATTCAATTGGGATCAGTATATTTACCCGCGGATAAAGCGAAAGATTTAATTGGGATTGGTATTACATGTAGTTTTTGCCGGATGAGCATTGTAAAAAGAAAAAAAGCCGACACATCTAAGAGTATTATCTCAAGGACATGACGGCCTTTATTATAGTTATTTTATTCTAACTAAGCCATTCTGCAAGCCTGTCGATGCCCTTATCGATCTGCTCAAGCGAACAAGCGAAGCTCAGACGGACATTTTTATCACAGCCGAAAGGCTGCCCCGGAACCAACGCGACATTAGCCTGCTCCAGAAGCGCTTTGGCAAAATCCATGCTGCCTTTGATCTCTGCGTCGCCGATAGTCTTACCGAAATGGGCAGAAACATCTGGGAAGCAATAAAACGCGCCTGTAGGCTCAGGACAGACAATGCCATCAATCGCATTTAGTCTCTTTACCATGTGTGCCCCGCGTTTTTCGAACTGGCCCCGCATCGACTCAACTATATTGTCACTGTCATTAAAAGCTGCAACGCCTGCTTCCTGGGCAAACGCAACTGCATTTTGGGTCATATGAGACTGCAAACGCCCCATGGCCTTGATAGCATCTATAGGCCCGGCAGTATAACCAAGCCTCCAACCTGTCATAGCAAAAGCTTTGCTGAAGCCATTAACCGTCAAAGTTCTGTTGTAAGCATCTTCACTTAACGATGCAAAGCTCACAAATTTTGTGTCGCCATAAACAAGCCTCTCGTATATCTCATCTGAAAGAACCATAATGTCAGTTCCTTTGAGAACTTTCGCGATTGCTGCAAGCTCATCCGGGCTATAAGTAAAACCACCCGGATTATTAGGCGAATTAAGAAGCAGCATCACTGTCTTATCTGTAATAGCGTCTTTAAGCTGCTGTGGGGTGATTTTATAGCCATTAGCAGCATCGGTCTCAACAACTTTAGCAACTGCGCCGGTAAGCTTTATCGCTTCCGGATATGTCACCCAGTAAGGTCTGGGCAAGAGAACCTCATCACCCGGGTCCAGCACTGCCTGCATCGATTCATAGATAGAATGCTTTGCGCCAATATTAACAATGATCTGCTCCGGTGTGTAATCCAGAGCGTTTTCTTTTTTAAACTTCGCAGATATTGCCTTTCGCAATTCAATTATGCCCGGCGTCGCGGTATAACCGGTTTTGCCTGCATTTATCGCATTGATGGCTGCGTCTTTTATGTATTGAGGAGTATCAAAATCGGGCTCACCTGCGCCAAAACTGATAACATCAAGTCCCTGTGCCTTTAATTCTTTGGCTCTGGAAGTAACTGCCATTGTGGCTGAAGCTGGTACCGCCTGGGCTCTTTTGCTGACTTTCATCTTATCTCAACCTTTCTGTCTATTTTACACAGATAACATTATTTTGGGTTTTAATATTCCGCATGGGCCAATAACCCGGGGTATTAGAAACAAAACGCATCAAAACGTCAAGAAAATTGATATTTTTACACAAATTTAGGCATGAAGATCTATCTTTTGTATTAAATTTCCTTGAAATCATCTCATCAAGACTGTATATTGCCCTGATAATTTACAACTAATTCAAAAGTTTTGTATTTTTTAACAGTAAAATGCGCCCGTAGCTCAATTGGATAGAGCGTTGGTCTACGGAACCAAAGGTTGGGGGTTCGAATCTCTCCGGGCGTATTCATTGTAAATTAGGAGATATATCATGAAAAAGCATATAGTGATTTTTACATTTTTCTTAATTGCTTTTGTAAATCAGGATACATACGCATGTTCAACTTTTATGTTTTCTCATGGAGATGAGCTAATTGTTGGCCATAATCTGGATGATTTTATTGAATGTCCTGGTCTTGTCGTGATTAACAAACGAGGGATTAAAAAACGTAATATCAGTTGGCAGGAGTTGATTAAAGGCAGGAAGAAAAATAGCCCTAGAATTGAATGGGTATCAAAATATGGCTCGGTAACCTATAATTTTGTAGGTGTAGAGTTTTGTGATGGGGGGATGAATGAAGCAGGCTTGTATGTGGGAGAAATGAATTTGGCAGGAACAAGCTATCCCAAGAACAAATCACTTCCACAAATTTGGCATACGCAATGGATGCAATACCTGCTTGATAATTTTGCCAGTGTGGAAGAGGTTATTGAAAGTATATCTTCGGTTGCAATTGATGGTACATGTACGTGGCATTTCTTCATTGCAGACAGAGGAGGCAATAGTACAATTATCGAATTTCTTGAAGGAAAACCTGTCATTTATTCGGGCGAAGAGATGCCTGTTAAGGTTTTATGCAACAGTGCTTATTCAAATGAGCTAAAAAAAATCAAAAATTATGAAGGGTTCGGCGGTAAAAAGAAGATCGATTTGGTCCAAAGAGTAGCAGATGATAGATTTTTATGGGCTGCCTTTATGATGTACCAATATGATGGCAACGACCAGTGCAGAACTGTTATGGACCTTGGATGGGATATGTTGGAACAATTGTCTCAAGTAAGTTCTGCGTCTGTAAATAAATGGAGAGTTATTTTTGATTTAAAAAAAGGGAAACTATATTTCCGTACATATCTCGCAAGAAGAGTACGTTATGTAGATTTCTCCTCATTTGACTTTTCAAGTGATGGTCCGCCTATGATTTTGGATATTCACAAGGACCTAAGCGGTGATGTATCAAAGTATTTTTCAGTTTATGATCCTTTGCAAAACAAAAAACACATTGAACAGACATTCAAAATAATTATTGCTAAAGAGGGTATTGTTGAGCAAATCTTAGCTAAAGTTTTTATTGC
This sequence comes from uncultured Pirellulales bacterium, assembly GCA_964477135.1. GTDB lineage: Bacteria > Planctomycetota > Phycisphaerae > Sedimentisphaerales > Anaerobacaceae > JAGLTN01. The sequence goes on along the minus strand of CAYZEH010000047.1, from coordinate 10,662 downwards.
TCCTCCTGTAATCAAGAGAATGAATGACTGGGTAAACAAATTCTATCCACATCTCAACGAATGAATTTATCCAACTCCAAGTTAATAAAGATGTTATGCCATCATTGAGAAGTCAAGACTAAGTGGATAGGCAAATATAGAAGTTCGATAATCGTCTATCCAACCGTTTTTTTTACTTTCTCGCGTTCAATTTTTAGTTTTTTCAAAAAAGTACTCGGAAATATATATTCTTGATAGCTCAATGTAAATTTCATAGAATCATTATTGCTGTGAATAGGAATTATGTTTTGGAACATATAATATAAACATGGAGATCACCAATGACATCAACTTTTTCTGCTAACAA
>CAYZEH010000047.1:0-10216 GCA_964477135.1 uncultured Pirellulales bacterium | reverse complement strand
ATCACAAATTTAACTTGTGAGTATATGACAAACCCGCTTGGCATTGATATTGGTCGACCAAGGCTGAGCTGGATGTCTTACAGCGATGAGAAAAATCAGGGTCAAAATGCATATAGGATTTTGTGTTCGAGTTCGCTTTCAAAATTAAATTCGGGAATAGCTGATCTTTGGGACAGCGGTAGAATTGAATCTGACAAATCTGTTTTGGTTAAATATGAAGGTGTTGAATTAAAAGGTTTTACTGAGGTTTTCTGGAATGTTCAGGTCTGGGATAAAAACGGCAAATCGCTCGGAATCAGCAATCCTGCAAAATGGACAATGGGGCCTTTAACAAGGGCTGACTGGGCGGGTAAATGGATAAAATACAGCAGCAAAGAAAAACACAGTAAAAGAAAAGTTAATCTTGGAAATGCGAAATGGTTATGGGTCGACGATGTGAACGTTGGTGATGAAAAAGAAAAGACTATTTTTCTGAGAAAGAAAATAACACTCGGTAACAAAGCGCTCAAAAAAGCTATTTTCAATATAACTGCTGGTGAAAAATTCTCCATATATATAAACAACCAAAAAGCTGCCAGCTATAATTTAAGGCAACAATCATGGAAAGAAGTTCGAGAGGTTGATGTTAAAAGGTATCTCAAAGAAGGTGACAATATAATTGCAGCAGAAGTAACGGGGAATAAAAAGAACGACATTCCTGCTGTGTTTATTGCTTTATTGAGAGTAGAATTCCAGGATGGGGCAATAGAAAAAACGACTTCGTCAAATGATTGGCTGGTTTCATCTGAAAAAAAAGACGGTTGGTCCGGATTTGACTTTGATGATTCTGCATGGCCAGATGCGAAGGTTTTAGATGGCGATGATAGCGAAAAATTAACAAAATCCTTGATATATTCTGCCGACTGGGATCAGCTCAGAGCAAGTCCTTTGCTGCGGAAAGAATTCGATGTTATAAAGCCTGTAAAATCGGCCTACGTTCATATATCAGGTCTTGGTTACTATGAAATGAACTTAAATAGCAAAAAGGTAGGCGACCACCGGCTTGACCCTGCTTTTACAAAATATGATGCGAGAGTTTTATATGTCACTTATGATGTGACGGATAATCTAAAAGCAGGAAAAAATGCTATAGGTGTAATGCTCGGCAATGGGTGGTACAATATGCACACAAAAGCGGAGTGGGACTTTGATCGGTCGCCCTGGCGCAGCGAGCCTAAAATGATATTGCAGATGAATATAAACTATCAGGACGGAACAACGCAAACTATTGTAAGCAATGATTCATGGAAAGCATCAACAGGTCCTGTAGTTTTTGATGGCATCCGAAACGGCGAATGTTACGACAGTCGTTTGGAACAGCCGGGGTGGGATTGTGATGGCTTTGATGATAGCGACTGGGACAATGCACAACTGGCAACATCGCCAAGCGGCAAACTTTGCGCCCAGATAATGCCTGCTATAAAAGTTATAGAAACTATAAAGCCTATAAAAATAACCGAACCAGAAGAAGGTGTTTATATATTTGATATGGGTATTAATTTTGCTGGTTGGGCAAAACTGAAAACATCAGGAGAAGCTGGAACAAAAGTTAAAATGCGTTACCGTGAAAGATTAGATTCAGATGGTTACATATCAAAACCAAATACTGCGCAGTTCGTTTTCCATGGGCCTTTCCAGACGGATATTTATATTCTCAAAGGCTGTGGTATCGAACAATGGGAGCCGAGGTTTACTTATCATGGCTTTAAGTATGTAGAAGTTACCGGATTAGCGGAGAAACCTACGCTCGATACTATCGAGGGGCAATTCGCAAGTACCTCATTTCAAAAAGCAGGCGAATTTGAATGCTCCAATGAAATGTTCAACAAAATTCAGGAATTAGCATTAAGATCCTATAGAAGCAACTTCTATGGCTATCCTACTGATTGTCCACAAAGAGAAAAGAACGGCTGGACGGGTGATGCACACCTGGCTGCTGAAATGGGACTATATAATTTCGCAAGCGTTCCGGCATACACAAAATGGATGAATGACTTTAAAGATGCTCAGCTCAAAGACGGCAAACTTCCCTGCATAGTCCCAACATCAGGCTGGGGATTATGGGAGCCAAGCCCAGCATGGGACAGCGCATATTTCCTTATACCATGGTATATGTACACTTATTGCAGCGATGTTGAGATACTCAAAAGTCACTATGAAGAGATGAAGCTTTATGTTGACCTGCTCACAAGAATAGCAAAAGACAATCTTATAGAATGTGGCCTGGGTGACTGGGTTCCAGCTAAAACCAAAACACCAACAAAACTCGTCACAACATCCTTCTATTACATAGACAATATTATCCTGGCAAAGATAGCAGAGATAATTAAAAAACCAGACGATGTCCAAAAATACAAACAACAGGCCCAAATCATAAAACAAAGCTTCAATAAGCATTTTTATAAAGGCGATGGAATTTATGCAAACGGCAGCCAGACTTCCTTGCTAACCGCTTTATATTACAACCTGGTTGAAGACTCACAAAGACAGCTTGTCTTTGACAAATTGTTACAGAACATTAAAGCTAACAACTACCATCTCGACTGCGGCATTATGGGCAGTAAATATATCTTTAATGTATTAGCCGAAGGCGGAAAAATTGACGTTGCATATAAAATAGCAAACCAGAAAACATATCCGAGCTATGGCCTATGGATCGAAAATGGGGCAACAACACTACACGAAGACTGGGGTAGCGCATCATCGCTCAACCATATAATGTTCGGTGACATAAGCGCGTGGTTCTATAAGAATCTTGCTGGTATTAAAGCTGACATTAACAACCCTGGGTTTAAGCATATTATAATTGAACCTCAGCCGATCGGCGATCTTAAATGGGCCAAAGCTAAATACAATTGCCCTTATGGCGAAATTAAAAGCCAATGGAAACTTGAGGGTGGCAATTTCGAGCTTAGAGTCAGCATACCTTTCAATACCACAGCTACAATTTTTGTTCCAGCTGATACCAACTGGGCGAAAAACAATCTTTCAAACATATTGCAAAATCAGGCTGCTGGTTTAATCGAAGTAACAGAGGGCAAAGTGATTTTCAATGTCGGCTCCGGAACTTATAGCTTTAAAAGCAAATTAACATATAACCAGCAAGATACAGCTTCGTCCCCAAAAAATTAACTCCTATCCTTAAATTAATAAGCAATACCTTATGGGTTAGAATCCTCTCGGGCGTAATTAAGAGGACGGTTGGTGTTTTTTGCAAGTATCGCGAACGGCAACCTGTGTTTCCCGTCAGCAGAAATGGTACAGGTTCATGCTGTAATATAAATCTTATTTGCATCCCAATCCGCATTTTTGCAGATAGCTTACGCTGCGTTTAAAGATTTCCTCATCGCCGATAATCTCGAGTGTGGAACTGGCGATATTGCAATCCTTAATTACATCGCAGACACCTTTAATATCTATCACTCCGTCGCCAAGGGCAATTGTCGAAAACCCGCAGCCAAACATTGTTCCGCGTTTTTCTACCCACTCATCGCCGAGGTCTTTCCAGTGGACATGGTGTATCTTATCCTTGAAAACCTTTGCCATCTCGACGGGATCAGCTCCACCAAGCCAGGAATTGCCGGTATCAAGATTTACTCCCAACGCATGGGGGTTACCTAGCCGGTCGAAAAGATCCTGCAAGCCTTTGATCGAGTCTGTGATAGGTCCATGAGGTTCCATCAAAATTCGAACACCGTAATCAGCTGCCATTTTTACCGGCATGTAAAGTTTTTCAGCAATCGTAAAAATTTGTTCTTTATACGAAAGGTTCTTAGCCCATTCGGATCGCGGATCGGTTTCGGTGGTGACAACATCTTTAATGCCGATTGCCGCAGCAAACTTAATCGCTTTGACTATCTCTGACGTTCCGTATACTCCGGGATTACTCGGTTCAAGCAGTCCGGCATGCGCGCAGACAGTTGAAGGTGTTATTCCATATTTTTCAAACAGACGCTTGACATCAAAAGGATTTTCATCGAGGCTAACCGTTGGTGAAAAACCGGCAGTACCCAGCATGCTTCCACCGGCGTTGGTGTCCGTGATGTCCGCATAAGTGAAACCCATTTCCTTTGCACGCTGTAGTTGGGTTTCTACACTCGCAAATGGTTCAATGAGGAGAAATACTCCAATATTCATAATTAGCTTCCCTTCTGTATGTTTTAAGTACCACTCTTTTTTATGGTAAATTGTATTAAACTTTCCACGGAGCCCGCATTGGCCTGTTCAGCATTTTCGCAGCTTTTTCGTCACCGATGATCTGTTCTTTTTTCGGATCCCAATTGATTGGACGTTTTAGCCGAATTGCTGCATTGCTTAGGTGCGAGATCAAGTCCGACTGCACAGCCGTTTCGATTGGCGAGATAGGTTTTTTTCGGCTCTTGCTACAGTCGATAAAGTTACCCATATGATCTTTACTTTCGTAGAGATGGGTATCTGTATCTTTCAGTTTGATCTTGCGCATATTCATATCACTACAAACCATACCGTTTCCGCTCACACAAACCCAAGCTTCACTGCCGTGGAATGTCGTCCCATCGGAAATCGCACGACTGTGGTATTTTTTGACGATAGGCAATGCGGTTATGGTATCCATAAAATGCATCTTGAGGCCGTTAGCATATTTGCAATGCACATCCCACTCAGCAATCGTATCAAACAGTCCGCCTGTCGGAATCGTCCCAGTGCCTTCATAATGGACAGGTGCGGTATCATCAGTGTTGTTACCCCATTGTGCGATATCCAACGGGTGTACCCCCCAACCGGCGATAAATCCAAGTGCATAATCGTAAATGTGATATCCCCCACTACGAGTTACGCGGTTGACGGTATAGGGTTTCATAGGAGCCGGCCCGATCCAGCGATCATAATCCAGATCAACTGGCGGAGTTATCGGAGGCGTCAATGGATTGAACTCATTGTATTCGTCCAGGTAACGTCCGGGGCATCGCATACCAGAGGCCCAGGCATCAATACTTTTTAATTCGCCGATATAACCATTCCGGACAAGCTCGCATCCGAACCGGAAGTAGTAGTCGCTCCTTTGCTGCGTTCCGTATTGCAATATGGCTCTCTTGTCCTGAACAAGTTTGCGAAGCTTAAATCCATAATCAACAGAAACCCCCAGAGGTTTTTCTACATAAACATCTTTGCCCGCATTGATAGCATATATCGAAAGCGGTACATGCCAGTGGTCTTGTGTTGCGATCACAACACTGTCAATATCTTCACGTGCCAGCATCTTGCGAAAATCCGCATAATCTTTCGCTGCGGTAACCTTCGTTCTTTTCTGTTTAGTATAAGTTGCATTAATCTTCTCAAGAGCTGCTTTTCTTCGCGAAGTAAAGCAATCGCTAACAGCAACAACCTGAGCACCTCTTTTCTGCAAAGCACTATCTAATAATCTGCTGCCTCTGCCCCCAACACCAATAATCCCAAGGTTAATTCTTTCACTAGGAGCCGGTCTATTACCTTTACCCAGTGCCGTCGAAGAAATGATTGTCGGCATAGCTGCAGCAAATGCACTTTGTTTGAGAAATTCCCGTCGATTCGTTCTGTCTTTCATGTATCTAACCCTTATATTGAAAATTTTTTATCTTTTTTAATTCGTGTCAATTAGTTCGGTAGGATGAGCTGTGCCGATGCTGATAATAACAGCACCCGCCTCAGACGGTTTCCTATTTTTAATCTTTTCTTTATGCTCTTCATATACTTCATGGTTAACTGGGATTTACCATATAACCTTATATATTTCGGCCCAGCTATCCCGATGCATCGGGACTGAGTCTCTTTCCCAATAGAATATCAAATTGATCTCAAAATTCAAGGTTTCCAGCTTAATTTTGAAAATATTCAATATCATTATCTTCAGGGTAAAACGGAAGGGACATACACCTTTAATGCGCCTGAGCCCGGCGTATAAAAAGGGCCTGCAATAATTATACAGGCCCAAATAACTTTAAAATTAATCTATTTATCAGTTTCTGTCTTCAAGCCATTGACTTGATAGAATCTCCAGGTCATACATGTCAAACAGACCATCGGCATTCAGATCGCCCAATTGAGGGGGGCTAAGTCTAAGTGATGGATCGCCATAAAGGTTGAACGTTGTTAAATTACCCCAAAGCATTGAAACTGTTCGCTTCATCTCATAAAACGCCATCCCCACGGTCATTGCTTCTTCTACCAGCCTTTCAATATGCTCATATGCCATACCTGCATTATTACCGCTGCCTTCAAATTGAGTACCCGACCGCCAGGAAACTCTCGTTGCGCCAACATTTGCAATGCCGCCATTGAGCAGCAACGAATAGCATACATTTCTTCTGTTTTCAGCATAGGCATTATTACAAGTGGCAGCAAAAGTGAACGATGGATATCGGTCATTCATTCTTACCATCAAAGGCAGATTTATAATACTGGAAGCATCGGTTTCAGAGCCATGTGTCCACCATACCGCAAAGCCGAATTTTCCCGCAGACCAGACATCCGTTGTAGTGTATTCGCTCGTAGGTATCGTCTCTGCAATATTCTCTAAGCCAAATTCCTGCTTATAAATCCTGTGACTGCTCCACCCAGCAGGATCAAGGATGTCATATTTTAATGCCTCACCTAATTCGTACCTGTAATCAGGATTATCTGCCAGCGTCAAAAGACCACTTTTTCGCCACTGAGATTGATTTGCAAACTGGCACTCATAATCGATCGTCTTATCAAGAATATAATCCAAATCACTAATGCTTCCATAAAATGGTATTCTGCCCACAAGCAATTCCCAGTTACGATCAACGCCTCCCTCGCCGAAGTCCTGTGAATATTCTCCATAAATACCATCGCCATCAAGATCCCAGTTACCTGTCAAATCTGCAAAGTAATAATCTGCCGGCGGATCATAGCTTGAATACTCTAATTTTTTCATAGGAACACGACTACCAAGATCAGGGCTGCCAATTATAAGAAGGTAATCAGCCAAACCGTCATCAGCCCAGTTAGCTTGAAGCCAGCTACGCATATTTTCAGCAGCAGCATCGCCACTGCCTCCGCCCCAATCATCTTCGCTAACAAGCGTAACTTCAAAATCTCTGGCCTGCTTATGAGCAATGAAATTGCTAAGCTCTGTAGAATTTTCGATCACACTATTACTAGTCATAATTATATAACCAGGTAAAGGCCCGCCGCTACAGTCACTTGTGTCTATAGAGTCGCCATAACTTGCTGCCATCTGTTCAAAGTTAACCGCAACATCTTCAACCACCGACCGACCTGTTTTATCCGCTTTAGCCACCAATGCAGACTGCATTTTTACCCCAGTAGAATATGTCACCTTGATATCAGCCATCGCAAGTCTTGCAAGCTCACCGGTTACGGGATTGAAGCGTACCAGCGGAACCGCGATCGTAGCAAGTTTGAACTTGCGAAGCTGTCCCTTATCAATAATCTTAACTGCCAACTCAGGCCAAAGTTCGTTGTTTTCATAAATACCGATATCTTTGCCGTCAACAATCGTCTTGCCCGCAGGCCAATCAACGATTTCTTTATCGCCAACTCGTGCAACCAAAGGCCCCATAGCTTTAACCTGCCAACTTCCGGCAGCTTTCTTATAAACAACCTCGCTAAATTCCGCTTTGACCGTTGACATATCAACATCAACAGGCAATAAGACAGTCGCCCTCTTATAAGGAATCGCAGGTTCACCAGAAATACTCAACCACTGAACATCACCCGAAGTTTCAAAAATCGCAAACCCGTCATCATCGATACTTAACCCGACAGATATTCCGTCAAGCGACAACCTTATATCCGTATCATTTGTCTGGCTTATACATTCAAACGAAACATCTATTGCAGCAATATTAGGCTCAACTTCGGTCCAACCATCAGCTATAACAGCAAAATCTGCCAGATTAACAATACAATCTCTGTCGATATCTTCTGCCAGCTCACCGCTATCACATAAAGGCACATAAAAACTCCAGACATCGCCTTTATAAGTATTTAATCCTTCGATCTGATCAACACGCCAATAATAGTACCTACCCCTTTCAAGCTCCGTAATAGAATAACTATTGCTGTCAAAGCCCAGAACTTCAAAGCCAATCAGTCCATTATAGACACTGTGATAGTCACTGCTAAAATACAGATGCTGACTGGCAATGCCTTTGCCAACTCGCCAGCTTAAATTCACATTTACATCGGAGATACTGTCAACATCATCTGCCGGGCAAGGCCTGTTTGCACATAAAGGAGTAGCTAAAAGACCTATCTCAGAAGCTTCCAAAGCCCGGTTATAAATACGAGTATCTCTTAAATAACCACGAGTTTGAAAACTATTTTGACTTAGCGGGTCATTGCCAAGCCAGAGTTTTTCACTATTAGTAGCTATCTGACCAGATGCCGAAGTAGTACTGTCAAGCTGGCCATCAATATAAATACTCATCGCAGAGCCGTCATAAGTCGCTGCCACATGGTGCCATCTTGCATTTGCTGTATAAGATTTTGAACTGCCAATAAGATCGCCCACACCTTCAAGGTGAAACTTAATAGGCGAGTCATCCAACGAACCACCATTTCTGTAAATCTTATAAGCAGTGGCACCTTTTCCAACAATAACATCACCGCTGTCCCATCTTGCCCAGCCGTTATGCCAAAGCCAGGTAGCTATTGTTATCTCATTGGTAATATCAAATGGAGATTCCTTTTCTATTTCAACGCCGCCTTTAGAATCAGAGCTTACTCTGAGATTCATATATCCATTCTCGGATGTCCACAAAGAGTTAAGACTAAAGGTTCCATGATTTTCATTACCGCTGGCATCATAAGCTGTATGCCCAAAGCCCGTATCAAATTTCCAGCAACCGATCAGGTTCGGGTCAGGCAATTCATCACTGGTTTTAAAGCTCCAGAGATTACCAGTATATATCTGGCTGTCATTAACTTCATCAACTCGCCAGTAATATGTAGTATTCAATTCAAGAGAAGGTGAATAACTGCATTCGCTCTGATTACCCATATACTCAGCACTTAATGTATTTGCATCCAGAACTGATTGACAATCAATGCCCAGATAAACATCATGACTAACAGCATAATTACCCACCTGCCAGCCTAAAGTTTTATTAACGGGGACATATTTTGTGTTATCTGCCGGGTCAGGATCGTGAGCAAAAGAAAAACGCACTCCCGCCAACGCCATCACTTCAGAAGCAGTCAACGCTCTGTCGTATATCCGCGTATCATCTATAGCGCCGTTGAATTCATAATCTTCCCAGACAGCATCATCACCGATATGAACTTCATTGTCATTAGTTATGATAGCTCCGGCAGAAGCTCTGGTGTTATCAAGCTGACCATCGACATAGATATACTTATTGACCCCGTCGTAAACACCTGCAACATGGTGCCATTGGCCGTCAACAATATCTGTAGTGCCGGCTACAGGTCTGCCCGTACCATTGCATAAAAATGTAACAACATCTGAATCCATGTCCTTAAAAATATTATACGAATCCGATTTGGAAATAATATACATTGACGAAGTATCATACTCAGCCACCTTTATCCACGCAGATAAAGTGATATTACCTGATATATCATAATCTGCCTCATTTGGAACAGCCGCATATTCATCTGTTCCGAAAAATACTACAGCATTGTCTATAACACCTGTCTGGTTTAAAGGGTTGCCCGCTATAGTTGCGTGATTATTATTGCCGCTGGAATCATAAGCTGTATTGCCTGACTGTTCATCAAATTTCCACCAACCAATAAGGTTAGGGTCAACATCACCTAAGGTCTCAAAATCCCACACCTGCCCCTTAGTGATATTAGCATCATTGACCTCATCGACACGCCAGTAATAAATTGTCCCCGTGTTAAGCCCATTAGGATCAAAACTGTTAATATCGGCTGTTTGATTGACCATAAATTCATCACTTGTTGTATTAGCATCGGCAACAGCCTGAGCATCAGTGCCCATGTAAATATCAAAACTCGCCGCTGCCCCGCTGCCGGACCACTCCAAAACAGCATCAATACTGACAGACTTTTCACCATCTGCCGGGACAGGGTTCGTTGCTCCGTCAATCACCCCTGCCATCTCCATGATTTCCTGCTGACTCAGCCCCCTGTCATAAATCCGCAAGTCATCCATCAGTCCGTCATAATGAACCACACCCGGATC
>CAYZEH010000046.1:0-14959 GCA_964477135.1 uncultured Pirellulales bacterium | reverse complement strand
GATTATTTAAAATACTTTAAACAAGCAAATCGACCTCCAACGTCCGATAAAACCAAAAAAATAATACCACACCCCCACCCCCAAAGCAACCCCCAAATAATTTTAACAAAAAACCCCAAAAACACCGCCAAATCCAATTTTAATCTTGCATATCCTGATAAACATACTATATTAAAGCATGCCCTATCCGAAACTATCTTAGCAAATTACAAAACATAATAATTTCTTAGGATTCTTTATTATGAGTCATGCCCAGGTTGTATTTTTAGATGTAACTGAAAATATCGATGATGCAACAATCGGCTCAAAAGCAATGAATCTCATCCATCTAAAGCGATTTGGTTTTTCTGTGCCGGATGGATTCTGTATTACCAGTGCTGCCTACCGAACCCATTTGGAGGCTAATGATCTTGTTGTTCAAATAAAATCGGTTTTAGATAAACTTAACTCGGCTTCGAAAGAAGATAAGAAGCTCATCTTATTAGAAGTCAGGCAGATTATTATCGATAAATCTTTATCAATAGAACTGTGCAGGGAAATAGAGAGTAACTATCACATACTTGCTGCCGACCATATAGCAGTTCGTTCATCAGCTACCGCTGAGGATTTGCCGGGGCACTCTTTTGCCGGCCAGTATGAAACCTATCTGGGAATAGCTGATCTGGCCGGTTGTATCGATGCGGTAAAGAAATGCTGGGCCTCGTTGTGGACAGAGCGTGCTTATGAATATCGTCAAAAGAATGGTTTCGACCATCTTGCAGTAAATATGGCTGTAATTGTCCAGTCGCTCGTTGATGCTGATGCATCCGGGGTTATTTTCACTGCCGACCCTGTCAATGGATATAAGAGCAGAATTATAATTGAGACTATTGGCGGACTCGGTGACACTCTGGTTTCAGGAAAAGCCACACCACAGCGATTTGTCGTAGCCAGGAAGAAATGTCGAATTGTTTCTAAGAACTTGACTTCTGATTCATGTATAACAGATTCTGTAGTGAAAAGGCTCGCAAAACTTGGCAAAAAAGTTGAAAAACACTTTGGCAATCCTCAGGATATCGAATGGGCTATATATAAAAACAAAATCTGGTTTCTCCAAACCAGACCAATTACTGCCGTCCCACAAAAGAAGTCCTGGGAAGAACGCCAAGTATGGACAAACGCGAACACTGGTGAAGTTTTCCCAGATGCGATCACACCATTTACATGGTCGTCAATAGAATTAATGTTCAATCCCTTATTCAAGTCAACCGTTCGTTTATTCGGTGCTGAACTTGGTAATAATCAACTAGCGGGTTTAGTTGCCAGTAGGGTTTATTTCAACATTAATACCGCAATCGGTCTTGCTCAATATTTGCCTGAGAAGTGGAATATGAGCCTCAATGACAGTTTTGGTGGCGAGACTTACAAAGCGCATGAACTTGGTAAGCTTGACATTCCAGATGAGGACATTCCCGACCTGGGGTTCAGTTATGCCAAAATGATCATAAGGCTTCCATACTCTATTTGTGACATCTTTTCTCATGGCCAGAAAAAGGGCATGAAGATTGTAAAAGAACTTAGTAGCAGCTGTAAGAAACTGCGAGATTTAGATATTTCGGCTATGGCTGACGAAAAACTCACCAGACAGTTTGTAACGGCTATTGAGGGTACTGTTAAAAGCTGTGATATCTTGTGCGTTTTGAGTGGAATTCTTGCTTTTCCAATTCTTCGTTGGTTCTGTGCAAAATGGCTCGACGATGAGAATGGCACTATTGCTAACAGACTGCTTGGCGGGCTAAATGGTATGGAAGATGTTCAAGCTGGATTTGAACTTTGGAATTTAGCCGTCAAAGCACGCGAATCTTCACAAGTAGAAGCTGCAATACTTTCAAACGGCAATTGGCAAATCGTCCGGGAAAATATTGCTGGTATTGAGGCAGGAGAAGGGTTCCTGAAAAAATGGGATGAGTTTATGGCCCACCATGGCCATCATTGTCGAGGCGAAATGGAACTGTTCAATCCGCGTTGGTACGAGACTCCCGATTATGTCCTCTTGACGGTACGCAATTATCTTAGCAGTTTCAGCCAAATCGATCCGATACAAAACTATCATGACCATATTAGAGAATGTGAACAACTAACCAACAGATGCCGGCAACAATTAAAAAATCCTGCAAAACGACTGATTTTCAATTACCTTGTTCATAGAGCACAGCAAGGAGTTATTTTTCGCGAAAACTGGAAGAGCGAAGCAGTTAGGTACACTGCAGCTTTGCGTAGCATATTGCTCGAACTTGGTCAAAGACTTGACAACAAAAGTATACTTGATAATGCCGATGACATCTTCTTTTTGAAATACCAGGAAGTTCAATCTGTAGTACAAGGCAATGCTGATTTTGATGTCAGAAAAGTTATTGCTCAACGCCGTGCCGAATACGAAAAGAACAAATCTGTTACGCCGCCACACGTTGTCATAGGCAGATTCAATCCTGATAAATACATTCCTGATGCCGTGGACACAAATATCAAGGTATTAAACGGTTTGGCTGTCAGTTCTGGTGTGGTCTCTGGAAAAGCTCGCGTAATTCTCAGGGCAGATACTAATGAACAAGTGCTGCCTGGCGAGATTCTGGTAGCTCCTTTCACCGATCCAGGCTGGACCCCTTATTTTATGCCAGCCGCTGCAATAGTCATGGACATAGGAGGAATGCTGTCGCATGGCAGCATTATCGCCCGTGAATATGGTATTCCAGCCGTTGTCAACGTAGGTCCTGCAACTAAAATTATAAAAACAGGCCAGACTATCCAGGTCGATGCCAACCGCGGAGAGGTAAGGATTCTGCATACCTCTGATTAATGTTACGAGCCGAGCAGCAACTATTTTAATATTCAGCGCTTTTTACAAAATTTTCACTTTCCCGCGCCGAAGCCGCAATAGCCATAAAACAAAACAGGCAAACCTTTCGCCGCAAAATCCCTGTAATCCCGAAGAGTATACCAAACCGCCAAACCAAGCACAACCCCCAAATAAACTTAACGACAGACACGAAACCCTATAACGTAGTACGCGCTGTTCGGGCCGTAGTAGGTTCGGCTCGAGACCGTACAGTAGTTCTCAAGGCTGTACCAGCAACAGCCGCGGAAAATACGATAGTTTTGGTTATCTGAATACCAACTGTCTGTCCACTCGTATACATTGCCCGCCATATCGCACATATCGTAGCCGAAAGTGCCAAAACTACCAACAGCGGTAGTGCCATTCGGATGTGTTGAATTAAAATAGTTGGCTATACTGTTGTTTATCGTTGTACCGCAGCCATAAGTAAAACTGCCATTATAATCTGCTACTGCCTGCCACTGCCATTCGGTGGGCAGACGATAGCCGTAATAGTTACAGAATGCGGTTGCCCCATACCAACTGACATAAGTAACAGGATGATTTTCAAAACCGCTGTCAACGGTGAACGAGCTATCAATATAATTGATCCGTGCTGCTCCACCGTTTGTGGCTTCATTGTAGGTATAGCCCGCACCAGCGAGATTATAGTACACCTGATCAACAAAATCCGTTCCACCATTAGAGCCGTTCACACCATAGACAATGTCTGCTTCGACTGTTATATCACCGGAAGCAAGGGCATCGTTTAAAAACTGGCAATACTGGGCATTTGTCGTTTCGTATTTACTCATCTCACCGTTAAAGCCCTCATGACCAAATACGCCCAGGTCATTTATATCAACCCAGACCATATTGCATGGGTCCTCGGGTATGCCTTCATCAAGCCATTGCGACGCAAGCATCCCCAGATCATCAAACTTTTCATCCAACCATTGTGATGCAAACACAGCAAAATCCTTAAAGTCAACCTTACAGTCTCCTGTGAAATCCATCGAAGGACAAGCCGAAAAAGCCTGTTTTGTTGAAAATACAATTAGAACTAAAACCAAAATCAAAACTATTCTTTTCATCACAATGTCTCCTGCAAGATTACTTTAAAAAAATACTTAAAATTTGGAGGAAGCATGAACCGCTTTTCTTTTCGCTCGAAACGCCGAAATTATACCATAATACCTGCTCTAATACAACCAAAATCTAACTCCCATCCCTGCCCTCCGCAGCTTCATACGAAGAAAAACCATTTTTCGTCATTTTTTGTAATTTCTCTGAATTCATCTACGGGTAAACCCGTGGTTTCCTGTAAGGAAGAAAAAAAACTGGAAAACCCCGTAAAATCCTCATTTTTCACTGCCGATTCGCCAAAAACCTGTTTTAATACCTTTCAAATCCCAGCCGAGCCAAGAAATTCACCCCGAGTTTCACCAAAAAAAACAAGAAATCCTTGCTATTAACCCAAAAATCCACAAAACCCCGTTTTACCCCCTGTTATTTTTGCTCAAAAACCATTATTTCCTGTTATTTTTCGGAAAAAAGGGAAAAAAAAGGGAAAAAACCGAAAAAAAGGCAATTTTTTTAAATCGATTTTACCGATTTACCCCAAAATCCGCCAAGATCGCCGTCGGTAGCAATTTTCCCCGCACTATTTGCCCAACTTAATCGTATTTATTAATGTATTAATAGCGGTATTAAGTTGGAGGATAGAAAAATGGTACATTTTAAGGACATATTCAGGTCGGATCATGGAATTCATATGCCTGACAGACACCATATAGCGATAAGACTTGAGCATCTCGTTCATGATGAATCTTTTTGGGCAACGGCAGTAGCGCTGGCTTTAATAGCGATATTCATCGCAGTAGCTGTTTGGGCTACATTAACTTCTCAGCAATCGCCGAGGATAACGCCGACGCCTTATTATCCGTATGGATTCTGACGAAAAAACTTAAAAGGATTCAATGTGATGATAGGGGAGAATGTGTATTGTGGGGAATTTTGTTTACCTGTTTTTGACAGCGACTTCAGCCGATAGGCTATGCCGCCCTGATCGAAGGTGGACTTCTACCCATAAATAAAGCAATTTCGTTTCGAAAACCGGAATATGCTCTTAAAATACCACCTTGGAATTTCCTTTCCCTGTTGGCAGTGTACCAAAAGGAAACAATCATTTTAAACACTATCATAATGGCCGAAATTAACGATGTTTTCATAAATGTTCTCCTGAAAACAATTTTCACGGCAAATCATACAAGGTGCTTCATCAGCGTAGCAGTTATTGCCCCAATAATTTCCTAATAATAAAGCATTTTGAGTCTGATCGGAGTGTTCGCAATGGCATCATTAAAAATATTTTTTGGTTGCCAATTACCCCCAGCTTGCCTTGCTTAACAGCAACGCCCATATTGATACTGAAAAAGGGTCTGTCTTTTGGATATTAATTATTGGCAGATTGGCAACATCGTTTTTTTGTTGATATCAGTATGAAAATCAAGGTATGGAAAAAACAAAAAAATTTCGGTTTTTTGTGATTATTTCTGGTAAACAATTTTCCCGTCAACAATTGTCTTCTCAACATTCAGACTGTAGCCATCATTTTGCCTGGTAATATCTACCAAACATAAATCCGCGACGTAGCCCTGTGTGATTGAACCTAACCCTTTCTCGGCAAGTCCTGTCAGTTTGCATGCATTTGTGGCACACATTTTTGCTGTTGCGGTAAGAGCCTGTTCCAGCGGCATCGCTTTATGTTTTGCGTTCCATATCCCACCCATATCGCTACATAACCAGTTAAGAAGATTCTCGAAACCACGGTTCATTGTAAGATTACTGCCCGCCAGCACATTTTTTTTGCCTGCTACGCTGATGTATCTGCCGTCTTCGCTGACCTTGGCAATCACTGCGCCGGTATGAGCTTCTTTGATATCCGCCCCTGCTATGAATCCGCAATCCGTGATGCCGACTATTTTATCGATACCTTTTCTATTGATGATATCCCGCACATAAGCAGGGTTGACATGACAGCCGTCAAGAATAAGCTCCGCGTAGATATCGTCATGTTTCAAAACCGCTTCAATTGTTCCGCCGCCATCGAAAGGCTTATAGGAACCGCCGGTTGGTCCGTTGGTAAAGTGTACGCAGTATTTCAAACCAGCTTTCATTGAAGCTTCAAACTGAGCACAGCTTGCATTAGTATGACCTGCCCCAACGATAATACCTTTTTCCGTCAGATATTTTGTCAGAGCAATTGATTTTTCATCCATTTCAGGAGCAACATTAGCAAGCTTAATAACCCCGCCGTCATCTATCGAATCGAAGGCCTCTTTAGTAAAATCGAAGATGAAATTAGTATTCTGAGCTCCTGCCATATCCTTATTATAAAAACTGCCCTCAAGAAAATTACCAAAAATTTTTGCATGACTAAAGCCGGTTTCATGTTTTTTAATGTATCTGCCCAGTGCACGACAGCACATGTTCAAAGCTTGCGGCGATGCCGCTGAGGTAGCCAGATAGAAACCTGTGGTACCAAACTCAGCCATTTTTTCGCTGAGCATATCAAAGCCGGCTTCGAATATCTCATCACTTGCTTCGAATTTTCGGGTATCGGCATTATATTGGCCTAAAGAATCGTTAAAGCCTTTGTAGCCGTGGAAATGAATATCAATAAATCCCGGCAAAACATATTTTCCCTCGATATCGATAACCTGATCAAAATCCAGACCAGCAGTCTCCAGCAAGATTATCCCGTCAATTATCCCAAGGTCAGTCTTGACAACCCCTCCAGGCGTAACAATATTTCCATTTTTTAATTTTAATTTTGGCATGTTTTTTAGACCAATTCTTGTAATTTGCCATAGTATGCAATAGAATACCAACATAATCAAGAGTTTTTGATTTGGTTTTACAAATTAATTCTTTGCAGAGATAAAGGGTAGCAGTATGGCTGAACAAAAAAGTAAACTTGCTCTTCTGGGCGGAAACAAAACGGTTGATATTGATCCTGGCAACATGTTCGTTTGGCCAATAATAACAGACGAAGACCGACAGGCAGCTATTGAAGTTCTTAACGCTGGGAATATGTCAGGCATGGACATTTCAAAAAAATTCGAAGATGAATTCAAGCAGTGGATCGGCTCAGAATACGCATTAACCTGTCCTAACGGCACAAGCGCATTACAGGAGGCAATGTTTGCTGTCGGTTTAGGCGTCGGCGATGAAATGATAGCGCCAAGTATGACATACTGGGCATCTGTCCTGCAGATTTACAGCCTTGGCGCAACGGTGAATTTTGCCGAGGTAGACCCCGAAACATTATGTATCGACCCAGCTGATATAGAAAAAAGAATAACCGACCGAACCAAAGCGATCATGGTAGTCCACTACCTTTCAAGCCCATGCGATATGGACCCGATCATGGAGATCGCCAAAAAGCATAATCTCAAAGTAATCGAAGACGTCTCGCATGCTCAGGGTTCACTTTACAAAGGCCGGCAGCTCGGCACTATAGGTCACGTCGGCGCAATGTCTATGATGACCGCAAAATCATTCGCAATAGGCGAAGCCGGCATGTTAGTCACCGACGACAGGGAAATTTACGAACGCTCCATAATATTTGGTCATTACCTTCGTCAGGAAGACCCCGATACCATAACCGACCCTCAGCTGAAAAGTCAGATGGGTCTCCCGCTCGGCGGATACAAAAACCGTCTGAACCAGATGACGTCGGCTATCGGCAGGGTGCAATTAAAATACTACCCGCAAAGAATCGCGGAGATCGACAAAGCAATGAACTATTTCTGGGATCAGCTCGAAGGTTTGCCGGGTATTAAAGCGCAAAGACCACCCAAAGACAGCGGCCACTACAAAGGTGGTTGGTATTGCCCAGCGGGATTATATTTCCCTGAACAGCTTGGTGGTCTCTCTGCTATAAGGTTTTGCCAGGCATTGCAGGCCGAAGGTGTAGATGACGCCATCGCGGGCTTAAACAAACCGTTGCATCGGCATCCTGTTTTCAGCACTATTGATATTTATGGCCACGGCAAACCAACCCGTTCTGCAAATAGTGACAGAGACCTTGCACAAAATGAAGGTTCACTGCCTGTCACCGAAGCTGTGAGCAAGCGAATTGTTCGTATTCCGCATTTTAAGCACAACAGACCAGAAGTAATTGATCTTTACATAGCGGCCTACAAAAAGGTTATCAATAATTATCAGGATTTGTTACCAGGTGATGACGGCAATGATAACGAAGTAGGTGGTTGGAATCTCAGCCATACCAAAAAGAAATAAAAACTTTGGTTTTTGACTGGAGCTTTAAATATGAAAATATGGAATTTTGGAATTATCGGGGCAGGTGTAATAGGGGACTTCCATGCTCGTGCAATTGGTGATTTGCCCAACGCAAATCTTTATGCTGTTTGCGATACTAATATTAACAGAGCAAAAGACTTGGCAGAAAAATACAATTGCAAAGCTTTCGGCTCATATAATGAAATGCTCGAAGACAATGACATTGACATAGTGACAATCGCCACTCCCAGCGGTTTGCATATGGAGCCTACTATAGCAGCAGCCAAGGCCGGCAAACACGTCCTCTGCGAAAAACCTCTTGAGGTAACTAACGAAAGAATTGACGAGATGATCGCAGCTCACGAAAAAGCCGGCACAAAATTGGGCGCGATATTCCAGGCACGATTTGCAGATTCACTTGTCCCTCTGAGAAAAGCTATAAAAGCGGGCAGGTTTGGAACCATAACATACGCCGGCGTATATGTGCCCTGGTGGAGAATTCAGGAGTATTATTCTGATACATGGCATGGCACATGGAATCTCGACGGTGGCGGGGCGCTGATGAACCAGTCGATCCACGCAATTGATATGCTCTGTGAAATGATGCCCGCAGAAGTCGAATCTGTACTGTCATTGACAAGCAAAATTGGCCATGACGATATTGAAACCGAAGATACTTCCGTAGCTGCACTTAAATTTGATAATGGCGCTCTCGGTGTTATCTATGGCTCGACAGCTTCTTTCCCGGGCAGACCAAGACGATTTGAAATGACAGGAACCAAAGGCTCGGTTGTGTATGAAGCCGACAGTATCGTTTTCTGGCAGTTTGACGAAGAGCTGGCGGAAGATGAAAATATTCGAAAACAGTTCGGCAGCTCAAAACACACTGGCGGCTCATCGGACCCCAAAGCTATCTCGCATGTACTGCACAGCCGAAATTTTGCAGAGTTCATAAAATCGCTTGAAACCGGCGAAGCTTTCTGCCTTAATCCACAGGAAGCTCGCAAATCTGTTGCCCTTATAAGAAAGATATACAAATTCGCAATGGAGAATGAATAAAAATGATAATTGATGTCCACAGCCATGTACTAATAGAGCCGAAAATATACTATGCACCAGATATGATTATGATGTCTGTTGAAGATCAGCTTGGGGTAATGGACCAGCAAGGCATAGACAAAGCGATAATTTTGCCAATGGTTTGCGGCGAAGATGGTGCAAGCAAACAAAGCATTGCTGAAGTTTTAACTATTTGCAATAAACACCCCGACAGGTTCATACCGTTCTGCAACTATGACCCAAGACGATTTACAAAACCGCAGGCTCTCGAACCAGGATACTTTGAGTATATCCTCAGCCAGTTCAAAGACCTTGGTTGCAAGGGCCTCGGTGAGATGACATGCAGGCTGTGGTGGGATGATCCGAGAGTGCTGGATTTATTTGGCGCTTGTGAAAAACTTGGTTTTCCTGTAACGTTCCATACCACCGTCCCGGAATCGGTTGACTATGGTCTGGTAGATGAAATTGGTTTTCCGCGTCTTGAAAAGGCATTACAAAAATTCCCGAAGCTGAAATTCTTCGGCCATTCACAAGGGTTCTGGGCAGAGATAAGCTCAGAGGTAAAAACCCAGGACAAATGGGGATATCCCGAAGGAGAAGTAAAATCAGAAGGTTCTATTGTACGTCTGATGCGTAAATACCCCAACCTGCATGGTGACATTTCCGCCAATAGCGGCTTTAACGCATTGTCACGTGATCCTGAGTTTGGTTATGATTTTATAGAGGAGTTCCAGGGGCAATTGCTTTTTGGGCTTGACTATTGCTCAACAAAAAATGATAGGCCTCACCTTCAATGGCTGACAAAAGCAAGAGATGAAAACAAAATATCCAACCAGGCTTATGAAAAGATAATGTGGGAAAACATAAACCGTATTTTAGATCTTGGACTCGAAAAATAAAACTATGCTTGATAGTGCAAAGCAAAAAAAACTCAGATCGCATCGCCAATTCGATTATTTCATCTCTGCCGGCAGTGATTGTCTTTCCGGAATTATGAACATAAACATGAAAGATGTTTTCCTCGATCCATCTGTCGGCATAGAAATATACAAAAAAGGCAGACCGCTTTTGCACTCGCTTATAGGCGAAGATGTTCCCGTCTCAATACCGATTTCCACTCCGCTTATCAAATATGGTCACGCAAATTGTCTCGGCTCGCAGCTAAGCTTTCCGGATATAGGCCAGGTCGGAATCAAAAGCAATTTCAAAGGCTACGAGCAGACCATCGGATCATTGAAAAATAAAATTGATTTTGCTTCAGCGGCAATGACACCTTTCTACCTTGATTATTATAATCAGCTTAAAAAAGCTTTCCCCGATGAAAAAGTGTATTGGGGCTGGCAATGGGAAGGGCCCGTAACAACTGCCTGGGAACTCGTAGGTGAGAGCTTTATGTACGATCTTTACGACAAACCTGACCTGCTCAAAAAGTTCATGCATGCTGTCACCGAAAGCATCGTTGATTACTGCAAATTTTTCTGCGAAGTTGAAGGTACAGATTTTCTCAACCCATTCCCGGATAATGGCAGAGTGTGCGATGACATCGCGGCCATGCTTCCTCCTGCAATGTGGTCTGAATTTGTCCTGCCTTACTGGAAAATGTTTTTCGATGGGCCGGTAAATGAGGCGAAAATACATTGTGAAGATATGACCTGTGAGCACCTGAAATTTCTCGAGCCCGCAGGTATAGTCGATTATGACAGCGGAATATCACCAAAGCTTAATCCGAAAGTTATTAACGAAAATACATCAATGCCTTTCGGCTGGAGGCTTGGCAGCTTCAATTATGAGGAAATGACAACTCAGGATATAAGCGATTTCGTATTCCAGGCCGTCGCTGATGGTGCAAGCTATGTTTTCACTTGTATAGAATCTGTAATGTGCAAGCCGCAGACGGTAGAAAAAATCCGCGTCTTTAACGATTCTGCTGAAAAAGCAAAGCAGATGTTAGATACCGGTAAAAATAAAGAAGACATCGCTGATCTCGTCAGTGCTGATGGTCGCAAAAAATTCTGGGCGAATTGGCATCATTGACACCGACAGCGATTTAAGTTATTTACAGTGCTGTATTTTAAATTATATTTGGAGACCACATTAATATGGCGATACTCGCAGCTGCTAAATTAGCAGGTCCGGATTATTTCATCCTGGTTGGTTATTTCATTTTAATGCTCGGCATAGGTGCTTACTTCTACCGCTATATGAAGGGCATGAAAGATTACTTCAGCGGAAACAATAAAATACCATGGTGGCTTAGCGGCGTCTCGTTTTACATGAGCTGCTTCAGTGCTTTCGGTTTTATCGCATATTCCGAACTCGCTTTCAAATATGGTCTTGTCGCTATTAATATCTGGTGGTTTGGTGTTCCAGCTTTGATACTTAGTATAATCCTGCTCGCAAAAAAATGGCGAAGGATGAGAATTGACAGCCCGGTCGAATATCTCGAAAGCAGGTACAGCCCATGTATCAGGCAGATTTTTGCATGGCAAGGCCTGCCGGTTCGTATAATCGACGATGCTTTAAAACTTGTTGCTATCGCCATGTTCATCTCAAAAGTATTCGACGTTGGTCTCATAAACGCAATGCTGTTCTCAGGTTTGATAATGCTCGCCTATACTATGATGGGCGGTCTCTGGGCGGTTGTTGTCACTGACTTCGTCCAGTTCGTTGTAATGGCAGTAGCAGTCGTTGTCCTTGTGCCTTTGTCTATTAACAGAGCTGGTGGTCTTGCAACATTTTTCAATGCTGCCCCTGAAGGCTTTTTCCAAATGACAAATTCTGAATATGATTGGTTTTATATCATAATAGTAATACTATTAATGTTCCTCAGCTACGGCAGCGTAAACTGGGGGCTCATTCAGCGTTACTATTGCGTGCCGAAGGAAAAAGATGTTTACAAACTTGGTATGCTCGTTGTTGCTCTTGAAGTAATAGGGCCACCTCTTATCCTCCTGCCTGCGATGGCGGCAAGACATTTTATGCCCGATGCCGATGCTGCTAATATTTACCCATTACTCTGTTTGGAACTGCTGCCAGTTGGTATGATGGGCCTTATTATTGCTGCAATGTTCTCTGCAACAATGTCAATGCTCAGCAGTGACTACAACGCAGCTGCAAGCGTATTGACAAACGATATTTACAAAAGAGTTATCCGCCCCAACGCCCCTCAAAAAGAGCTCGTCTTTGTAGGCCGAATCGCAACCTGTCTCGTTGGATTTATCGCGATCGGGATCGCTTTCTTTATGCTTAAAAATAGCTCAAATAGTGGAGGTGACAGTCTTTTTAGAAACATGATGAAGCTGTTCTCCGTAGCAACTGCTCCGGTTGCAGTACCAATGCTCTTCGGCATACTTTCAAAAAGAATAAACAACAAAGCTGCTATAGTCGGCTTTTTCTCCGGAATAATCACAGGCCTGCTTGTATTGTTCTTATGTCCTGACAAAGTGGACATATTAGGCAAAACTATAAAGTCTGAAAGTATAATACTTCTGGCTACGACAAGCATTACAACGGTTGTGATGCTGATAGTCACTTATCTGTGGCCCTCCGGAAAAGATGAACTTGAAAGAGTTGACCACTTCCTTGCAAGACTCGATGTTCCGATCGGTCAGCTGCCCGAAGACAATCGTCCCGATGAACCAGGCACTAAAGTATTTGCACCTTTTGCAATTGTCGGCGTTTCAATTATTTTCATATCATTATTAATAGCTGCAACGCTGCCTTACATCAAAGGCCAGCCGATAGCTTTCAAGGTTAATCTTGTACTTGTTATAGGAATGTTTGTCCTCGGCGGTGCAATGGTCTACTACAGCCTAAAGGGGAAAAAAGACTGACAAAACTTACACTTATAAGAAAATCAAAGACCCCTTGCCTCGCTCAAGGGGTTTTTTATTTATATTATCTTTAAATCTAACCAGTGCCTATACATCCCAAAAGTTTCAACCTATTGATATCATTGACATTGACTGCGATTTAAGTTATTTAGGCAACTATATTTTAAACCTATATTTGGAAACTGCTTAAATATGGTGATACTTGCAACTGCAAAATTAGCAGGCCCCGATTATTTCATTCTCGTTGGTTATTTTGTTTTAATGATCGGCATAGGAGCATATTTCTACCGCTACATGAAGGGCATGAAAGATTACTTCAGCGGAAATAATAAGATCCCGTGGTGGCTTAGCGGTATTTCGTTGTATATGAGCGGCTTCAGTGCTTTCGGTTTTATCGCATATTCCGAACTTGCTTTTAAATATGGACTTGTAGCGATTAGCATCTGGTGGTTCGGTGTTCCGGTTTTAATACTTAGTATGCTGCTGTTCGCACGAAAATGGCGAAGAATGAGGTTCGATAGCCCCGTTGAATATCTCGAAAAGAGGTATAGCCCATTTATAAGGCAGATTTTTGCATGGGAAGGCTTGCCGGTTCGTATGATCGACGATGCCCTCAAACTCGTCGCTATCGGCATGTTCCTCTCAAAAGCATTCGATGTTAACCTCGAAAAAGCGATGCTGTTCTCAGGTTTGATTATGCTCGCCTACACTATGATGGGTGGTCTCTGGGCGGTTGTTGTAACTGATTTTATTCAGTTTATAGTTCTGGCGGTAGCGATTATCGTATTGGTTCCTATGTCACTGAGTAAAGCTGGTGGTCTTTCAACATTTTTCCATGCTGCTCCTGAAGGTTTTTTCCATATTACAAGTCCGGAATATAGCTGGTTTTATATCGCAATTGCCAGTATATTAACATTTCTCGGCTATGGTGCTGTAAACTGGAGTTTTATTCAGCGTTACTATTGTGTGCCCAAAGAGAGAGATGTTTATAAACTTATAGGCATGGTGGTTATTCTCGAAATAGTAGGCCCGCCTATGATGCTGATACCTGCGATGGCAGCAAGACATTTTATGCCCGAAGCTGATGCTGCCAATATATATCCGTTACTTTGTTTGAAGCTGCTGCCCATCGGTATGATAGGCCTTATAATCGCTGCGATGTTCTCTGCAACAATGTCAATGCTCAGCAGTGACTACAACGCAGCGGCAAGTGTTATGACAAACGATATTTACAAAAGAGTTGTCCGTCCAAAAGCATCTTCAAAAGAGCTTGTTTTTGTAGGCCGGATCATGACATGTGTGGTAGGATTTATTGCGATCGGGATAGCTTTCTTTATGCTTAGAAATGGCTCAAATAGTGGGGGGGATAACCTTTTCCGCAATATGATGAAGCTGTTCTCTGTCGCAACTGCTCCGGTTGGAGTGCCGATGTTGTTCGGAATACTCTCGAAGAAAATAAACAACAAAGCTGCAATAGCAGGCTTTTTTACCGGAATAACAACAGGGCTGATCATATTGCTCTTGTGTCCGGACAAAATAGAAATAGCAGGCAGAATATTCAAATCTGAAAATATAATAATATTAGCTACAGTATCATCGACTACCATTGCGATGTTGATAGTTACTTATCTCTTGCCGTCCGGAAAAAAAGAACTTGAAAGAGTTGGCCATTTGCTTGCAAGGCTCGATACTCCGATCGGTCAATTGCCGGAAGATAATAAGCCCGACGAACCAGGCACTAAAGTATTTTCACCTTTTGCAATTGTCGGCGTTTCAATTATTTTCATATCATTATTAATAGCTGCAACGCTGCCTTACATCAAAGGCCAGCCGATAGCTTTCAAGGTTAATCTTGTACTTGTTATAGGAATGTTTGTCCTCGGCGGTGCAATGGTCTACTACAGCC
>CAYZEH010000045.1:0-15053 GCA_964477135.1 uncultured Pirellulales bacterium | reverse complement strand
ATCAACCCTGATAGGAACATACTGTGCAAACCTGCCGTTAGTAACAAGCAGCAATATCGAACCATTCTCAGCATCGATCTTGATCTGCTCATTAAATTCCCGCACATTGCCTACAGGCTCACGGTTAACTTCAAGTATCAAAAGACCCGCCGTCAACCCCATCTTTGAGGCAGAAGAAGCAGATTCAACACTGCTGATAATAACACCCCTCATTCCCTCATAACCCAACTGCTTTGCAATATCTGCTGTCAGATCCTGAACCGTAAAACCAATATCAGTAGCTATTTCGCTCTGCTGCGAAGCAAAACCAAGATTCGTAGGCATCTCATCGAGAACAACTGTAAACTTCCGCTTCTTGCCGCCACGAATAGCAACAACTTTAACTTTTGTTCCGGGTTTGGTGATCGCGACTCGATTCCGGAACGAATCCTTATCCCCAACGACATAATCATCAAATTCAACAACAACATCGCCCTGCTCCAAACCCGCCTTCTCTGCCGCCGAATCTTTAGTGACATCTGCAATAAGAGCACCCCTATTATTCTCAAGACCAAAAGATTCCGCCAACTCAGGCGTTAACTCCTGAAGCGAAACACCAAGATAACCCCGAACCACAGTACCGCCCTGAATAAGCTGCTCACAGATCACCTTTGCCATGTTAATAGGAATAGCAAGACCAATACCAGCATAACTGCGAACCTGACTTACTATCGCCGTATTAATACCGATCACCTTGCCATCAAGATTCAGCAAAGGACCTCCGGAATTACCCGGATTAATCGCTGCGTCCGTCTGGATAAAATCCTCATATTTCGATAACCCGATATTACGTCCCTTGGCACTTACAATACCAACTGTCACCGTATGAGTAAGACCAAAAGGATTCCCGATAGCAACAACCCACTCCCCAACTTCAAGCTCATCAGAATCCGCCATCTCAAGATAAGACAGATCATCACCTTCGATTTTTATAACCGCTACATCAGAATCCGGATCTGTACCGATAACTTTCGCATCAAGCTCTCTGCCGTCAGACAACGTCACCACTATACCTTCCGAATTGCCGGCCACATGATTGTTCGTTAATATATAACCATCTTCCGAAATTATAAAACCAGTCCCCTGAGTAATACGGGCAGGGGTTTTCTGTTGAGGCTGACGAGGATACGTGTCAGGCTGTTTCTCGAAAAAGAAATCAAAAAAATCATCCTGAAATGGATCAATATTATTCTGACTATATGGACTTGGACTCTTACGCACTTTCTTCTCTGCCTTGATGCCAACAACCGCCGGAGAAGCACTCTTGGCAATACCGGAAAAAGCTCTACTCGTCTTCCTCAGTGCTTCAATACAATCCTTATCCTGTGCAAAAACACCTATCGGCACCGTCAGAATAAATAAACTAACAACAATTAACAAAATACGCTTACTCATATTTTCCCTTTGTTCGATAACTTCTGTTGTCATTTTTTTCTCCTGAAGACTTGTAAACAAATTAGGTTTTATTTACAAATCCTAAGTTCCCAAAATCACCAAACACCTTCTATACTATTCTATAGAAAATCAGTTCATTTCGTCAACCTATTTTTTGCCAATTCTTCAATAAAACTAAAAGACACCTCTAAAAATTACCAAATTTACCATTAACCAAATATAGTAATAATTTCTATCTCTGAAATTTAGGAAAATTGTTGGATAAAAAAGCCGCTTAACGTTATATTATTAGCTATACACCAATATAATACGACTATAAACTCTAATTACTTCTTAAATAATAATAAAAGGAACAAAAAAATATGCCTCCGCATTTTATATTTGAAATGAGCAACGTCTGCAAAAGTTTCGGAAACAAAGAAGTCCTCAACGATATATCGCTCTCATTTTTCTATGGTGCAAAAATAGGCGTCGTAGGTGAAAACGGTGCCGGTAAAAGTACACTATTGAAAATAATGGCCGGCATCGACAAAGACTTTCAAGGCGATGCTAAATTATCCTCCAAAATGAAACTAAGATATGTAGCACAGGAACCCGAGCTCGAAATAGATAAAACCGTAAGAGAAAACCTGCTCTCCGCAATAAAACCAACTCTCGATATGGTCGAACGATTCAACGAAATTTCCGATCAGCTCGCCGACCCGAAATACGAAAACCAAATGGAAAAACTCCTCGAAGAAATGGGAACTCTCCAGGATAAGATCGATGCCTGCGATGGTTGGGAAACCGACCGAATGATAGACATCGTCGCAGACGCTATGGTGCTACCCCCTGATGATTTTCCCATATCACAGCTCTCAGGTGGTGAAAGAAGAAGAGTCGCACTGTGCATGGCACTTCTCGAAAAACCGGACCTCCTCCTGCTCGACGAACCTACAAACCACCTCGATGCCGAAACAGTGCAATGGCTCGAAACTGCATTAAACCAATACCACGGAACTGTAATCATCGTCACACACGACCGCTACTTCCTCGACAACATCACAAAATGGATTCTCGAAATTGAAAACACAAGAGGACTGCCTTTTGAAGGAAACTATTCGTCCTGGTTGAAACAAAAAGCTGAAATACTGCGAATAACCGAAAAGAAAGAATCACAGAGACAAAAAACTCTCCAAAGAGAACTCGCCTGGATAAACACATCCGCAAAAGCAAGAAGCAAAAAAAATCAGGCGCGTATAACCTCATATGAACAATTAGCAAGCCAGCAAACTTTCGATACACGCAGCGATGTACTAATACAGATACCATCAGGCCAACGCCTCGGTCAAAAAGTTATCGCATTTAAAAACGTAAACAAAGCCTTTGGTGAAAACCTGCTAATGGACAACTGCTCTTTCGAACTGCCCCCAAACGCAATCGTAGGAGTAATTGGACCAAACGGAATAGGAAAAACAACCCTCTTCAGAATGATAACGGGTCAGGAAAAACCAGATTCCGGACAAGTAGAAATAGGCCCAACTGTCGAAATAGGACACGTCGATCAGCACCGTGACGCACTCGACGACAACAAAACGATCTTCGAAGAAGTAGCAGACGGAAAAGATTCTATCATTGTTGGAGGCACTGAAATCGCATCTCGAGCATACGTCGCAAGATTCAACTTCAGAGGCTCACAACAACAGAAAAAACTCTCCCAGTGCTCAGGAGGCGAACGAAACCGAGTCCACCTTGCAAAATTGCTTCGCCGAGGCGGCAACCTCATACTCCTCGACGAACCAACAAATGACCTCGACGTAAACACAATGCGGGTCCTTGAACAAGCGATCATCGACTTTCAAGGCTGCGCAATGGTTATAAGCCACGACCGTTTCTTCCTCGACCGAATCTGCACCCACCTGCTGATATTCGATGGCAATGGCAAAACCCAATGGTTCCTGGGCAACTTCGCAGAATACGAAGAAATGATAAAAACAAAAAACCCAGATCGCATAGCTCACCGACGTGCAAAATACAAACAAATCAAACTAAAGTAATAAAAAAAGCCCCGACATTAAATGCCGGGGCTTTTTAATTTCAATTACAAAAAACTGCCTACTTGATCTCGTCATCGATCCAGCCTAACAACTCCTTAAGATCATCCATAGTAATATCACCCATGTGAGCAACCCTGAAAGCTTTTTCTTTCAAAGCGCCATAACCATTACCAAACACAGTATTGTGCTTTTCCTGGATAGCGCCAATAGTCTTAGCAACATCAATGCCCTTAGTATTCTTAACTGTCGTCAAAGTATTAGATGCATACTTCTCCTCGCAGAACAAATCGAAATTCTCTTTAGCCCAGCCGCGCACAAAATCACCCATCTCTTTATGACGTACCCAAACATTCTCCATACCCTCTTTAACAAGCTTTGCGCATTGATAATTCAATGCCATGATATGAGGAATATTAGGCGTAGCCAACGTCTGATTCTTAGCTGCTGATTTTGCCCAAAGTTGGAAGTCAAAATAGTAACCCCTGTTAGGAACACCCGCACTTTTCTCCAACGCACGATTACTCACCAAAGCAACCGCCAATCCAGGTGGAATCGCGAACGCCTTCTGAACCGAAGCAAAAGTAATATCCCAGCCCAACTCATCGAATTTAAGTGGCAGACCAATCATCGCTGAAACCGAATCCACAAAAACCAGTACATCCGGATATTTTTCCTTCATCATCTTGCTGATCTCAACAACCGGATTAGTCAAACCAGTTGATGTCTCATTATACACAAGAGTAATAGCAGCATAATTACCGCCTGCCAATTTCTCATCGATCATTTCAGCTGTTATCGCCTGGCCCCACTCAACCTTAAGCTCATCAGCTTTTCTACCACAGCTCTTAACAACATCAGCCCACTTGTCACTAAACGCGCCGCACATCGTACAAAGAACCGTCTCATCTTCCGCAACACAGTTGCGAATCGCAGCTTCCCAAATACCTGAAGCACTTGATGTCGACAAAAACACATTCTGCTCTGTAAAAAAAATCTTCTTAAGCATATCAACTGTCTCACCATGAAGCTGAGCATACTCTTTACCTCGATGTCCCAGCGTAGGTCTTGCCAACTGCTGCAGAACATCTTCATCCACTTTTACTGGCCCGGGAATAAAAAGCCTGGGCGGGTTTTTCCAATCAACCATTTCACTAACTCCTGCTAATTAAAGTTTATAATTTATCTATCATCAAACCGGTATAGATTTTCGGGAAAAAGTAAGTCGATTTCTGAGGCATCTTCTCGCCCTCATCAGCCACTTTTTCTATTTGCTTAATTATAGGCGGGTTCATAAAAAATACCGCCTGTTTCTTACCATCGTCCGCCTGCCCAATACTATCATCTATCGCATTAGGTGTATCTTTCATATACTCCAGATTCGTCTGATCTGCCAGACGCTTCTCATCGATACCAAAAAGCTTCTCTAAGATCAGCTTATGCAATACCGCAACATCGAGCGACTTCCACGCATCGCTCATATCACCAGCCATTGAATCCATAGCTTTAATATCCTTCAATACAACAGTCCAAAAAGAACCATCGCCGGTATAAACAGCAAATGCATTTTTGCCCCCGTCCTGCTCAGCCTTCATCTGACCAAGAGATTTCAAACGAGCCTGGCTCTTGCCCGCGTCATCACTAAACTTATACTCAGTAACCTCAAAATCTTCTTTCAGATTCTCAACCAGTTTCTCAGCATCAAACCCTTCAATATTTTTTACCAGCCTGTGCGTCGCCAAAACCAGCAACCCATCATGGCGAGTATTAGAAAAAGCAAGCATCTGATAACCGGTAGCATTATTCGCCGGGTCCTTCGCATAATTCAAACCCGTAGTATATCGATGATGACCATCAGCAATAATACAGCTCTTATCACCCATCATATTCACTATCGCAGCAATATCATCATCACCGTCAATAGCATAAAGACGATGCCGAACATCCTGCTCATCAACAAAATCGATCAATGCCTCACCAGAGACCATCACTTTCTCAATGATCTTATCTGCAACCAATTTCGAATCGTCATAAACAACATAAACCAACCCGAACTTAGCCCCGGTAACCTTACTAAGCTTAAGTCTGTCAACGATAGGCCCATCCAAAGTCTGCTCGTGAGGCCGAACCACAGCCCCGAAAGGCTCAAGCTTCGCGGATGCGACAAAGCTGTTACGCTGAACCATCTCACCCTTCAATTCAAAATCCTGAATATAAGCGTAGATAGCCTTCTTGTCATCCTGCTTTAAAACACCCCTCTCAAGCCAGTTATTCAAATAACCCGCTGCCCTGGCATATTTATTATCAGTCCCGTTATCACTATCATTAACCTTGCCCCTGATAATGCGGACCATATTATAATCGCTCTTATCATAAAGCATCTGCTGTTGCTGAGAATTGATTACATCATAAGGGGGAGATATACAATCACCGACATCTCCAACCACATCTCCATCAAATCTAATCGCTCTAAAAGGCCTGATTTCCATTATTTACCCAAATACCTTCCACAAAAAAATAAGCATTACCATCCGAAAAATATATCACAAAGTGTAACAAAAAACCCAAAATTGTCAAATATTAACGATTTCCGTTTTCAAATATTTTTTACATATTCCCACTTATACTGATCCCAATTAAATTTTTCGCTTTATCCGCGGGTATCCCGATATACATCGGGATATTACCATGAATGGTATTAAAAGCCGCCAAAACACCTTTCAAATAAAAAACCCCCGAACAAGCCGAGGGTCTAAGTTTTTTTATACTACGTTTGCTACAATATTTTACAATAACTCATCGATAGCATCTGTCATGTCTTTTTTACTCGTGAGACCGACCCATTTCTTATCAATCTCACCACCCTTAAAAAGAATAACCGTCGGAATCGCACTAATACCAAACTCCATCGCACTATCCCTCGCCTCATCAGTATCCAGCTTACATATCTTAGCCTTGCCGGCATAATCATCAGCTATTTCACCAACGATCGACGCCATCATCTTGCAAGGTCCACACCACGGTGCCCAGAAATCAACCAACACAGGCTCATCTGAGCCGCGAACCACTTCATCAAATTTAGCGTCATTCAATTCAATTACATTATTCGACATAGTTGTCATTCCTTTCCCGTTCATGTTTTAAAATAAATATCATTGGCACTATTCACTAAACATATACTCTGAATACTAAAGAAATAAAACCTTGTCAAACATTTAATCTGAATAATCCTCAGCTAATTTCCCCTCATTATCCTGATGCTGTTTTTCAACAGTATCAGAATCTGCCGGCAACTCAACTATCGGTATAAAGCCGGCCTGCGAAATCCCCCGCACATCCGCATTTTCAACAACAATAGGCTTTTTCACCTTCTCAGCAGGCAGCTCAACTATAGGTATCCCTGCACCATTAACCGTCTCAGCAAATTCCTCAACATCCATCTCAACCAAAAGCTCCTCATCTTCCCCATTCTCCTGCTGACTTTCACCATCATCGCCAAATTCACCCTCAGCTACACGCTCGCCTAAATTCTGCTTTTCCATCTGCTCCTGCATCCGCAGCAATTCATCTTCCTCCATAGTAATAATAGCCCTTTGAACCGCTTTCTCTGCCGGTTCATCCGTCAAAGCCTTAATAAAAAACGTTTTCGAAGACTCATCCACATCGATCCAGATAAGCTCGCCCCTCGATAGTTCAAGCAACGCTAAAAACAGCCCAACCATCCTGATCTTGCTCCTGACACCCTCAAAAATACTCCCGAAACTCATAGGCCCATGCAACTGCAGGTTGTTCAATATATCGATCTGGTAAAGGTCCGTAGGCGTATCATCTTTAATAAGGCTGATATCTAAATAGCTGCCCGTAGCCTTCATAACCCTGTCAAATGCTTCAAGCAGATCCCACACATTAACCTGATCAATATCCAGCTCAGGCTCAGATTCACCTTTAAGATTATCAACAATCGTGGCAGGCCTGCCAAAACGCTCTCCCTTGCTATGTGCCGCAGACTCCAGAAGATTCGCAGCATCCTTAAATTTCTTATACTCCAAAAGCTGCTGTATCAACTCACTGCGAGGATCGATCAGCTCGCCATCTTCCCCGCCATCTTCAGCATCAGCCATAGGCAAAAGCATCACCGACTTAATATGCATCAGCGTCGCCGCCATAACAAGAAAATCACCAGCCAAGTCAATATCAAAATTCTTCAGCATATCAATATAGTGCACATACTGATTGGTTATCTCCGCGATGGGAATATCATAGACATCAACCTCATCCTTGCGAATAAGGTACAAAAGCAGATCCATAGGACCCGCGAAAATATCAAGATTTACTCTGTAATCACTCAATCATCACTCCCGTCACTATCGACATCCTCATCACTATCGTCACTATCAGCGCTGTCTAAAATTTCAATCGCTTTCTCAGCATCACTTTCCAAAACCTGCAACCTTACACCGAAAAGACCAATTCCAAGACCCACGTACATACCAGCAAAATTTTTACCATTCAACACACCCCTGATCTCATAATCAGCCAGCATCTGCACCGCAAGTTCAGCCTGCATAACATCGTCAAACTTCGCAATAGTAACGATTCTTTTGCTCAACACTTACCTCGCAATCCGACTACCCGACGAACGCTCTCAAGCGTCTCCGCTGCAACCGCCTTAGCTCGCTCAGCGCCGATCCTCAAAACATCCTTCACATAGTCAATATCATTTTCCAACTCAACTCTTTTCTCTCTGAAAGGCCCAAAAAACTCACCGAAAAGCTCCGCAACACGCTTCTTGGCTTCACCATACCCCATCCCGCCGGCCGTATATCTTTCCTTCCACTGACCCAATTCTTCTTCACTCGCGAAAAGCTTCAACATCGCAAAAATATTGCACTTATCACAATCCTTAGGCTCCTCAACAGGCGTAGAATCCGTAACAATACGCATTATCTTTTTCTTCGCGGACTTCTCAGACTCGAATATCTCGATAGTATTATCGTAGCTCTTGCTCATCTTCCTGCCGTCAATACCAGGCACAACCGCAACAGAATCTAAAATATAATCCTTAGGCAGCGTCAATATATCATCGCCGTAAATATTATTAAACTTCATCGCGATATCGCGGGTAACCTCAATGTGCTGCTTCTGGTCAGCCCCGACCGGAACAAGCTCGCTATGAAAGATTAAAATATCCGCTGCCTGCAATACCGGATAAGCAAACAATCCATGATTAGAACTGAGTCCCTGAGCGATCTTATCCTTGTAACTCGTACACCTCTGCAAAAGCCCCATAGGCGTTATACACGAAAGGATCCAGGCCAGTTCTGTAACCTCACAAACATCAGACTGACGCCAGAATACCGTCTTCTCCGTATCAAGACCCAATGCGATATAATCCATAGCAACTTCAAGACTGCGACTCGCCAGGTCATCTGCTGCCGGATTACTCGTCATCGCATGATAATCTGCTATAAAATAAAATCCCTCATTCTCCTCCTGAAGCTTCAAATTCTGCCTCATAGCACCAAAATAGTTACCTATATGAAGCACCCCTGAGGGCTGTATACCAGATAATACCCGCACGTCCTTGTCTCCTGTATCAAAATAAACCAAAGCAAATAATCACAAATAAACCAGAATGATACAACAATTAACCAAAAAAGTCAACAATACACCCCAAACTCATAATCAAAGATAAGAAAAAAATAAATCCAATAAAAGCAGACCAGATCGCAAATATGATAAGCAAAACCCAACCCCAAAGCCCACTACCTTTTCTATGCTTAAAAGCCCAAGCAGTAATCCACCCTACAAAGTAGTTTTGAAGACACCCCAAACTCAGAGCAAATATTAGCAAAACCCACTCAGTTCTTTCAGCCAAAACCTTTATCCAAGGGACTGCAATCAAAGATGAAGGCGCATTAGCCAATATTGGCAAAACCACATACATTGTACACTCATGCAATACAGGATCATTAACAATAAAACTAACCGAAACCAGCACCACTGTTGAGAACACAACATCCAAACCAAAATAAATCAAACCAACAGTACGATTTTTCATAACACAGCGACCTTTTTCTTTTGACTAAGCAATAAAAGCAAAACCCCAACCACAACCCAAACAAGAACTAGGCCTTCAAAGCCCCATTTAAAATAGCTTATGACATCTAAGCTCCAGCTAGCCTCAATCCCAAAATCTGGAACACCCCGAAGCTGAAACAGGTTAAACAAAATGCCGGCAAAAGCACCCAAAAGAGAAATTAACAAGCCAAATGAATATATCAGCATCACCGAAGAAACAATCTGCTTTTTAGAATATACCCACAACAACACTCGCCCATTAACCGCGCAAAGCCCCAAAAGCAAACCCAAAGACATCCTAATCGCCGCCGCTTGTCCCGGCCCAGAAGCAAGAATTGTTCGACCAACTACAGCCTCTGAAAAACTCAATAACAAAGGCACAGCAAAGAACCCCACCAAAAACAGAACCACAACAGCCCCAACAACCATCATAGAACATTTAATTTCTTTCACATTTACCATTTCCATCTCCTTGGTCCCAAATAAACCTCATACCGCTAAAAACATCCGCATCCTCAATTACTGCTTAATTGTAAATATATCCCTTAAACCCCCAAAATACAATACAAAAGCCCCAATATCCCTTCCCCCACAAAAAAAAATATTTTTCCTCTTGCAATACACCACACATTGCCGTATAGTGTATTAAGTAAGTAATACACTATTACAAAAGAAAGTGGTTTTATGTTATTAGAAATTGATCATCATAGCGGCGTGCCCATCTACCGCCAGATAATGGAGCAGATCCGGCAGCAGATAATGACCGAAGGCCTAAAACAAGGCGATCAGCTCGAAACCGTTCGTGACCTCGCCGCACGTCTAAAAGTCAACCCCATGACGATCAGCAAAGCTTATTCATTCTTAGAAGCACAAAACCTTGTCGAAAGAAAACGAGGTATAGGTCTTTTCGTCGCTAAAGTGAAAAAAGGCCAGCGAAGCCAGATAAAAGCTAAATTATTCGATGACATTGTAAACAAAGCCGCTATTACCGCAATTCAGCTCGGTATCTCTGAAGACGAAGCTATCGAGTCTTTCAAAAAACATTACAACGAATACAAATCCAAAGATGGGAGTCAAAAATGATAAATGAAAATCCAATAGCCCAAATCCATAACGTCTCCAAGAAATTCAGGAAGATACAAGCACTGGACAGCATCAACCTGGATATCAGTCGAGGCCAGATCATAGGTCTCTTAGGAGCCAACGGAGCAGGCAAAAGTACCCTGCTAAGACACATCATAGGTCTCTATCTCCCCGACAAAGGCCAGTGCACCACATTCCAAACAGATGCAGCAAAACTATCCCCAAAAGAACTTTCGCGCATAGGATACGTTCACCAGGAAGGCGAACTCCTCGACTGGATGACCGTAAAGCAATTGATCAACTATGTAAGCGCATACTACAAAACATGGAACAAAGACCTGCAGGACAGATACATAAAAGATTTCGACATCTCCCTTACCGACCGCGTAGGCTCACTATCCCCAGGCCAAAGGCAAAAAGTCTCCATCCTCTTAGCAATAGCCTTCGAGCCGGAACTGCTCATCTTAGACGAACCAGCATCAGCACTCGACCCAATCGCCAGAAGCTGCTTCCTCGATTTACTCCTCCAGATAATCCAGGACGAAAACCGCACAATAATAATCTCATCACACATCCTAAGCGATGTAGAAAAAGTAATCGACCACACCCTCATCATGCGTAAAGGCCAAATATTACATGATTGCAGCTTCGATAGCCTAAGAGAAAAATACACCCGCTTCACACTAACATCTTTGAATGGCCCCCTACCCGCCGAACTCCCCTTCGAAAACACCATCACCTCCCAGATCAATGGCTCAAAAGCTGTCATCACAGTACAAGATTCCTCTAAAGAACAACTACAAGCCAAAGCCAAAAACCTCAACTGCGAAATAGAAATAAAACCATTGTCTTTGGAAGAAATTTATAAAATCGTCGTAAGCTAAGGAAAAATAAAATGACTATCTTACAAGCAAATCTAAAACACCTATACCAAAGAAAAAGTTTCTGGTTTATCGGATTATTTTTTGGGTTCATTGCATTTGCCATTGCTAATGCGATTTTTCTGGCGATCACAGGGAACAGCACCGGAGCCTTTGCCTCTCCCATTATATGGATATTTTGCGTAAGTGTATTTATAGCTAGCTTACCGATAGACGTTCTGACAAAACCATTTTCATACTGCCTGCCAGGCCATAGAAAAATACCAAGAAACTTTTTATTCTCCGTCGGCCTGCCTCTATCTTTTTTGTGGTCACTAAGCTTTATTTTTTACCCTGGCCTGAACATTATCGAAACCAGCCTCGCATGCCTGTCAGCATTCTCAACCTTCACAATATTTTATTGGTTTGCAGTCTGGTGTGTATTCAAATTTAAAAACTGGATCATTGCTTTTGCATTTATCCCATTGATAATGCTTGGAAACCAACTAATAAATTTAGGCACCATTACCACATTTGCCATTGTAGAAATTCCACTGTTAATGATCTTATCAGGCACCGCTGTCAATTTCATAGCCTGGAACCACTGGGGTAAAACCGACCTGGCAAGACGTTACAGCGGCCAATTCTGGATGGCAGCATTCGACGCATGGAACATGAAAAAAATGTCCAAATATAAACAAATAAAATCAGCAGAAAGGGACAAAAAAAAGCCTAACTCAACCAAAATAAATTCATCAGTGGAAAACTTTTTTATCTCCCGCATTAACCGAACAGAAATCGGCAGCTCAGGCCAGCACATCTGGGGCGGTTTTTACAAAACTTTCGGCCTAACAATCTCGCAGCAACGCTATGACTGGATGAGATTTTTAATCCTCATATTGCCGATACTATGTTTTTTGTGTTATATGCCAGCCGGTGGTAAAAATATCATATTAATGATGCCAGGATTAATGGTTATTTACATGAGCCTCTGGGTACATTCAAGCTTATCAATTACCGCAGGGCGACGACAACGATTTTGGTCAGCCCTGGCCTTGGCAGCAACAGTTACAATATTAATTACCCTTGCGGTAACGTTACTTGCAATAATCACACAACTATTGGAAATGGTAATGCCTCCGCTAACCGTTAAAGGACACGAATTTACTTTTTCTGCACTAAACATAAATTATTCTGTTATGCCGATCCTCATGATCCCTCTTATGTATACAATAGCTTTAATTTTCCACAAAAAACCAATATTAACAATGTTTTTTGCAATGATCGTCTTTCAGGTTTTCTTTATCACAAGTATTGTCAGCAATTTAAAGATCATGAATCACAAAATCCTAATAACTCCCCTGCAAATAGCGATAATGCTCCCATTGGTCTGGGCAATATTCATCACCACCTTACGCCGAATCTCAATGAAAGCTTGCCTCACAAACTAAAATAAACAATTAAAACACAACCAGCCAACTAGTAATTCCGATGAGACACAAAATGCCGCGTAAGCGACACGCAGTGCTGCGAAGCAAATATGGTCTAACCCCCTAAAACTATACCTGTGCGGATTTTCTGTGATTTTCCATTTCTGCGAGATGGTTCACACATAATCCTGACCATGTTTCTAAAGTATCCTTAACCCCTTCCAGCTCAGCAGAAGTCATAAAGGCCATTTGTGTGATCATCTGTTCGCGCTTATTAACTTTCGGAGTATCCAAAGCCCAATAGTGAACTATTCCAAGATGCACACTTCCGACTTCATTGGACTCATCATTAAGGAGGGCAACGATGTGATTGGTATAGTTTGTTTCTACAGAAACTTCCTCAGACACCTCGCGATCAACAGCAGCAAGGTAGGTATCACGAAAATCTGTATTAAATAATGGCATGTCATCGGAGGGATTAATATGGCCGCCTATGCCAATTGACCTGCATCCGACTAAGCGCGTTTCTCCAGCCCGCTTTCCTCTGACATAACTGAGATATTTACCGTCACAACTCATTATCACATACGGAATAATTTGCTTATAGTCAGAATTTTTTTCTGCTTGCGACCTGTTCATGAAACAGGGAACTCCCTGGACGAAGATTTCGCGAAGATAACGATCTACATCAAACATAAGCCCATTAAACATACCTACTCGCTCGACAACTTCACGTTTTATCACTAACACTTGTTCTTCTTGACTCATGTGATGTCCTTTAAAAGTATACTGATCCTAATTGAATTTTACCGTTTATTCGCGGGTAAATCACTTAAAAATAATAAGGTACGGATTTATTCGCGGACATTTCTTAGCCTTCAAGGGTATATTCAGATTAAGTTTATGGAGACTCTTTAGAGGAGTACAGATTTCAGAGCTTCAAGACTATATCTTATCCGGGATTTCCCATATAAACTTGTATATTCCTGCTCAACTACGCCGCCGAGCCTTATTTTTAGCAGAATATCAAACCTATCCTGAAAAATCAAGATTTTTAACTTTAGAACAAAGATATTTCAGCCGCAATAACCACCAGGCAATCCAAAGCCAACACACTTTTCTTCACATCCTTCATAAGCTTCATGGTAAAGCAGATTTAATCACCATAAAGAGCTTGAAGTTATTGAAGTTTTGGCCATCTGCTTTTCTTTTCTCTGTGAAATCTGCGACTATCCCATATAACCTTAAACTCTATTTTTTCGGCTTTCATTTGCAAAACAGTATCGGTTTTTAGCTGGCCGTTGTCCTTAAAGACTCTGTCAAGGCAAATGCACTTCACAAAAAACTGTTCAGCTACTATCCTTATCTTTCTTTGGCAACTTCTTTTGTTCTGCCTCGATCATTTTTACCGTCTTATCGAAATCGCTGTCCTGTTTGTCTGTCCACTCAATCCGCTTTTTGTTAAACTTGTCGTATTGGGCTTCTGCCAGTTTTTTAGCCATGTCGTGAGATATTCGACCCGCATCTTTTAATATGTCCCTGTCATTCAAACTGAGGAAACCGTTTAATTTTTCAACCCAGCCTTTCATATACATTTTAACCCGGCGCATTGCCTGGCCATCGGCAAAGACCAAATACTGCTCAACCAGATTATTCAAAGCCGAAAGCTCATCAGCCTTGAGATAATTCTTGGCAATAACAATATCACCCTTGCGCAGCTTTTCACCTCGCCAGCTTGTAAGCCCCATATTCGACTTACTTGCATCAGCCCGATCGTGAACAATTTCCGCTGCGGTCATTCCCGTTATTGCCCAGTGCATTTTATTCTGTACGGTTTTAAAGAAGTTAATGCTTATTTCGCCGGTGGGGTCATAATCGGCGCTGGTAGCGTAAATATCTGTTATCTTCTGATAGAACCGCCGCTCGGATGTTCTGATGTCCTGTATTCGGCGGAGTAACTCATCAAAATAGTCGAATGGATGGTCGGGGTTTTTTAGCCTCTCGTCATTAAGCACAAAACCCTTGACGATATATTCCCGTAGCTGCTGTGTCGCCCATCGCCTGAAATGCGTAGCAATCTGGGATTTTATCCGGTATCCTACCGAAATTATCATGTCAAGATTGTAATGCTT
>CAYZEH010000044.1:13334-15526 GCA_964477135.1 uncultured Pirellulales bacterium | reverse complement strand
ACCAGCACATTCCAACCCGCTGCCAGATATAAATAATTCGTCAATTCACCAAGCTCAGCCACCTTAATAGTCGGAAACATCGTATCTTCCGTCGCAATAGCAAAAACTTTCAAACCTACCTGGTCGATCATAATTTCCCGCGTCTTTTCCAGCTCACTTCGATATGGATCGATCAAAATAACAACATCTTTCGCGCTCATAACCTCCTGTATCCCGTGCATATAACTTGTCCCCTCAAGATAATCGCTTTTCTTGCGAACTATCTCATTAACCTTAACAGCCAGCTCCTCAGCAAGCCCATTATTCCTACCCGCAAAATAAATTGTCTCCGCACCACCCAACGCTTTGGTAAGCTCCACCGGCACATCAACAGTCAAAGCATCTTCAAAAGCATCCGCAAGTTTATCCAGATTCTTCAGCTCACCACCAGCTACCTTCGCCAGCAGTGACTGGTAAAATAATGCCTGTTCCACCGAACTTTTAGTAGCGGCAATAGCGTCTTCCGACCCACAGCCCAACACAAAAGTCTGCTTACAGAACCGCTCCAAAGGCGTGTTCTTATTTGCCGTCAGCCCATACAAATTAGAATGGTTTTTAGCTTTTAAACCATCAAAAAGTGTCAGCGTTTCTTTCGTCTTTCCACTGTTAGAAGCAGCAAAAACCACAAAGCCGTTAAGGTCATATTCGCACGCCTGATACGATCCTTCCGAAACCATATCCAATGCCATTCCGCATTTCCTGCCGTATTCTATCGCGTTCTTAGAAGGAAATGTTCTGCTCGACCCTTCACCGGTAAAGAACAGCCGGGATGTTTTTTTGATTTCATCGATAACACCTTCGGTATCACCAGCATGAAAGTTATTGATAACATCCACCGCTTCGAACATCTCATTTACTAAAGCAAACTTTGTATATTTTTCCTGTTTTTTCATGAAAGCTTTTCCTTTTCTTAGGCTTTTTTATATGAAAGTTTCGCATACTCAGGCAGCTCACCAACCAATGGTCGAAGATATTCGATAAACTCATCAGTCACAAAATTCCCTTCCGGCGTAATATAGTTATCAGGCATTGGTTTGGCTTTTACAGCCACTTCATGCAAAGCAACCTCACCTGTCACACACTTATAAGGCCTATTCGATTGTCTTTCCAATGTCACCATCAACCCAGTCTTACCTTGCTTAGCAAGCCCAACCGCCGCTGCGCCCGCCATATATGCCTCCTCAATGTCCACCTTGCTCGCCCGGTCCGCCCCGCACATCGTAAGAGATTCTGTTATCTGAAATTCGCCTCTAAAGCCGAACTCATCGGATATCATTTTATGCAAAGCCATCGCTGCGCTTGCTCCGCCCATTGCGCCGAATTCTACATTATTAAACTTATCCTTACTCTGTGCTGATGATACAGGCGTGCCATCGGCAAACGTAATCCCTTCACCGCATACGATAGAAACAAATCCAAACTTCTCCTGACACTCCTTAACCTTTGCCAGGAATTTATCCTTATCGAAAGCTCTTTCAGGCAGACAAAGTATATGAGGCGGATCCTGCGGCGTTTTCTTAGCCGCCGCTGCTCCAGCCGCCAACCAGCCAGCTTCTCTGCCGACGGTTTGCATAATCACAAACTTATCGACTTTCTGCATATCCCTCGCCAGTATCCCCGATTGCATCACACTCATCGCGACATACCTCGCTGCACTGCCATAGCCCGGCGTATGATCTGTCCCGAAAAGATCGTTGTCAACCGTCTTAGGCACACCGATCCCAACCATTTCATACCCTTGCTGTTTCGCATATATTTCTATCCGGTGGATCGTATCCATCGTATCATTGCCGCCCGCCAAAAACATATACCGGACATTATATTTTTTCAGCATATCGAGTATCACAGGCAAATCTTCATCCTGCAATTTGTGCCTGCATGACCCCAAAGCGCTGCCTGGCGTACCTTTCAGCCCATCAATTGTTTGCTCTGATTCTGCCCCCAGGTCAATAACATTGCCCTGCATAAATCCTTCGATCGCAAAACGCATCCCCAAAATTTCATCGATACTTTCAAACCCTTTAGCTGCATCAATGATTCCCGCCAAAGATGAATTAATAACCGATGTTGGTCCGCCTGATTGGCCTATAATTGCATTGCCCTTAAGCATTTTAACGTTCCTTGTTTTTTCAACTAATAAACTATTCTCGAAA
>CAYZEH010000044.1:0-13234 GCA_964477135.1 uncultured Pirellulales bacterium | reverse complement strand
TACGTT
Source organism: uncultured Pirellulales bacterium (assembly GCA_964477135.1). Classification (GTDB taxonomy): domain Bacteria; phylum Planctomycetota; class Phycisphaerae; order Sedimentisphaerales; family Anaerobacaceae; genus JAGLTN01. The sequence goes on along the minus strand of CAYZEH010000044.1, from coordinate 13,228 downwards.
CATTTGTGAAATAATTTAGATATAAACTTTGTCCATCATTCTTGGAAATGCGATACATTGGCGGATGTGTTTTTCACCTGTCAGCCAGGCAACGGTTCTTTCAACTCCTAAGCCGAACCCGCCATGAGGCACAGAGCCGTATTTTCTCAGATCGAGATACCAGTCATAGTCTTCAGGCTTAAATCCCATATCTTTAGCTCTTGCGACGAGAACATCATAATCATCTTCTCTTACGGAGCCGCCGATGATCTCGCCGAACCCTTCCGGAGCCAGCATATCGAAGTTTTCAACAACTCTGTCATCGCTGCGGTCGGTTTTCATATAAAAAGCCTTAGCTTCTTTCGGATAATGAGTAACAAAGACAGGCTTGTCGTGCATCATTGAGATAATAGTTTCATCGCTGCCGCCCAGATCTTTACCCCATCTGAAATCAGCAGCAAGCTGAGCATGTTTCGGATTATTCTCTATTTTAGTTTCAACTTCAGAAAGGTCTGTCTTGAGCTCGATAATTTCCGCGGCATTTTTATCCCGCTTCCATTGTTTTATAGAACCTTTTTGTTCTTTTTCAAGCTGACTTAGTCGTTCTTCGATCTGCTTTTTCTGCTGGTGAAATTCTTCAAGCTGTTTTGCCATGAAATCTTTTGTTTTTGGGCCGGTGAGGATATCAACTGCCTGACTATAGGTTAGTCTGTAGAAGGGTGGTTTGATCTTTTCCAGAAGCTCAATGTTGGCGCCGACCTGTTCAAGCTGAGCCCTGTTTTTCTCCAATACGTTTTTCGCGATGAAAGAAACAAAATTTTCCGCCAGTTCCAGCAGTTCTTTAAGACCGGCAAATGCGACTTCCGGCTCAACCATCCAAAACTCGGTAAGGTGTCTTCTTGTCTTGCTTTTTTCAGCTCGAAATGTTGGTCCAAAACAATACACTTTGCCAAGACTCATTGCTGCGGTTTCCAAATATAGCTGGCCTGTCTGGGTCAGGTGCAATGGTTCACCGAAATAATCAACCTCAAAAAGTGAACCTGCGTCTTCGCCGGCCATCGTTGTAAATATCGGCGTATCAACCAGCGTAAAGCCGTCATCATTGAAAAATCTTCTTATAGAATCAACAATCGTATGGCGTATTCTGGATATGCTCCACTGCCTTTGGCTTCTAAGGTGCAGATGACGGTTTTTCATCAGGAAATCTATGCCGTGAGCTTTAGGTGTGATCGGATAATCTTTCGATTCTGATATTATTTCAGCAGAAGTCACTGCCATTTCATATCCGCCGACGCTGCGATCTTCTGCTCGTATGGTACCAGTGACAGCCAAAGAAGATTCCTGCCCAAGATGTTTGATCTTGTCAAATAAATCGTCACTGATTTTACCTTTTTCTATAACGCACTGGCAAAGTCCGCTGCCGTCACGAAGGGTAAGAAACTGTACCTTGCCGCTTGGTCTGTTACGATACAACCAGCCCGCCAGCGTAACTTCTTTTTCCACGTGATCTTTAAGATTTTCGATCAAAACTCTGTCTGAGTAGTTTTTCATAGTTCCAGCTTTCCTCTTAGATATTCTAATAGGTTATCAGTTGAAATTCTGCTTTGCTCCATGGAGTCACGGTCTCTTACCGTTACCGCGTTATCGTCGACAGTATCAAAGTCAACCGTAACACAGTAAGGCGTGCCCGCCTCGTCCTGTCTGCGATAGCGTCTTCCTATAGCACCTTTCTGGTCATAGAAGCAGGTAAAATGTTTCCTGAAACTATCACATATCTTGTGTGCCATCTCCGGCATACCTTTTTTCTTGAACAGCGGAAATACCGCTACCTTAGTAGGCGCCAACGATGGATGGAACCGCAGCAGATTCCTTGTCTCGCCGTTAACCTCTTCTTCGTCATAAGCATCAACCAGAAACGCTAAAGTGCTTCTGTCGATACCAGCGGAAGGTTCGATCACGTAAGGAATATATCTTTTGTTGTTCTGCTGGTCGAAATATGAAAGAGGCCCTTTGTTATAATCTTCAGGCTCATCTCTGAGGTGAACTTTCGTAAGGTCGCCTTCGTTCTCAAACCAGTCATTGATCGCACGCATACCTCTCTGGTGCTGACGCAGGTCGAAGTCAGTTCTGTTTGCAACCCCTTCCAACTCCTGCCAGTCACCTGAGCCGAACGGGAACAGATATTCAACATCGACACATGCCTTTGCATAATGTGCAAGCTCATCCGGGTCATGGTCACGGAAACGCAGATTCTCTTTTTTGATCCCTAAATCGAGATACCACTGCATTCTTGCCTGTTTCCATTTTTCGTACCAATCTTCATCAGTGCCAGGCTCACAGAAAAATTCCATTTCCGCCTGCTCAAATTCTCTTGTCCTGAAAGTAAATGCTTTTGTGGTCACTTCATTTCTAAAGCTCTTACCGATCTGTGCAATTCCAAAAGGCATATCCACTCTTGTCGTGTCCAGCACATTTTTAAAGTTCGCAAAAATCCCCTGTGCAGTTTCAGGTCTGAGGTAAAGCGTCATGCTGTCATCTGCATTTGCACCCATCTGCGTCTCGAACATCAGCTTAAACGGCATCGGGTCTGTAAATTGCCCGACAGCTTCGCACTTGGGACACATCTTACCGGCGAGGTCTTCAGCCTTAACCTTTGTTATGTCAATATCGATGTGCTCGCTATGCTCAGTTGCTGTTTGATTCGGGTGGTCCTGAAGATGATCAACGCGTGTTCTGGTATGACATTTCTTGCACTCAGCAATTAAATCTGCGAATTTATCCGCATGGCCTGAAGATTTCCACACCATCGGGTGCATCAGGATAGAACAATCCAGCCCGACAACATTGTCATTCATCTGAACTGTGGACTTCCACCATGCCCTTTTTACGTTATTTTTCAGCTCTACGCCTAATGGGCCGTAGTCATAACAGCTCGCCAGCCCGCCATAAATCTCGCTGGACTGGAAGATAAAGCCTCTTCGTTTACAAAGCGATACGATGTCATCGAGTTTGGTAATCTTTGCCATAATAAAAATCCTTAGAAATCAATTTATATTCTGCCGAAAGCAGTTGTTGCCGTTAAATTATACCCTTCAGGGTAAGAAATTTCCGCGAATAAATCCGTAACTTATTATTTTTAAGTTATTTACCCGCGGATAAACGATAAAATTCAATTGGGATCAGTATATAACCAATAATTATATACGAAACCGCTTTGGTTACAAGTACTTAGCAACAAAAATACCAACTAAAGCGAATATTACTATTTGTCTTCTATTTCGTTTTTGATTTGCTCAAGAAGATTGATCGCTTCTATGGGCGTGAGGTTATTAACATCAATCGAGCTTAGCCTGTCGAGAACGGTTTTGTTTTTCTGAACAAACAAAGTATCGTTGTCAGGCTCTTTAGTTTTGTTTTTAGCTAAATGTTCGCCGGCAGCTTCTTTTGTAAAAGTGCTTTCAAGCTCTTTGAGAATTTCTTTGCTTCGCTGCAGGATGGATTTTGGCAGACCAGCTAATTTGGCAACATGTATGCCGTAGCTTTTGTCCGTACCGCCCGGGATTATTTTGTGCATAAAGACGACTTCGCCTGCCCATTCCCTTACTGCCACATTACAATTTTTAATATTCGTGAAAAGCTCCGAAAGTTCCGTCAGTTCATGATAATGCGTAGCAAAAAGAGTGCGACATTTTAATTGTGTAGCGATATGTTCGGTGATCGCCCACGCCAGCGAAAGCCCGTCATAAGTGCTTGTGCCTCTGCCTACTTCGTCGAGTATTACCAGCGATTTTTCCGTCGCGTTATTAATAATATTTGCAGTCTCTGTCATTTCAACCATGAATGTAGATTGGCCTCTGATTAGTTCATCTGAAGCCCCGACACGGGTAAATATCCTGTCGACCAATGCGATCGTCGCGCTTTCAGCAGGTATAAAACTGCCCGTCTGTGCCATCAAAACCAGAAGTGCGACCTGTCTTATATATGTACTTTTGCCGCTCATGTTAGGCCCGGTGATGATAATGCAGTCGGCGGAGTTATCTCCGATTTCGACATCATTAGAAACAAATTCACTACCCAGGATTTCCGCCAGTACGGGGTGTTTGCCTTCTTTTATATTCAGCACCTTATCCGTTGTTATTTCCGGGCGGATGTAGTTTCTTCTGCGGGCCAAATATGCAAGAGCGGTAAGACAATCGCACCTGGCGATTACACCAGCGAGCAATTGCAGTCGTGACACATACCTGGCAGTAAACTGACGTATCTCCTCGAAGAGCTTATACTCAAGCTCGATTGATTTTTCTTCTGCTCCCAAAGCCTTAGTCTCGAACTTTTTCAGTTCATCGGTAATATAACGCTCAGCATTTTTAAGGGTTTGTTTCCGCACATAATCTGCCGGCACCTTAGAAGTACCGGAATGATTGACCTCGATGTAATAGCCAAAAACTTTATTAAAGCCAAGCTTGAGATTAACTATCCCTGTAGCTTCACTCTGTTGCTGCTGATATTTTTTCAACCAGCTTTGACCGTCAGAGTTTATTGATCTTAACGAATCAAGCTTTTCGTCAAAGCCTGCTTTTATCACACCGCCATCTCTTAAATGAGTCGGACATTCAGGCTTAATAGCAGATTCTAACAATTCTGCCAGCTCATCCATACTGTCACATTTAGTTGCAAGTTTAACAAAGAGATCAGACTTGCAAGTCTGCAGAATCACCCTGATGTCAGGTATTTTTCGTAGCGTTGCTGCCAAAGCGATAAGGTCCCTCGCATTCGAGCGAAATGTACTTACCCTGGCAGCGATTCTTTCAAGATCAGAAATATTTGCGAGGAATTTGCGAACCTCTGTCAGCATCGAATCGTCATTGACAGCTTCTTCAACAGCATCCTGTCTTAATTCGATTGAGCCTTTATTGCAAAGCGGCATACAAAGCCAATTACGAAACATCCTGCCGCCCATAGCGGTTAAAGTTTCATCCAGACAGCTTATCAGCGTTCCTTTCTGGTTTTCGCTTCGGATTGTCCTGAGGACTTCCAGGCTTCTCAAAGTTGTCGTATCAATTTCAAGAAAGTTTGTTCTCGTGATTTTTTTCAGACTCTGAATATGACCCAACGCTGTTTTTTGTGTCTCGTTAAGATATTCGATGATAGCGCCGGCGGGGACGATTACATTATCATTATCACCAATTCCAAAACCTTCCAAAGTTTTGGTGCCGAAATGCTTCAACAATCTCTGATGTCCCTGGTAAGTATCAAAATACCACGCCGGTCTTTCAGTTATAATTGCATTTGTAAGCTGAGCGATATTTTTTGAAAGTTCTTTGGCTTCAGCCTCGAAAAGTTCCCCTCTCCTGTCAGCCACAAGACACTCTGCCGGTGAGAGCCTGAGCAGCTCATCCAAAAGCCGATTTTCGTCTATTTCCATACAGAAAAAATGCCCGGTGGAGATATCTACCCAACTAAGCGATGCAGTCGAATTTTTGTCCAGATTTATCGCACAAAGATAATTGTCCTCTTTGGCATTTAGCAGCATATCATCAGTCAACGTGCCAGGTGTTATAACTCTGGTGACATCTCTTTTTACGACACCAATTGCGTCTTTTGGTTTTTCGACTTGTTCACAGACCGCTACCTTATAGCCTGCCTGGAGCATTTTTTTCAGATACCCGTCAACTGCATGAAAGGGCACTCCCGCCAGCGGAACAGGATTTGCCCCTTTGCTTCTGCTGGTAAGTGTCAGCCCAAGAACTTTCGAGCATATCTCCGCGTCTTTATAAAATGTTTCGTAGAAATCACCCATACGGAAAAACAATATCGCATCGGGATATTTATCCTTGAAATGATGAAACTGCTTCATCGCTGGTGTCAATTTTTCGTTATTTCCTGCCATAGCAAAGATTATACATTTAATTGGCCATTTAACAACTCTGTAATCAGCAAATTAGCTTTGTCAGCCGAATTAATTTTGCTAAGTTGTTTAAGCAGCCCTTTTTGGCGCGGTGTAAAGGCTATAGGCTCGTAAATATCCAACTCATCCGCGCAGCATGTTCGCAGTATCTGTTCTTTCAGGGCGTCTGTTCCCTCACAGTTTTTTGTGCTTATCGAGACAATTTTATCCAATCTTGCTGGCAGAGAGGTTTTTTTCAGTTTACTCGGCAGGTCAGATTTGTTTAAAACCGTGATTATTTTTTTATCAGCGATTGCTTCAATAAGGCTGTCTTGAAGCTGAGGATCATCTTTAGACGAATCCAGAACAAACAGCACAAGGTCGGCATTTTCCAATATGCTAAGGCTTTTCTTCTGTGCTGTTTTTTCTATTACATCAGACTTCAAAGCCAGGACTTCATTGATGCCAGCGGTATCTGTCAGTTCTAAAAAAAGATTTTCCAGCATAATTTCCACAGCCACATAATCCCTTGTTGTCCCTTCGATATCGGTAACAATAGCTTTGTTTTTCCCGCATAAAAGATTAAGCAGCGAGCTTTTGCCGCTATTGGCAGGCCCTGCGATAACTGCTTTACAACCGGCGATCATGGTTCTGGCATTTTCACTTTTTTTCAGAATTGCTGCAGCTTCAGATTTTGTTTTTTCAATATTTTTAGTTTCTTTAAGCCAGCCTTTTGCTGATTTGACCAGACCTGCATTTGCCTGATTTAGAATTAGTTTAGTAGCAAATAATGTTTTGACATTTACAAGTTCGATTTTCGCTTCGATAGCTATTGTGTTGTTTTCTATGTCGGAGATATTTGAGAAAAACTGTTCATTCGTCAGCAAAGTTGCATTATGTTTTTTCAGCAGCTTCATTATCGCTTCAGCTATCAATGGGTTGCCGTGACAATGAATTGCAAAATGCTTGTCCGCTTCACAACCAATAGCGACCTGGTCAATATCATGGTTGGCCTCTGTGATTGTTCCGACAAGGATACTGCCGATTTTGAAGTCAGTTTTTTCTTTGCGGGCAGGTTTGAAAATCTTTTCAAGTATATCGCGAGCTTCATCGCCGACAACTTCTATAGTAGAAATTGCCCCAGCTCCTTTAGCAGTTGTAACAGCAGCTGAAACTGACATGACGAAAATTACTCCATTATATTATCCATGAATTTTTGATATGCCAGAGCTATTCCTCTGACAACCAGATCAGGCACATAAGAATCAACAAACAGACAGTCGTCTTTAATTATTTTTGCTCCTGAGCCGGTAATAACAATTTGAGGCCAGATGCCGATCTTCTCAGCATACCTGCGAACAACTTCCTCAAGAGCTCCAATTGCAGAATAGTACAGCCCGCAATTTATTGCTTCTTCAGTGCTTTGACCAAAGGGTAGTTCCGGACGTGATACCGTTATCTCCGGCAAAAGGGCAGTGTTGTCTTTTAACGCTTTTGCGCTTATCGCAAAACCCGGAAAGATTACTCCTCCGACAAATACACCCCTGTCATCAACCATATCGATCGTGACAGCCGTTCCGAAATCAGCAACCACTACTGCCTGTTCCGTTACCGCATAAGCTGCTGCCGCTGAGAGGACCCTGTCAACTCCTATCTTGTCCGATTCTTTTACCCCTAACTCTATAGGCAGTCCAATATCTTCTCCGATGATAAATATTTTCTCATTGAGCTTATCTTTTACGATCTGCTTAATAAGTTTTGTCCATTCAGGGTTAACGCTGCAGGCAACGACAACGCCGTCATGTTTTTTCTCTTTTGAGCTTTTCAGCACAGGAATTTTGTCCCATGCTGTTCTAATGCACTTGGCCAATTTTTCTGTATTATTGCCGTCAATAGATTCGATTGAATCCACCTGGCCTTTAAGAAACAGACCGATAGTAATATTTGTGTTACCGATATCGATAGCTATTAAATTTGTCATTTTCTTACTCTTACTATAGTGTTCCCAATTGAATTTTAGCGTTTATCCGCTGGTAAATAACTTAAAAATAACAAGTTATAGATTTATTCGCAGACATTTACTACCCTTAAGGGTATACTTTTTTTACTTTTTGTATTTCTTCCCATAACAGCTCAGATAGTTGCCTGACTCCTTCGCCAGTGACAGCTGAGATAGGCATAAGTTTTTGACCGAGCTTATCTTCAAGCTCTTTTACAATTGTCCCGTCATCAAGGTCGATCTTATTGGCTACAATTATTTCCGGTTTCTTTGCCAGCTCTTTGCTGTATTTTACCAGCTCATTTCGAATCGAATGGTAGCTTTCTACCGGATCAGAACCATCAGGCGGATAAATATCAAGTATGTGCACGAGAACTCTCGTTCTCTCGATGTGTTTAAGAAACTCAAAGCCCAAACCGGTTCCCTCGTGTGCCCCTTCGATCAGCCCCGGAATGTCGGCGATTACAAATCTTCTATAGCCCGGCAAATCAACAATTCCGAGTACAGGTTCTATCGTTGTGAAAGGATAATCCGCGATCTTCGGCTTAGCTGCGGAGCATCTGGAAACCAGTGTGCTTTTGCCTGCGTTAGGTTTGCCCACCAGCCCGACATCTGCGATTAATTTAAGTTCGAGCCTGAGTTTCCTTTCCTGACCGACCGCACCGGGAGTCGTCTGCCTTGGTGTCTGGTTTGTTGCGTGGGCGAAGACTTTATTTCCTTTACCGCCTCGTCCGCCTTTGCAGACGCATATATTTTTTCCTTCTTCGTTGAGGTCTTTTATCAATAGATCGAGGTCCGTATCATATACTAATGTACCGAGAGGAACTTTGATTATAAGGTCATCCCCGGAGGCGCCGATCCTGTTATTCCCTTCGCCGTCATTTCCATTTTTTGCCTGCCAGTGATGCTTGCCTGAAAAGTCTATCAAAGTATCGATATCACTGCTTGCCACGAAGTAAACACTTCCTCCACTGCCGCCGTTACCTCCGTCAGGGCCGCCTCTAGCAATAAACTTCTCACGTCTAAAGCTAAGACAACCATTGCCGCCGTTGCCAGCCTTTACCCAGATTTTTGCTTCATCTATAAACATATTTTCTTTAGCTTTTATACTACTGACTCTTGAGTTTTACCCTTTATCCGCGGGTAAATAACTTTTAAACAACATGTTATAACTTTCCTCGCGGAAATTTCTTAGCCTTAAAGGGTATAACATAAAAAAAGGATGGTAATTGTACCATCCTTTTTTGTTATTTGTTATATATACTCATCTCAATTGAATTTTTCCGTTTATCCGCGGGTAACCAACTTAAAAATAACAAATTACGGATTTGTTCGCGGACATTTCTTAGCCTTCAAGGGTATAAGCTTTATCAAACAACGTGGATTTTTCTTCCCTGGAACTGAACTTTTCCTTCAGCGACAGCGAACAGGGTGAAGTCTCTTCCCATCTTCACATTGTTGCCAGCGAAAAACTTTGTTCCACACTGTCTTACGATGATAGAGCCGGCTTTTGCTTCCTGACCGCCATAAAGCTTTACACCTCTGTACTTAGGATTACTGTCTCTGCCGTTCCTTGAAGCGCCTTGTCCTTTTTTATGTGCCATGTTTATTGCCTCTAAGCTTATAGTTAAACTGTTCTTAATTGAACTTTTCCGTTTATCCGCGGGTATTCCGATATACATCGGGATTACAACTTTCCTCGCGGAAATTTCTTACCCTGAAGGGTATTAAACGTATTTAATTTCCTGTAAACATGTCATTCTATAGAATAGCTGACGATTGTCCAGTTTTTTTTGTATTAAAAACAAGGTTTTTTCGTGTTTTCCAGGCAAAAAAGCCTCAATTTCTCGAGGGACTTCATTTTTATGCGATTTTTGGACTTATTTTGCCCGTACGATAGCTTTTAAAGTGCCTAAGGTTAAAGATCCAGAAGTTGCCAGTTTGATTTTTCCCTGCGGGTCTACGAAAAAACTTGTCGGGATGGATTGTATTTTGTCAAAAGGTGCAGGCAGGTCGTTTTTCTTGTTTATCAGTACAGCATAGTTCATTTTGGACTTGGCAGCAAAATCTATAACCTGCGTGTATTCTTCGTTGGTAATTGCCAGAATTTGCAGGTCATCTTTGCTCATAACGTTTCTAAGTGCAATAAGATGGGGTATTTCCATTTTGCAAGGCCCGCACCACATCGCCCAGAAGACAATAACTACATTTTTGCCCCGAAAATCACTCAGTTTATAATTTTTCCCGTCAATACCTTTTAATGTAAAGTCAGGGGCCTCTTTACCGACCCAGTTCTGATAAGCTGGTACCCATCTGCTGGCAGAAGCGATAATCTCACCAATACTCATAATTGGCACTTCAGGCGGGATATATTTAGCTTTTTCAGGTTTAGAGCTCTGCTCGTCTTGTTTTTGCTTACAGCCGGTTGCGCAAAAAATCGCCAAAACCAAAAGCAAAATCAAAGCGATCAGCATGTACTTATTTATTTTATTCTGCATTTAATTCTCCTGTTTTTTAAAGTCATTCTCTTACATACTATATTTTAATCGACTTATCCATTTATTTCTATTAACATCTTTTGTTCGTAATATTGCAAATAAATTTTTTAAAACCAATTTTTGTGATTCGAGGACAATTAAATGTATAAGGCAACAAACTTCAGATTTTTAGTATTTTTCTTATTGGTGGTATTTTTCAGCGTTTCTTTTGCAGATGTCAAATTGCCAACCATTTTTTCTGATAATATGGTTCTTCAGCAAAATCAGAAGTTGCCAATCTGGGGCAAAGCAAGCCCAGGTGAGAAAATCATGATCGGCTTTGGTATTTACAGTAATGTTTGGGGTGCAATTGCGGATAATGACGGCAAATGGAAAACAGAAATTGGTCCATTTAATGCAAGTTTTACTCCCCAAGGCCTTACAATCAAAGCAAATAACACCATAGAAATCAAAAATGTTCTTGTAGGTGAGGTCTGGCTTGCATCGGGCCAGTCGAATATGCAGATGGCAGTTGTCGGCGTTAAAAATGCTGAGCAGGAAATGGAAAATGCCGACAACTATCCCAATATTCGCCTTTGCACGGTTTATAATGTAAATGCGGACACCCCACAGGATGACTTTGCGGGACATTGGAAACAGTGCGATAACGAATCGGTAAAACATTTTTCCGCTACATGTTATTTCTTCGGCAAAGAGCTGTACGAAAAGCTCAATGTACCTATAGGATTGATAAATTCTTCATGGGGCGGCACACCCGCGGAAGCATGGACACCGGCAGATGCAATGGAAGGCGACTGTGATTTCAAATGGACTTATGACCGCTTCGACAGATTGATGGCGTCAATGCCTGAAAAAATCAAAAAGTGGCAAGAGCAAGTCAAAAAGTGGAAAGCTGACAAAGCTGCCGGCAAAAAAGTTTCACATGAACCATGGAAACCAGCGGGCGAAAGAAATAAACCGTCAGTGCTTTACAACGCTATGATACATCCGCTTATTCCGTTTCGTATTGCCGGTGCGATATGGTATCAGGGTGAATCAAACACCGCTTATGCCTGGCATCATGAAAAACTTTTCAAAACGCTGATAACTTCCTGGCGCAGACACTGGGGGCAGGGCAATTTCCCATTTTATTTTGTCCAGTTGGCAAATTATACACCGGTAAAACCCGACCCCGGCGAATCTACCTGGGCCGAACTACGTCAAACGCAGCTAAAGACATTGCAGACTGTTCCTAATACAGGAATGGCTGTGACTATTGATATAGGCGAAGCTGGTGACATCCACCCCAAAAATAAACAGGATGTCGGGAAAAGATTGTCGTTATGGGCATTAGCAAATAATTACGATCAGGACATCGTATACTCAGGCCCGATATTCAAATCCATAAAAATAAAAAACGATAAGGCCTCGTTGCGATTTGACCATGCAGGCTCAGGATTGGCAGCAAAAGATGATCAGACTTTAAAAGGGTTTGCTGTAGCCGGCGTGGACAAAAAGTTTGTCTGGGCAGAGGCAAAAATTGTTGGCAATAAAGTCATCGTAAAATCTGACAAAGTAAAAACTCCTGTCGCTGTCCGCTATGGCTGGGCACATAACCCGGTTTGCAATCTCTACAATAAAGAGGGGCTGCCCGCAAGCCCATTCAGAACCGATGATTGGCCAGGTTTGACACACAAAAAGAAATAATAAGGAGATATCGTAACAATGGCGATTAGCAAAAAAATAACTATCATTTTAATTTGTATCTTATCCAGCATCGCTTTAGCGGATGTAAAGCTTTCTTCGATGTTTACTGATAATATGGTTATGCAGCGGGAAACCAAAGCAGCTGTCTGGGGCTGGGCCGATGCCGGTGAAAAAGTTACCGTAAAAGCAAGCTGGCGAAGAAAAGGCAAAACCGTCAAAGCTGATTCTGATGGCAACTGGATGGTAAAAATATATACTCCAATAGCGGGGGGCCCTTACGAGTTGGAAGTTGTCGGCAAAAATACTATCACTTTAAAAAACGTTCTCATTGGTGAAGTCTGGCTTGCCTCGGGGCAGTCGAATATGGAAATGCGTCTTTGTAAGAATGGCAGACGTGACGCAGGTGTTATCGGCTACGAAAAAGAATTAGTACAGGCGGACAATCCCAACATCAGGCTTTATACTGTAAGAAAAATAACAGATAATATCCCTCATAAAGATTGTCAAGGTCGATGGCAGCTAAGCAGCAGTAAGTCTGTCGGTGATTTTTCCGCAGTTGCATACTTTTTTGCGCAAAAACTTCAAAAAGAATTAAATGTCCCGGTTGGTATAATTAACTGCTGCTGGTCAGGGACATCTATACGGGCGTGGATGAGCAAAGAAATGCTCCAAAGCGACGATGATTTTAAGCCGACTCTGGAGAGATATAAAACCGATTATGCAGATTACCAGAGACTGATGGGTAATCGCAGTAAGGTTATTGATGACTGGAAGAAAGCCTGCCGGCAAGCAAAAGCAGCTGGTAAAGAAGCACCAAAAGAGCCTCGCTGGATGCCGCCTTACGCAACCGGTTGTTATAACGGAATGATCCTGCCTGTGAGCAAATACACAATGAAAGGCTTCATCTGGTATCAGGGCGAAGGTGACACTGGGATCGGATATCTATATAGAAAGTTATTCGCAACAATGATCGAAGGTTGGCGGGGTCTTTGGGGTCTGGATAATATGCCTTTTTATTTTGTTCAGCTTGCAAACTTTCAGGCCTATAGTAGCCAAGAGCCTTTCCAGAGCAGTTGGGCAGAGCTTAGAGAATCTCAGCTTCATGTTCTAAAGACTGTAAAAAATACCGGAATGGCTGTCACAATTGATGTAGGTGATCCAGATGATGTCCACCCAAAAAAC
>CAYZEH010000043.1:11190-15526 GCA_964477135.1 uncultured Pirellulales bacterium | reverse complement strand
GTTTATCCGCGGGTAAATAACTCAAAGATAACAAGTTATGGATTTATTCGCGGAAATTTATTACCCTGAAGGGTATTCGTATTCTTCACTGACAAGTCCCTGTTCCAGCATCTGGGCATATTCAACACAATATCTGGCCCATGGTTTGGCTTCAAGTCGTGCTTTTATGATAGGCTTACCTGTCTTCTCACAGATTCCGTAACTGCCTTTTTCAATCCGTTCAAGGGCATCATATATCTCTTTTAAGAGTTTGCGTTCACTATCCACAAGCTCCAAAGCAAATTCCTGTTGGTAATTGTCTGTTCCGATATCAGCCATATGGATAGGCATACTTGACAAATCCCCCGAAGCATCCATTCTGGACTGTTTCAGGGCCTCATCCTGTATTTCACTTACACTGCCGATTATCTGCATGCGCTTAATAAGGAGTAATTTTTTGAAATAGTCAACTTCCGTTGCTGTCAATTTAGGTTTTTCAGCTGTTTTCTTCACAGTTTTTTTAGAAACTGTTTTCTTTGCTGTAGTTTTTTTCACAGCCTTTTTAGCAACCTTTTTCACTGTCTTTTTTGTGCTTTTCTTAGCCACAGTTGTATCTGCCTTTCCTGATAACAATACTGCAAACACTATAGACCCATCATTATAGCAGATTATTTTATTCAATGCACCACAGTTTTGTATAAATTTGCCCTGCTAAACGCAAGAAGTATAAAGATTGGCTCTGAAGAATTCAAGAAGAAATAAAAAAACAACTTAAGAGCTTATGATGTAAGAGGTTACGTTTTAGGCTTTTTACTGTTTTAAACACCCCGCCGACAGTATTTAACCTGTTATTTTTGTTGATAATTTCCTAAAGGCAGGAAGAATTTTTTCTCGCGGACCCGACCTTCAAAGGTTTTTACGGCAAAAAACCTTTCTATTGTCTCAGATGAAAACACATCCTCAGTTCTGCCGAATTGCCACTGCTGCTCGGCACTTAAAAGCAAACTCTGGTCGCAATATTGATTTGTAAGATTAATATCGTGGGTCACACAGATTATTGTTTTGCCTTTCTCTTTCTGCATTTTCTTTAAAAGGTCATATATTCCCACCTGGTGCTTCAAATCCAGAAAACTCGTAGGCTCATCCAGAAGCAGAATATCAGTATCCTGTGCGATAGCTCTTGCAATAAAAACACGCTGTCTTTCACCGCCGCTAAGCTGATTAATAGGCCTGGACGCAAACTCAAGCGTATCTGTCGAACTAAGCGCCTCATCAATAGCATCCTTATCTTCTGCGCTTTCAAAACCCAATGTCCCCATATATACCGTTCTGGCCATCGCAACCGTCTCAGCCACAGTAAAATCAAATCCAGGAACAAATTCCTGATGCACCACAGCCACTTTCATAGCGAGCTCTTTTTCGCTGTAACGCTTAATATTGCGAGAATGGATTTCTATACTGCCGTTGTCGGTCTTAAGCAACCCGCAAATCAGTTTAATAAGCGTACTTTTCCCCGCACCGTTAGGCCCGGCTATCGCAATAAAAGCCCCAGCCTCAACCTCAAAGCTGATATCTTTTAATATCGTTCGCTGAGCATAACTAAAACCAAGATTTTCCACTTTTATAGTAACGCTCATTTTAACCAGCTCACCTTTCGGCTATACCTCGCCAGTAGATAAAGGAAGAAAGGCCCACCTGTTATCGCTGTTATTATTCCCACCGGCATCTGAGCAGGGGCAATTATCGTCCTTGCGATCGTGTCAGCTATTACCATAAATATCCCGCCGATAATCGCACTCAAAGGTAAAAGCCTGCGATGGTCAGGCCCAAAAACAAGCCTTACTCCATGGGGCACTATCAACCCGACAAAACCTATAAGCCCGCTTAAACTAACCGCAATAGCTGTAATAAAAGCAGCAAAAGCAAACCCGATCACACGGATATGTTTAATATTAACCCCCAGACTTTTAGCCTGCTCAGCCCCAAACGTAAGGACATTTAATTTTTGTGAAATACTGAATAACACCAATATCCCGAAAATAATCAAAACACAAGCTGTAACCAAAACGGAATTACTCTTTTCTGTGATATTGCCCATAAGCCAGAAGATAGTAGATTGCAACTGATTACTTTTCGCTATCGATGTCAGAAACATTATCACCGCGGAAAAAAATGCGTTAACTACAACCCCAGCCAGCAGCAGGGAGGTTACCTGTGATTTGCCTGTAAATCTGCCTATCCACCATACCAACCAAACTGTCAAAATAGCACCGACGAATGAAAATGCTGTTATCGAACTGCCGCCCCAAAAACTCCAGCTGATCCCCGAAAGGATAGCAATTATCGCCCCCAAACCAGCGCCGCTGGAAATACCAAGTATATAAGGATCAGCAAGCGGATTCCGCAGTATCGCCTGAAGAACTACCCCGCTGCACGCCAACGCCGCTCCCACAATAGCTGCCAATATTATCCTCGGAATACGAACTCCAAAAAATATCTGCCTGTCAATATTACCAATCCCGCCCGCACCATCAGACATAAAAACTTTTTTAAGGCTGATACTCTGCGACCCCGCAAAAGCGCAAAGCATCATTACCGCAAAAAGTATTGCCATACAAATTGCTATTTCTATAACCAGCCTCTTTAATGTCAGTGCCTCTTTCGCCATCAATATTTCAATCCTTGATCTCCGGGTGCAAAAAGCCTCCGATCAACTCCAGCCCATCCGCCAGTCTTGGACCTAATCTCAATATAGTATCAGATTCAATAACATAAATCCTGTTATTTTTTACTGCCGGCAGATTCGGATATCGCTTCCAGAATTTTTCCGCCTGCTCCTGCTGTCTGTCAATATTCTCCGCTCCCATTGCAGATTGTATAATCACATCCGCCCCACATTTCAGCAGCTCTTCAGTTGATATAGGCGGATACTGATAGATAGTTTTACCTATCGCATTCTCTCCGCCCGCAGAAACAACAAGCCCATCAATAAAAGTCCCTCTGCCCACAACCCTCAAAGGCTCTGCCTGTATCACCCATAAGACCTTGACCTTTTCAGCGCTGTTATACTTAGCCTCTGTCTGCTCTAATTTCTCATTGAGCCTTTCAATCAATTCCTCGCCTTGCTTTTGAGCACCGCAGGCCTCAGCAATTTCCCCTATTGCCTCAATAAGCTCATCCTTACTTTCTATCTTCAGCAAAAGCACATCATAGCCCAGCCTTTCCAGACTATCTGCCACCGACTTTTGTTGTGCGAACCAAAGCGTTATTATAAGATCAGCCCTGGTTGCCAATATCGATTCTGTATCAGGCTGCCAGAATGTTCCCACCTTTTGTTTTGTTGCCGCCTTTGCCGGATAGTTACTGTTATTAGAAACCGCGACAACTTTTTCACCCAACCCCAACTCGAAAAGTATCTCGGTAATATTAGGCGACAGCGAAACGATTCTCTCCGGATATTTTGAAGTGTTCTTTTTCTCAGCCTTAGTTTCTTGTGTCTCCAGTGCATTTTCAGAGCTTAGTTGTTTTGCATAATTACCAAAAACCCAAACACCTGCGGCAACACATATAATTGCTGATATTATTTTTTTCATGGCTATGTCCGGTGGAACTGTTTTTCGATCTCTGCCTTTGAAAACGTTATCGTTGTAGGTCTGCCGTGCGGACATCTGCTCGAATTCTCAACAGTTTTCTTATCTTTAAGAAGCTGTTCGATCTCTAAACCGGTAAGCTTCTGTCCCGCTTTGATAGCTGCCTTACAAGCTGCCATATTCAGTATCTTATCCAAAAGCCCTTCAGCTCCGCCCAGATTAGCCTTGTCGCAAAGCAGATCTATCACATCTTTCACAAACTCAACGCAGTTAACCTTCGATAGTATCGTAGGAAAAGCCTGTATCGCCATAGTCCTCGGCCCGAACTCAACCATTTCTATCCCAAGCTTTTCAAAAATATCCGTATTATCAGCAATAACAGATTTCTGCGAATCCGTCAGGTCAAAGCTTTCAGGCAAAAGCAGTTTCTGCGATTCTAAAGGCCCATTAGAAACACGCCTTCGCAGCTGCTCATATTTAACCCGCTCATGCAACGCATGCTGATCTATCAACACAAACCCATCTTCAGTCTCAGCGACAATATAGCTGTCATGGATCTGTATAAATTCCCCCGAATCAGCTTCATTCTCCATTGACACAGCCTCAGCAGGAATACGATTATATGATGGCATCACCACCTTTGGTCCGGAACCGCCTCTCGAACCAAAATTAAATTTATGTTGGTCGGAACCGCCCTTATGTTTCTTAAAAAAATCATCGATCGCTTCATTGATCTGCTGTTTTCGAGGGTTAGCATTCGAGCCGTC
>CAYZEH010000043.1:0-11090 GCA_964477135.1 uncultured Pirellulales bacterium | reverse complement strand
GAATATTTTTTTCGTCATTTTCGCTTTCAATGAGATTTTCAGCGATATCCGAAGAAAATAATTCCGCTATCCTGGCACTTATACTCTGTCCCGCCGATAGCTTAAAACGCTCCCTGTTATTATGCACCAATGTCAGATCAAGCTGACAATTAGCAATCGCAATTCTCGTAAATTGCTCTGCGATATGACCGAACTCCGTATTAGTGGTTTTCAAAAATTTTCGCCTCGCAGGAAGCTTATAAAAAATGTCCCGCACCTCAATTGTAGTTCCGTAATCACCACTGCAAGGGCCAACAAATTTCCGCTGTCCGCAATCTATTTCTATACAGCCGGCCCCGGTCGAATCTTTAACCCTGCTAACCATTTTGACAATTGCTACAGAGCTGATACTTGCCAAAGCCTCACCTCGAAACCCCAAAGTTGCGATCTTGCTCAGGTCGCCGCTGTCTTTGATCTTACTTGTAGCGTGAGGCTCAAATGCATTATTTATATCATCAGCGTCCATCCCACAACCATTATCAGTTATAGAAATAAGCTTTCGTCCCCCGTCTTCAACCGTTACGATTATTTTTGAAGCGCCGCCGTCGATGCTGTTTTCCATCAATTCCTTGACAACGCTCGCGGGTCTTTCAATAACTTCGCCCGCTGCGATCATATTAATCATATTCTGGTCAAGGACTTTTATATGCCCCATAACTTCACACTCAGCCTAATTTTAATATTTCAGTCGGCCCTTTAAAAATTAAAACAGCTACATGTTTAATCGCCAAGCAGACTTTTCCCGGTCATCTCTACAGGTTTTTCCAATCCCATCATTTCAAGCATTGTAGGCCCAATGTCCGCAAGTTTTCCGCCATCGCGAAGCTTCCTGCCTTTATACCGGTCATCAAAAACTATCAAAGGCACATCACCTGTTGTATGAGAAGTAAAAGGAGATTGTTTTTCTTCGTCCCACATTTTTTCAAGATTGCCATGATCTGCCGTTACTATTGCTGCTCCGCCAAGCTCTTTAACCTTGTCAAGCACCTTACCGACACACTCGTCAACAACCTCAGCTGCTTTAATGCCGGCCTCTATAATGCCGGTATGCCCAACCATATCCGGATTAGCAAAATTGATAACCATTGCATCATATTCATTCGAATCCAGCTTCTCCAGTACAATATCGGTCACCTCATAAGCGCTCATCTCAGGCTTAAGGTCATACGTACGCACCTTAGGCGAAGGAACGATCTGCCTGTCCTCGCCGGGGAAAGGCTTCTCTGTGTAATCATTAAAAAAGAATGTTACATGCGCATATTTTTCGGTTTCGGCGCACCTGAACTGCTTTAAGCCCAGACTGCTCCAGTACCCGGCAAGAATGTTTTTCATCTTAGCCGGTTTAACAAACGCAACCGCCGCAGGTATGCTCGCATCGTATTGTGTCAGGCAAACAAAGTAAATGTCAGCTTTATTGCTTCTGTCGAAATCTTTAAAATTATCTTCAACAAAAGCCCTTGTTATCTCGCGAGGCCTATCGCCGCGGAAGTTAAAAAATATAACTCCGTCACCATTATCAATAGTTGCGACAGCAGTATTGTTCTCATCTACAATGCACACAGGTTCGACAAACTCATCGGTAACTCCATTAGCATAGCTATCCGCCATCGCCGTCGCCGCGGATTTCGCTTTATTGCCTTTGCCGTTCCTCAGGCAGTTATATGCTCTTTCAACTCTTTCCCATCTGCTGTCACGGTCCATAGCATAAAACCTTCCGCAGATGGAAGCTATCTTACCGATGCCGATCTCCTTGGCCTTAGCTTCGATATCCGCCAGGTAACCAGCCCCACTTTTAGGAGGCGAATCCCTGCCGTCAGTAAATGCGTGCAGATAAACCTCTTCTAACTCATTTCTCTTAGCAAGTTCGAACAGCCCGTAAAGATGCTTAAGCAGAGAGTGAACTCCTATATCACTGCAAAGCCCCATCACGTGCATTTTGCCGTTATTTTTTTTGACAAAGTCGATCATCTTGAGAAATTCTTCATTCTCAAAAAAGCTGCCGTCCGCAATAGTATTGCTAAGCCTTACAGATTCCTGTGGCACGATCCTGCCGGCACCAATATTCTGATGACCAACCTCACTGTTGCCCATGGTCCCCGCGGGCAGACCAACATCCAATCCACTCGTATGAATAAGACAATTGGGATACTCCCTCATCAGCATTTCATCTACCGGAGTGTTTGCTTTTTTAATAGCATTGAGTTCATTTTCCTCGTTCGAAGGATTATATCCCCATCCGTCACGAATTATTAATACAAATGGTTTTTTATCCAACTTTACATTTGCCATAACGTCAACATCCTCTAAGTTAATAATTTAAGATGCAACTATACTTCAACCACTACTCTGCATCAGTTAAAAAAGAACAGGTATGATATCTGCTCAACTTGATTTTGTCAAATATTAAGAAAAACCTTAAAAAACCTCTTCTGCACCCTTAAAATTTTTGACAGCCGTTATCACTGTGCTATAATCAACAACCTGATGTACAGATTCTTATTGTATAAAAAGTTAAAGGTGTCCTGAAGCAACGAGTGCTGAGATTGATCGGTTAATGGAAAGGCCAAAAAACATGTCCGACACTGTAAATATCCATCTTATAATTGCCATTATTTTTGTCAGCATCATTCTGTCGTTCTCCGTCGGTTGCGTCGAAGAATCCGCAACCAATGTAGACCTCTATGTCGATGCTGTAACACTGCGGGAAACCAACCAGGATGAAAAGGCCATCGAAAAACTTAACCAGTCAATCCAGGTCGATGAAGATTTTTCAATAGCATATTCACAACTTGGTGACATCTACAAAGAAGATAATAACTATCAGCTCAGCGCACAGTCCTACGAAAAGGCTACCGAATTAAACCCCTGGTCATTCCACGACCAATACAACCTGGGTCGGTCATATCAGTCAATGGAAAAATATAATCCCGCGGTAAAAGCCTATGGCCAAGCATGTCAGATAAAATCTGACCACCTGAATGCACATCTCCACGCAGCCGAGTCTTACTATCAATTGCAGGATTATGACAACGCACTGGCCTATAGCACTCAGGCACAAAATATCGATGCCTCCGCAAGCAACGTTCAGGAATTGCTCGGCAATATCTATGGACAAAAGAAAAACTACGACTCCGCCATCGCTTCGTACAAACGCGCCTTAGAACTCGACAGCGAAAACCCGGATATTATGAAATCACTGGCGATTGCATATATAAAAACTTCAAACAATGAACCGGCAAAAGAATTGCTCCAGTCTTCACTTGCCATAAATCCCAATGATTCTTTAGCGTGGCAGCACCTCGGGTTCTGTTATCTAAACCTCAAGGACATGGACAGTTCTATAAAAGCTTACCAGCAGGCAATAAAAATTGATGAAAATGACTGGGAAGCGCATAAAGGACTTGGCGTCACTTATGCCTTAAAAGCTTCAGGCACGAAAGATGACTCCTGTAAAGCAAAAGCTGTTGACCATTGGCGCAAATCTTTAAATATTAAACCGGACCAGCCCACCCGTGAAAAGCTTATCAAATACATAGAAGTATACTCAAAATAAATATGATACCATTCATGGTAATAAATTTCCGCGAATAAATCCATAACTTCTTATCTTTGAGTTAGTTACCCGCGGATAAAGCGAAAAATTTAATTAGGATTGATATGACAGACAAAACAACTGCAAACCATCAAAAAGATAACACTAAGCCCCAAAAGGACTTCTCCGCCCCAAGGTTCGCACTTACCCCGTTAAAATATCAGCTGATTTTCTGGCCTATCGTCGTCGCAGGGATCGCAGCCGACCTCTGGACAAAATCCGCAATTTTCAATTGGCTCTACAACTCCCAAAACAGCACCTATACAGTGATCAAAGGCTTCTTTAGGCTTGTATTAGCACAAAACGACGGCGCCGCCTTCGGAATAGCATCAGGTCAGAAACATCTGCTTACAGCTATTTCTGTTATCGCCTTGCTCTTGATCATTCTGATTTTCTTATTCTGTCACATAAAGCACAAGCTAATGACAATTGCTCTCGCAATGTTCACCGCTGGTATTTGCGGCAACTTATACGATCGCGTTTTTAACGATGGTCGCGTCCGCGATTTTATTGACATAGTCTATTGGCCCGGCAAACATTGGCCCGCATTTAATGTCGCTGACAGCCTCTTATGTATCGCGATGGCTTTGATTCTTATCTCAAGTTTCCTTACTGAGATGTCCGGTCGAAAACATGATCCGCAACAAAAATAGGGGCCTTAGCTGATATCGACAGCGCAATCCCGTCAGAAGGGCGACAGTCTATCTGAACCACCTCACCGTCAGACTTCTTAAGATGCAATACCGCGTAAAAAGTGTGATTGATCATGTCATTAATTACAAGCTTTTCTATCTTAGCATCAAGCCCATCGAAAATATTATCGATAAGCTCATGCGTCATAGGTCTTGGTGGCGCAATACCTTTAAGTCGACGGTCGATCGCAAATATCTCCACGATTCCGATAACGACCGGAAAGCTGCGCTGACCATCCCGTTCTTTCAACACGATTATTTGCTGGTCCGATGCCTCATTAATAATTATACGAGACAGCTCCACTTCGACATCCATTATAATCGCCTTCTAATTTTAACCTTCCAATTCCAAAAGCAGTTTTTCAATATTATTGTTCTGCTCTTTCATCTCCGCCAGCTTATCCTTTGTTTGTTGAACAACTTCAGGTTTGGCTCTCGTAACAAAATTTTCATTACCAAGTTTTGCCTCAAAACCTTTTATACCCTTTTCAACCTGGGCTTTTTGTTTCTCGAGCCTTGCTCTTTCAGCATCAACATCAATAGCATCATGCAAAAATATCTGCATCTGTTCAACAATAGCAGCCGCCGCCTTATCAGGCTTACCGATCCCATCGCCGCATTCGAACTGCTCAAGATTCGCCAGCTGACATATCAATTCCGAATTGCTGTTCAATACCTCACTAACCGCTGCAGGTGCGTTAACCGATACCGTCAATTTTTCTCCGGGCTTCTTATTATACTTATTCCGCAGATCACGTATAGTCCTTATCACCTTCTGAATCTCATTGATCTGCTTTTCTACCTCGCCATCGATCCATCCATCATCAGCCACTGGCCACTTTGCAACGATCAAGGCATCCTGACCACTCAACTCAGTCAAACCTTTCAAACCTCGCCTCGGCGAAATCTCATTTAACTGCTGGAATATCCCCTCTGTAATAAAAGGCACAAATGGATGTAACAGTCGAAGCAACTGGTCAATAACATATGCAAGAATATTCTGAGCGACAGGCCTCTGTTTCTCGTCAGCCATCCTGGGTTTGGCCCATTCCAGATACCAGTCACAGAAATCATTCCAGAAAAATTTATAGATAACCGTCAAAGGCTCACAATACTTAAAACCATCCAGCCCATCTGTCACATCTTTAACAGTCTCGGCAAGTCTCGACAATATCCACTTATCAGTAAGCGTCATTTTACTCTTATCAAACCGTTCCGGGTCAATACCATCAAGGTGCATCATCGCAAACCTCGAAGCGTTCCAAAGCTTATTGCAGAAGTTTCTGCCGATATCGAATTTGTCACTGGTATTTCTGCCCTTATCATCCTTCTTAACGGGCATATGTATATCCTGACTTTCAGTCGTCATCTGTGCCAGGCTGAATCTCATTGCGTCCGCGCCATAAGTATCAATAATATCCAGCGGGTCGATACCATTGCCCTTACTCTTACTCATCCGCTCACCTTTGCCGTCAAGGATAGTGCCGTGAATAAAGACATCCTTAAATGGAATTTCTCCCATATTCTCAAGTCCCATCATCACCATTCGCGAAACCCACAAAGTAATAATATCTCTCGCGGTAACAAGCGTACTCGTCGGATAATAAAATTTTAATTCCTCAGTCTGCTCAGGCCAGCCCATCGTACTATGAGGCCAAAGCGCAGAACTAAACCATGTATCCAAAACATCCGGGTCCTGCTCAAGATCACTGCTCCCACACTTTTCACATTCCGTTGGATCCTCGATCCCCGTATTAGTAGCACCGCATTTTTGGCAATACCATATCGGTATCCGATGTCCCCACCATAGCTGTCTGCTGATGCACCAGTCACGAATACCATAAAGCCAGTCAAGATAACTCTTGCCGTATCTGTCCGGGTGAAACTTGATCTTGCCATCCTCAACAACCTTAATAGCCTTCTCAGCTAGAGGTTTAACTTTCACAAACCACTGATCCGAAAGGTAAGGCTCAATTGCAACACCGCTGCGGTCCGAGTGTCCAACCTCATGTTCCTTAGGCTCAACCTTTTCCAAAAGACCAAGCTCCTCAAGCTCTTTAACAGCCGCTTTCCTCGCTGCATACCTGTCCATCCCCTCAAACTTTCCGCCGTTGGCATTGATCTTGGCGTCATCAGTAAGTATATTGATCATCTCAAGCTCATGTCGTAATCCGATCTCATAGTCGTTCGGATCATGCGCCGGTGTCACCTTCAAAAACCCCGTACCCTCACCTCGCTTAACATAATCGTCAGCGATAATAGGTATCTGCCTGTCAGTTAAAGGCAGCTTAACCATTTTGCCGATAAGCCCAGCCGCTCTTTCATCTTTCGGATTAACCGCAACTGCCGTATCACCAAGCATCGTTTCAGGTCTGGTCGTCGCAACCGTCACAAAACCGCTGCCGTCTGCCAACGGGTATTTAATATAATAAAAATTCCCTTGAACTGTCTTATGCACAACTTCATCATCAGAAATAGCAGTCTGCAATGCCGGGTCCCAGTTCACCAGCCTCTTACCCCGATAGATCAAACCTTTCTTAAACAGGTTAACAAAAGTATGCCGTACCGCCTTAGCGCACATATCATCAAGTGTAAACCGTGTTCTCTTCCAGTCGCAACTTGCCCCGATACCTTTAAGCTGTTCTAATATTTTTCCGCCGAACTGCTCTTTCCATTCCCAGATCATCTCAACAAGTTTTTCTCTGCCCACATCATGTCTGGTCATTCCTTTTTCAGTTCGCAGCTTCTTTTCAACTACCGACTGCGTCGCAATACCTGCATGATCCGTTCCCGGCATCCAAAGCGTATTAAATCCCTGCATCCTTCTGAATCGGATAAGAATATCCTGCAAAGTATTATCAAGCGCATGGCCCATATGAAGTGCACCCGTAACATTAGGAGGCGGTATCACTATCGTATAAGCCTTACCGTCTATTCCGCCTTTGGCAGGGGGCTGCGTATAAAAATATCCGCCGGATTCCCAGATTTCCTTCGCCTTTTTCTCTATTGATGCGGGTTCATATACTTTTGAAATATCTTCTGCCATAAAAAAACCTTACTAAATAAAAAAAACCGGCATAAATTCTGTATTTATGCCGGGATTCTATACTATTGTTGCGATTAAATCAATCTATAAACTAATCGCCCGCTCGAAAGAGTTTTTAATCTATATTCATCGTCATCAAAAATTCTGCATTTGTTCGGCACTTGGCAAGTCTGCTCTTAAGCAGCTCAATAGCCTCTACCGGATTAAGATCGCTCAATACTCTCCTGATACGGTAAACCAGCTCCAGTTCACGCTTATCAAGAAGCAATTCTTCTCTTCTTGTGCCGCTTCGGCTGATATCGATCGCAGGATATGTCCTTCTCTCGACCAAACGCCTGTCGAGATGAAGCTCCATATTACCCGTAGCCTTAAACTCTTCGAAAATAACCTCATCCATCTTGGAACCGGTATCGATCAATGCTGTCGCGAAGATAGTAAGCGATCCGCCGTTCTCAACATTTCTCGCAGCTCCGAAAAACTTTTTAGGCATCTGCATCGCACCGGCATCGACACCACCGGTAAGGATCTTACCTGAATGAGGCATCTCTGTATTGTAGGCACGTGCAAGACGGGTAATAGAGTCAAGCAATATTATCACATCCTCGCCGTACTCAACCATTCTCTTGGCTTTTTCGATTACGACCTCTGCTACCTGGCAATGACGTGCTGCCGGTTCATCGAATGTCGAGCTGATAACCTCAACATCGTCAGCCGTCTTACGTTCCATCTCCGTAACTTCCTCAGGCCTTTCATCAATAAGCAGTACGATTAGTTTCGCCTCAGAATGATTCGCGCTTATCGCGTTTGCGATTCTCTGCAATAACACAGTCTTACCTGTCCTCGGAGGAGCAACAATAAGACCACGCTGACCCTTGCCGACAGGTGTTACCAAATCGATTATCCTTGTACACAGGTCTTCCGAAGAGTGTTCGAGAATAATTCTCTCCTCCGGATGCAAAGGTGTAAGATCGCCGAATACCGCCTTCTCAGCAAGATTATCAGGGTTTTCATAGTTGATCGCCTCGACCCTCAACAGTGCGAAATATTTTTCAGAATCTTTAGGCGGTCTTATCTGCCCCGAAACTGCATTACCAGTACGAAGACCGAAACGTCTTATCTGTGATGGTGAAACGTAAATGTCGTCAGGAGATGAAAGGTAATTATAATCGGGATTCCTCAAAAATCCGTAACCGTCAGGCAATACTTCCAGAACTCCCTCGCCATACAAAAGACCGCTTTCCTGGATACGTTTTTTTAATATCCTGAAAATAAGATCCTGCTTCTTAAGCGCAGTATATTCTTTAATATCTTCATCCTTAGCAATAGTATGCAGCTCAGAAACCGTAAGCTTCTGAAGATCGGTCAGGTAAAGACTTCCCTTTTTGACTCGCTCATATTTTGCATGAGTGGATTCATCTTCGACGGTTTTGTCTCTGTCTCTGTTTTTATGCCTTTTCTTAAAAGATTTTTTGCCGGATGATTTCGACTGTTCTTTTTTCTCTTGTTTCTCAGCCGATTCGACATCTTTTGCCTCAGCCTGCTCTGTTTCAGCAACTGCCACTGTTTCCACTGTTTCAATCTCCTTAACTTCTTCCTCAGCCGACTCCGCTTCTACCGCGACTTTCTCTACAGCTTTTTTAACCTTAGTCTTCTTCACTTTTTTCTTAGTGGCTTTCTTTGTTTTTTTGGTGGCTTTAGCCTTAGCCATAATTACTCCTTTACTTTCCTTAAAATACACATGATAACAAGGCCATTTATCACAGTTGAGTTTTCGCTATCGCGGCTCTCTGTGTCCCGTTTATCCACGGGTAAATAACTTTGAAACAACATTTTATAACTTTCCTCGCGGAAATTTCTTACCCTGAAGGGTATAAATTGCTTCCCTTATGGAAATTATATTAAGATTTGAATTTTTGATAAAACCTGAAACTAACCTTTAAATGGGATATTACTGCCGATCAAAAACAAACCCCACTGCCTTTTATAAACCAAATTGTGAGAAAATCTTACCAACTTGCTCGACCAAAACCGATAAGCCTGAATTGTTTACGACCGCATTATCGGCCAAGTCAGCCTTGGTGTCCAGAGAAATTTGAAAATTTTCTCGTATTTTTAACTGTTTTTCATCAAAACCGCCTTTTTTAACCACTCTTGCAACCCTTATTGCGTAATCGCACTCCACAAAAACCAGCTTATCGCAGTATTTATCCAACCCAGTCTCAACCAAAAGTGCCCCGTCAAGCACTATTGCTTTAAATTTATCCTGCCTCTTATATTCCTCGATCATCCCCTCAATACGCCCAATTATCCGCCAGTGCATTATACTATTCAATTTTGATAGCTTCTCGCCGTCAGAAAATACGATTTCACCTAAACTGTCCCGATTAACCCGCCCGTCATCGTCCAATATCTTCTCACCAAAGCACCCGACAACCTCAGCTTTAACATTAGCCCTGTCCAAAAGCTCATGCCCTATTCTGTCCGCATCAATTACCCCACAGCCCAACTCGCCAAACTCCGCCGCCACAGAGCTTTTCCCCGAACCAATCCCCCCCAATATCCCGATCACCATTTTTTTATAATTATCATTTCCCACAACCACAAAGTCTACCTCCCAACCCACCACCTGTCAACATTTCAAACTTTCCAAATCTAAACCCACACCCACAGTCTTGCTTGAAACCCTTAAACCTTTTTTGTAGCTATTTTTTAGCGAAAACATTGATTCTTCGAAAAGTTTCAAAACATGTTCCGTCATCCTGGATTGTTTCTTTAACCATTCTTTCTACAACGGTATCTCGAAAAGCATTTTTGTCCAGCTCATCAATGTGTTTCAAGAAAGGCACTAAACTCGGCTGATTGATCCATCCGATTATCGCCTCTTTATCAGGGAAAAATCTATCGGCATTTTCACCCCATACTTTTGCTTCTCTAAAATTGCACATCGCTAACAGTTTTTCATATTCCTCAATAGTCGGCATATACCATGGCCAATCAAAGCAATCGAAATAGCCAGAATATTGCTTTTCAGCCATTATTTGCTGTACAACCTTGAAAAATGTAGAACAGTTGCCATCTGCCGCAAAATTAAAACGCACTATGCCATTGGCGTTCAATGCTTTAAATACGTTCGACAGCAGTTTGTTGTGCTCCTTAATCCAATGGAGTGCTGCATTCGAAATCACAATATCAAATTCATTTTCGAAATTAATTTCATTAATATCTATCAGATCAAATCTCAAGTTTTGGGCTTTATGCATTTTCCCAGCTGAGTCAATCATATTTTGCGACGTATCAATACCAATTACAAGTCCATCAGGTACAAGTTCTGCCAATTGAGCGGTTATGCCGCCATCGCCACAGCCGAGATCCAAAATCTTCTCGTTGCCGACAAGATTCAATTCTGAAATTAGCTTCTTTCCCCACTCCTTTTGGTGGACCGAAGCCTTTTTGTACTTCTCTGCGTCAAATTCAAATGGCATTTACATCTCCCACGCTTAAATCAATCCAATATCGATATTATTTATTTATCCTTCTCCAGATCAAGATTTCTTTTATAAGCATAATAAAAGAACCGACCAGAATCATACAAATACAAAGAAGCTGTCCGCATCGATAACCTCACAGCCAAGCCTGCCAAACTTCGCCGCCACAGAGCTTTTCACTGAACCAATCCCCCCCAATATCCCGATCACCATTTTTTTATAATTATCATTTCCCA
>CAYZEH010000042.1:0-15573 GCA_964477135.1 uncultured Pirellulales bacterium | reverse complement strand
CCAAACATGTCGCCGAAACTGTACAACTCAATGCCGCCATCGATCCCAAAATATTTTACCGCATCGATATAGGCCTTCCATAACGGGGGGTCCTGATGTATATAAATATCCCAAAAAGGTTTACCCGTCAGCCTTGCAGGAACCATGTTTGAAATGTCGGGACAGACGGGGACACGGTCGGGGATTTCTCCTCTGAGCACTGTCAGCAGTCTTTCGCGGGCTGTCATGGAAATCTCCTAAAGAGCTATATCAACTTCACAATATACCTCAACCATTATACCTGACCGGCGGACAAGGCGCAATAATACTGGTTTACTATTTTTTGGCGGGAGGTGGTTTTTTCATATCTGAGGGGGGCAGGTCTATTCCTACCTGGCCTTTAGATTCTCTGTAATCGGTGATTATTTTAACCGCTTCCAAAGGATTGTCGACAAGAGTAAACAGGTTCATATCTTCCGGGGAAATGTAACTGTGTTTTTTGAGCATCACATCTTCTATCCAGTCGATAAAACCACCCCAGTAATCTTTGCTCATCAAGACGACCGGAAAAGATGCCTGTTTTAAAGTCTGTATTAAAACGAGAGCTTCGAAACATTCGTCTATAGTACCAAAGCCGCCTGGCAGGGCGATAAAACCATGAGCATATTTCAAGAACATCACTTTTCTGCAGAAGAAATACCTGAAGTGGAGTGATATGTCCTGATAGTCATTTGGAATCTGTTCCATTGGTAATTCGATATTCAGACCAATGCTTTTTCCGCCGGCTAAGGCTGCGCCTTTATTTGCAGCTTCCATGATTCCGCCTCCGCCTCCTGTGATGACTGCGAAGTCTGCTTTTGCGAATTCATAAGCAGTTTCCTGAGCCAGCTGGTAATATTTTTCTTTGCGTTTTGTTCTGGCAGAGCCGAAGATAGAAACCGCCGGGCCAATACTTGAAAGCTCATCAAAGCCTTCAGTAAATTCAGCCATTATTCTGAATATTCGCCAAAGATCCCTAACGGGACTGTCAGTTAATTCCTGCATAAAATACCTTTCTTAATATCAGCACGTTACCACAAAGCGGGGTCATTGGCTGAGGGACAATATTCCGCTATCGGACAATTTTGACAATCCGGCCTGCGCGCTTTGCATATATTTCTTCCATGAAAAATAACAAGATGGCTGAACATTGTCCAGTCTTTCTTATTTACTATATCAGCCAAATCTAATTCAAGCTTGACCGGGTCAGAGTTTTCGGATAAGCCTATCCTTCGTGAGAGCCTGATAACATGAGTATCGCAGGTTATGCCGGGGGTGTTAAATACATTACCCAAAAGGACATTAGCGGTTTTTCTGCCTACGCCGGCAAGCTTTGTCAGCTGATCCATGGTTGAGGGGACTTTGCCCTGGAAATCGGCGATAATCATGCGACAGGCAGCTTTGATATTTTTCGATTTATTGCGATAAAAGCCTGTGCTTTTGATGTCATTTTCGATTTGGGTTATGTCGGCATCTGCCCAGTCAGCGGGAGTTTTATATTTTTTAAAAAGAGTCTTTGTAACAATATTGACCCGCACATCGGTACACTGAGCGGACAATATTGTAGCAACCAAAAGATCAAGAGGATTGCTGAAGTTCAAAGCTATTTTGGCATCAGGATATGTCTTTTTGAGTAAGGGCCAAATCTTTTTAATCCGCTGCCTCGCCTGGTCTTTATCGACTTTTATTTTTTTCTTTGCTGCAGTTTTTTTGGTTGCCATAATTATCTCTAAGGAAGCTTTTCCAAAGCAGTTTTAAGTGAATCTGCAAAACGAATCTGCCTCCAGCGTAAAGCCTCACCTGGTACGAATAATATACTCACGGGAACTCCAGGCTCATTGTAAATATTTTTCAGTGCTTTTGTTGCTTCGTAATCCCTGTCGGTGGTGTCGGCTTTGATGACCAAGACGTTCTTTTGTTTTAAGAGGTTCGCGATGTCTTTTCTGCCATAAACGGTTTTTTCAACTATCTGGCAACTCAAACACCAATCGGCAGTAAACTTTATGAGAACAGGTCGGTTGTCTTCGATAGCTGTTCGTATTTTCTGAGCATCGTATTTTTCCCAGTTGACCAGAGATTTTTTTGGTGCGGGCAGAAGCGAAAAGCCCATCCACAATGCCAGAGCAACGGCGATAATCCTTATGATATATTTTTTAATTTTATTAGTGTTAAAGCTGACCCAACTGCCCCACATCCAGATACAAAAGCTCAGCAGAACCGCAAAGTAAATAACCCTCATCCTGCGGTCCTCGGGCAAGGCAGCCATGAGTTTGACCGCAATCACCAAAAGTATGAAGCCGACAGTCTGCTTAATAAGCTCCATCCATTTCCCGGGTTTGGGGAGTTTCTTCAGGACAGCGGGCATTGAGGTTAGAATCAAATAGGGGGTGGCCATTCCGAGGCCTATGGTCATAATAACTATTGTTGCCGGCAGTAGTGGTTGGCCTTGCGCCCAGGCAAAGGCGGCGGCGAGAATACCAAAACTGCAAGGCGTGCTTAGAATAGCCGCCAGGGTTCCCATGCCAATAGTAGAGATAAATCCACCAGCATTTGATGTTTTTGTAGATACGGATGATGGTACAGTTACGGAGAAAACATCGAACATGAACAAAGCCAGCACTACCATCAACAGCCCCATTGTCGCCAAAGAAGCTGGGGTTCGTAATTGATCTCCCCACTGCAAAGTCGAACCATAAAACAGATGCAGAATAATATTAGCAACCGCCAAACCCGCAAAGAAAAGAAGGATACCGACACAAAAAGCAACGCCCATAAAAAATGCGCCACTATCTTTTTTCTTTGCCTGGTCAACAATCCTCAGGACAATAATAGGCAGTACAGGCCAAATGCATGGCATAATGTTTAAAGTTAATCCCGCAACGAAAGCGAGCATTAAAGCAAACCAGATAGAATAAGACAGCCTGCTGTCAATGATTGCGAAAGACTTTTTGGCAGTTGGAGCGGGCAAATTAAACTTAGCTTCAGTTAAACTTTCACCGATATTGACAGTGGTATCTATGCTTGTATCGGCGGGCATGAATCTGCACTGCATATCAGAACAGATGGCCCCGTCAATAGTAACCTGTAATTCGATTGTTTTTTTGTCAGTGGCGTTCTCATTTATAGTGAATGGAATATAAATATCAAATTCCTCGTTGAAAACATCCACCTGTTTTCCAGAGCTCTCGTCGAAATATTTTTCGGACTCGCCCAGCAAAGGCGCAGAAAAAGTTATGCTTTCATTTTCGCGGGGAATAATCTTAAGATTCATCTCACCCGGGGCAGTTTCTTTAGATGCGTAGAAATGCCATTTATCTTTAAGCTTGAAGTGAAGTTTCAAAGCAGACGATGAACCCGCTGAAACACTATCATGCATAGTGCTGACTGTTATGTTTACCACATCATCAGCAAACTGCTGAGCTGACTGAGCTAAGGCCATAGGCATCAGAAACAGCACCAGCAAGGCTTTTAAAAGGCTGGAAAGCTTAATGTTTTTTCTTTTGTCCATTTCCTGAACTCCAAAATCAACAGCCACAATGCCCCGGCTACTTAAATTACTCACAATTGAGATTCCCCGTTTGCCCGCGGGTATCCCGATACATCAGGATTATAACTTTCCTCGCGAGAACTTCTTACCCTGAAGGGTATAAATCATTATAATGAATAAAATGATGCTCACTGCAGTAAAGCTATTTTAAAAGTTTCAGTCTTCGTTGACCGGCTGCTCTTCGTCTTTTTCTTCAGGCTCGATAGGTTTTTCGTCATCCTTTTTCCGTTCGGCTTTAAGCAACTCCGCGACGGTCGGTTTATCCAATACCTGGCCTTTAAGGATCTGTTCAACATCCTTAGCATCGAGCGTTTCATATTTCAATAAAGCCTGCGCCACATTTTCAAGCTTATCTTTGTTAGTCTCTATCAGCTGCTTTGCCTGGTCGTAAGCAAGATCGGTAATCCTTTTGATCTCTTTATCAATAGATTCAGAAGTTTTTTCTGAATATGTATTACTACCCGTCATGGCATACATCATATTTTCCTGCTCGGAATCGGGGACATAGCCAATAAGACCAAGGCTGTCGCTCATACCCCAGACTTTAACCATCTGTTTCGCGATCTTGGTAGCCTGCTGAATATCAGATTGTGCTCCGCTGGAGATGTCATCGCAGAAGAGTTCCTCTGCAATCCTGCCACCAAAACAAACCTGCATCAATGCCATGCAATATCGCCTGGTAAATATAGTTCTGTCCTTTTCGGGCAAAGCAAAAGTGGCTCCACCCATAGGGCCTCTCGGTATAATACTAACCTTGTGCAGAGGGTCTGCCTCGTCAAGCATCGATTGTACGAGAGTATGCCCTGCCTCATGATAGGCGGTAATTTCTCTTTCTTTTTTATCGATAACCCTGCTTCTTCTTGCCCTTCCCCAGCGAACTTTGTCCCTTGCTTCTTCAAGGTCAGCGGTTTCGATAGAATCTTTGTTTGCCATAGTTGCCGCCAAAGCCGCTTCATTGATTATCGCAGCCAGGTCAGCACCGCTGAACATTGGTGTTCCCCTGGCGAGTCTTTCAATATCAGCATCGGAGTCCATTTTCACTTTTTTGGCGTGGACTTTAAGAATATCAGCTCTGCCCTTCAGGTCGGGAAATGGTACGAATATCTGTCTGTCAAATCTGCCCGGACGAGTAAGAGCATTATCCAGGATGTCACCACGATTCGTCGCTGCGATAACAATAACCTGGTCATTAGTATCGAAACCATCCATCTCCACAAGAATAGCGTTAAGAGTCTGCTCACGTTCATCGTGACCGCCGCCGGCAAAACCGGCACCTCTTTTTCTGCCTATGGCATCAACTTCATCGAGGAAAATTATACACGGCGAATTATCTTTTGCCTGTTTAAATAGATCCCTGACACGTGAAGCACCGACTCCTACGAACATCTCGACAAAGTCACTTCCTGAAATACTAAAGAAAGGTACATCGGCTTCACCGGCAATGGCTTTTGCCATTAATGTCTTACCACAGCCTGGAGGGCCTACTAACAGAACGCCCCGAGGGATTCTTCCGCCAAGTCTCTGGAACTTTTTAGGATTCTTCAGAAATTCAATTATCTCAGAAACTTCATCTTTTGCTTCTTCGATACCGGCAACATCATTAAATGTCACCTGTACCTTATCCTTTCCATGCAACTTATGCTTGCTTCTGCCAAAAGACATAAGCATTCCAGCGCCTCCCTTCATATTCCTGGCGAACATGAAGTAGAAGAAGCCTATCAACAATGCGATGGGCAGGAGCATTCCGATGATGTTTATCAACCACGTTCGGGTTTGCTCAGCATCGTTTTTGATGTTGTTTTCTTTTAATAATGTGCCGATCCACTCGCCATAGATATCTGGCTTGTAATAAACCACAAATGAAGGTTTAACTGTATCTGAGAGTTGTTCGATACCTTTTTCGTTAAAAGTGCCGATTATCTCGGTATCTTTGACAGTAACGGTATCGATATAGCCGTTCTCGATATATGACTGGAACTGGTCAAAACGCAACTCCTCGACATTTTGCCATTGTTGAAGCATCATCATCATTGTAATAACCACGATAGCGATTATAATGACATTGAAGTACCCACGTTTATAGTTAGGCAAAGGTGCTCTTGATTTATTCTTATTAGGGTCTGACAATTGTTTCTTACTATTTCTCATAATTTAAGGTTATCTGACTTTCTCAACTAAAATAATCTTCAAAATATTATAGGCGTGATAAAACGAGTTGTGAATCACCACGGCTTTTCCATCAATTCTACGATTTTTTCAGCAAGGCGGTTCGCTGATAAAGTATAACCATACCGGAACCCCTGACTTTGCCATTCGGAATAGCTTGCAGATGCAATTACAGTTTTACTGCTGATCAGCATTTCTCCGGTTTTAAGATTTTTCCATTCTACGATTGCCCTCAAGCTTGCTTCTTTCTCCATTGCCCTTCCCGTTTCGCGTTCTATGGTAAGAACAGACCGGCCTGCTGAGGAAATATAACCACCAATAACCGTGTCGGCTTTGCTTCTGTCAGAGACGATCTTGTAAGGAGTATTAGCTTCAATACGCTTAGCTAAAGCATCGGTCAATTCGTATTCGATGCCTCGGTATAAGCTCGTACTGTCGAACATCTCGACGTAGACGGTGCTGATATCTTCGGGATATAAAAGCTCATTTGAGTATCCGCTGCATCCTGTCATGAAAACAGCAGCAAAAACACAAATTACAATACCAAGCAGAAAAGCATAGTTGGAGTATTTAAACATAATCAAGCTATCTTTTTTCATATTTCGACCTTTTCAGTGCCTTAATTTTCATTTACTCTTCTTACCATTTCCGCCGCGGTGGAATCAGGCCATTTTTCGAGGATCACCTTATAATAATAATCGGCTGACTGCCTGTAGCCGGTCCTGTGATAATACTGCGCAATTGTAAACTCTTTATAAGCGAGCTGCTCTGTTATCTGATCAGTTTTATTGCTGATGTTGTAACCGCCAGCATCTTCCGGATAGTTCATAATAAATTCTTTGTAATAGCTTCCTGCGCTGACAAGGCTTGAATTATCATACTTAGGTCCTTTGTAGTTAGCGTGTTTGCATCTGCCCATGGAAAGCACCGAGTCCTTCCTAACATCGCCGTAAGGCCAGCGAGAAGAAATATAAGACCACTGCATATACGCATCTCTATATAGGTCTCTGTTCTCATAGCTGACCGCGATCTCTTTGGCAGCATTTATGGCGATCGGGCTGTCACCTTCCCTGTCGCTGAGTCTTTCCATTATCTTTTCACCTGAGGCATAACCTTTCATTGTAAAAACCGCCATAACTCTTTTCTTTTCGCCGTTAAGATAAGCAACTCCTATCTGGAACTGCCTTTCCAAAGCCGCATCATAAAGACCGCTTTGCGGGTAGTCTTCAAAAAACTTATCGTAGGCCCGTATCGCCTTGGTATATTTGTGCTGGCAAAAGTACATATCAGCTTTTAAGAAAGCTTCCAGATCCGCACCTGCAACCTCAGGAAAATCTGCTTTAAGCTTCTTTAGAGCTTTTTTCAAATCTCTGCATTGGCCTGTACTGGCAAGAGTCTTAATATTGGCAACATCAAGCAGATATTGCCCCTGGCTTTCGGCATCCAATGCCTTAAAAGTTCCATCTTTTAAATACCACGTCTCGCCAAAACTCACCTGGCAAACAACCATAATCGCTACAAACACCAATAAACACACTTTTTTCTCTGACATCCGTTTGTCCTCTTATTAAAAAGTAATGTTATTCCATTAACAACCCGCCATTATACTCATTCTTAAAACCATTGCAAATAACACTTTAAAATATAATTACTTAATAATGACTACTTAATAAAATATCCGCAAAACTTACCTATATTAACCACCATGGGCAAAAGGTTTTTTAATAAGCACAGAACCAAAAAAACAACGACATACCCAAATTATTTTGGACATGTCGTTGAATATTTTTTAAATACGTCCGGTTTTTTCAGGATAAACCCAACCCCTTCGCGATCCCCTCGCCATAGTCCTTATCTGCCTTGCGGAAATGAGCCACCATCTTTTCCTGTAACTCTTTTGAAACTTTCTTCAAACTGCCTGTGATATTGCATATCAGCCTTTCCTGCTGATCAGCATCCATCAACCGAAAAAGATTCCCAGGCTGAATATAATCAGCATCAACCCCACGCTTCTGGTCATAATGATCCGCATCACCAGAGATCTTCAAGGCAGGCTCAGCATAAGACCCATCAGCCTTAGGTCCGCCAAAACTGTTAGGTTCATAATTCACCGACCCACCCCCATTACCATCAACCCGCATAGCACCATCCCGCTGATAGTTATGCATGGGACACTTCGGTCGATTAATCGGCAGACTCTCAAAATTAGCCCCCAAACGATACCGCGCAGCGTCATCATACGAAATAATCCTCGCCTGAAGCATCTTGCAAGGCGAAAAAGATATTCCAGGCACAACATTCCCCGGCGAAAACGCAGATTGCTCAACCTCAGCAAAGTAATTCTCAGGATTACGATTCAACTCCATCTCACCAACTTCGATCAAAGGATAATCCCCGTGAGGCCAAACCTTCGTCAAATCGAACGGGTTCCACTTATAACTCTCAGCCTCGACCTCAGGCATAACCTGAACAGAAAAGGTCCACTTCGGATACTCACCCTTCTTGATCATCTCAAAAAGCTGCTGAACATGATAATCAGGATTCTCACCTGCGATTTTATCAGCCTGCTCCTGCATCATACACGCAATACCCTGTTGAGTCTTAAAGTGAAACTTAACCCAGAAACGTTCATTCTTGGCATTAATAAAACTATACGTATGGCTCCCATACCCATTCATATAAGGAATTCCTTTAGGGATCCCTCGATCAGAAAACAAAATTGTCACCTGATGCAAAGCCTCAGGAACCTGAGACCAGAAGTCCCACCACATCGTATGCGAGCGAAGATTATTCTGCGCCATACGTTTCTGTGTATGAATAAAATCTGGAAACTTCATAGCATCTCGAATAAAAAATACAGGCGTGTTATTGCCAACCATATCCCAGTTGCCCTCTTCAGTATAAAACTTCAATGAAAAGCCTCGAACATCACGAACCGTATCAGCCGATCCCTTCTCACCAGCAACAGTAGAAAACCTCCCGAACATCTCTGTTTTCTTACCGACCTCCGAAAATATCTTAGCCCTGGTATACTTTGTAATATCTTTGGTAACAGTAAAGGTGCCGTGTGCACCAGCCGCCTTAGCGTGAACTACTCGTTCAGGAATACGTTCCCGATTAAAGTGAGCCAGCTTTTCAAACAAAACATGATCCTGCATTAAAGTAGGACCTCTTTCCCCTGCAGTAAGTGAATTTTGATTATCGCTGACAGGGATTCCCGCATTGGTGGTAAGTTTTTTTTCTTCCATTTTTTGGCCTCCTAATATTATTCAATCAACACTATCGGATTAAATTGAAAGTATACTTTATTCTTACATTTACTATTTAAGCAGTAAAAAAATGCTTTCTCCGTAAGCTATCACTAATTCTACGAATTCGCCTTGAACAATCAAGCATTTTGTGAAAAATTTAACATAAATGACATTTTGCCTTGTCAAAAACGCAGCAAAGCCTAATACTTACCGTAATATCTAAAAATATTTTTAACTCAACGGAGCTAATATTATGTTGAAAAAGAACTATCTGATTATTTTGGCAATTGTATTGTTTTTCTGCTGTCAGGCAATGGCTTTGGATGAGATGACAAAGTTTGAATATTTCGACGATCTGAAAATCAAAGTCAGTCGGCTGAAAGAGATTTCAGACCTTTCAAAGGACTCGATACTGTTAAAAGATATCTGTCCCGATTTCAGCGTTATAAGTAAGGAAATGGGAAATGTCGAGCAATTATACCAGCAGAAAAAGCTAACAGCGTTAAAAGAAAAATTATCGTCACTAAACAAAAAGATCGATGGTATGAATGAAAAATTTCTTGGGAAATTACAGGATAAACTTTCTCCAACACCGATCTACAGAAAAGCAACGCGCAGTATCCTTATAAACCCTTATATGGCAATGGCGACCATCGAACAGCACGACAAATTGACGCTCGACATCACAAACCACCCCATGCCAACCTCTCAAAACGCTAAATATCATGGCTGGCAAGGCTATTCGAAACAAAATGTACTTGGCAAAATAGAAATTTCGACAGATTCTCTGTTGCAAAAAGTCTCCACTGCTTTGGGGCTGGATTACAATCTGTCACTTACCTCAATAGACTATGACCCGCTGGTAACCTCAGCAAGGTATATTGACGGGGCGGTTGATTTTCAGATTCTCGACGGGCCCGGAATTTTGATATCATCCAAAAACTTCTCGATGGCAATAAGCTTCGACAAAAATGGTGCGGAATTCAAAAATAACTTCTGGTACAAAAGCAAATCAACAGGCGATGTAAAAATATTCTGCGGGATCGCGTTTGAAGGCCAAAGCACAAATTGCGAAAATTGTGTTATCTTCTGGGCAGATACGTTAGAAGAACTAATTGCCATATCAGCCCACTTCAGAGACTTTAAAAAAATAAAATACAAAACAGCGAAGTGGATTCAAAGCCAGACCAAAAACTTCAAACTCCAGGGTAATCCCCCCTCACTCATAAAACAAGTCGAAACCAGCAAAAGAGTATTGCTCTCCATGCAATTCGTCTCAGGAGGGATATATGCAGCTCCGGATAATGGCTACGATGCTATCTGGGTCCGAGACACCGCAAACGCGGTAATATTCCCCGCTCTTTGCGGCGACCTCCAATATCTAAAACGATGGACGCCATACCTCATGAACAACCCAACAACTGTTGACTACAAAGGAAAAAAATATAAAAGCTTCCTCCAATTTGTTCCTTCGGATCAGAATCAGTGCTGGCAGCAGGATGGTACTTTCTACAGCATATTATCCGCTTATTCATACTGGAAACTTACCGCCGATGACAGCGAACTTGCAAAATGGTACTCGCTGGGCAAAGGAGCGATCGAATTTATTAATGCAAGTGCCTACGATGAGGAAATGGGGCTTTACTATGAGTGGTATATCAATGAGGCCCCAATGAAAATCGCCCATGACTGGGAAAACGCAACCAACTGGAACCCGTATATCAAAGCGATGAAAATCGATGACCGTTGGCCAATGTACATGTATACCATTTACATAAACAACAATCTCTACAACAGCTTCATAATGCTTGCTGAGATGGCTGAGGAGCTGAAACTTGAAAAGGACAAGGATGAATTTCTGCAACGGGCGGATAAGCTGGCGAAGAGTATTGATGAGCACCTTTATGACAATGAAAATAAAAGATATCTCCCCGGAATCGCACAGATGGAAGAGGGAGAGAAAATCCCCGTAGACTTCAACTACTGGGATATCTACTTTGATTATGTCTGGGCCTTCACACTCCACCCACAAGCCTCCGACCCACAAAAAGCATTCGCAAGCCTCGACAACATGCTGAACAACCGAAACGGTATCTTCCCCGGGTTGGATAAAAAACTATACTTCTCCCCAGCCCGACCACATGCCAGTTATGTATATTCAGCTATGGGCCAATTTGACAAGGCTGCGATATGCCTGCAGCGAATCACCGAACGTGCAGAAGATATAAATCTTAATCAACCCCGCGATGTTATTTACGCGATGAAGGGTGCGATACCGGAGAGAGTTGACAGGGTATCGGGACATAGGCCTCAGACGTTTACCGCTGGGCCTTACCTTTATGGTGCCGCTTCGCTTGGGTTTATTATGGACTATCATGGAATTACCATCTGTCCTTCGGGATATATCACCAAAGCGGAAAATATCTGCATGGTCGATTCTGTCTTTTCGATAGACCCGACATATTCCAAAAACCCAGGCGGATTAATATTCGATAAAAAGAAAATACCCTACAGTTTGAAACTACCCTCAAAGTACAATAAGCCCGGCAAACACAGCATATCGATACTCGATACCGAAAAGCCGATTAGGCCTTTGCTTGAATATACGTGCTTTGAGCTGATGGATATAAAAACCAAAGCTAAAACTGTCGTTTACCATCTCAAAGGCTTTGGAAACGGGATATTGAGGTTTGACAGCTCTGTCGGTAAAGATTGCGTCTCGGTTAAAAATGGTAGCAGCGATATGGATTTCAGATTCTGGAAAGATAACAATTCAAGCTTTGTCCAGATTAACTCAAAAGGCAAATTTACAGCATCTGTCAAACGAAACTAAAAAATAACAAAACTTTTCAAAGCAAAAGTCCTATATTATCAGGCCCAGCTGAGACAGTGAGCCTGATAATATTTTTTTTAAGCTTATTTCTGATTTTGTTCGGTTTTTGTTAGGGTTCTTTCGGCTGATTAACCGATAAGAAATCTTAGAGAAAAAATTAAAACAAGAATGGATGAGATTATGGAACAAGACAGAATTAACAACGATGGAGCGCTATGCAGGTTCGGCCCGGGTGGAGAATATCTTTACGATTGGCCGCCATCAAACTATCAATATAAACTGCCGGTTCAGGATAAGCTTACGAGAGTTCTGATGACGATATCCGGTATGATAGGTGACTTTGTGAAATATCCGCCGGATGTAGTTGATCGGTCAGGAGCAACAGAAACAGTTTCAGGGGACATAAAATATGAAAAAGCCGCTTTGTTCGCAACTAACGCCTCGTCAGCTGCAAATATTAAAAGCCATCAAAACGTTCCAAAGCAGCCGATGTTATTCTCCGACGATTGCGGAGTTGGCAAGTCAGACATCAACAAGCCGAAGCACAACATTCGAACACATAGAAAAATTGCGAAAAAAAGGTCTGCTTTGCACATCGCAGGGCAAAGCACGTTCTTTGACGATAACTTCAAAAGCGCAAAATCTGCTTAAGAACATAAAGCTTAATTCAGAAAACTGTTCGCAGTCAAACACAATACCATTAGCAGGCAAAGTAGCAGCTGGCAGACCAATAGAAGCGATCGAAGATACGGAAACGCTTTCGATAAACTCAAGCTTCGGGGATGTAGCTGATTTGTTCGCGCTTGAAGTTACCGGCGACAGCATGATAAATGACGGAATATATGACGGTGACCATGTTATCTGCAGAAAAGGCTCAACAGCCAACACCGGTCAGCTCGTTATCGCGATCATAGACAACGAAAACGCTACCCTGAAAAGGTTTTATAAGGAAAAAGATCGAGTGCGTCTTCAGCCGGCAAATGATAACTACGAACCGATATACACAAAAAACTGCAGGATTGATGGTGTAGTAGTAGGATTACTTAGAAAATTTTAATGGCAGCTGGTGAGAGATTCTTCTCTGGTTTTTGATGCTGCATTTTTAAGAAGCTCAACAAACTTTCTTACCAGATATTCGGCAGGAAATTTTTTCATCTTTCTTTGAGAATTTTCATCAGCCCAGACCTGAAATAGAGGAAGCATAATAGATGTATCGTCTTGGTCTTCCAGTTCGCGGCAAAAATCATTTAAAACATTTGCGATTGAAACAGATATGTCAAGAACATCCGCTGATCCCCTTTTGCCTTTACAGACATTGGGTGAGCCTTTTATAAAATATTCTCTGCAAGAGATAGGCCTGACATCGTATATACTGCAACTGCCCTCAAAAAGAAATGGACAACTTAAATTAAGACTTTTATACCAGCCGGAAAGATTATTCAATTGACTATGATCAAAATGTTCGGGCGGTTTCTTTTTTAATATTTTTTTACAAGCTAAAAGAACATTTCTCTGAACATATTTATAAAATGAACCGTTAATCTTTTTTACATCTTCAACCAAAGAGAAAATCTCCGCAGATGAAGCAGTAATAAGATAATTGCAGCAATTGGCACAGCCCTGGCAACAAGGTATTCTCTCTCCTTGTTCAATATTTTTTCGGACTACGACTTCTGTTATCTTGTCACAAATACCCCGGGCAACCGGAACGATTGCTTCAAGACCGACTGTATCTGTGCCAAAGGATATGTCAAAATGCAAATTCTTCCCATATAAATCAAGGTCAAGTCCTATAACTTTCCTGCCATTAGATTTCAAGGCTGAAGTATCATTTTTTGAATTTACTAATTGTATATCAGAATCAGACATCAAAGAACTATCTCGCTTTTATAAAAAACTATCTCGCTTTCATAAAGTTTCAAGCCCAGCATGTTACCGGACTATCATTTATTACAACAAAACAACACCGACAATTAACGACGGTACTATTTTATCGGGTAAAAAACACGACAACTTAATCTCCGTAACAAATAATATAGTGATAATAATATAAATCCCAATACAACACAATATTAAAAGTTTAAATTTATTTGTTTTTCCACAACAATTTTAACCGGCCCGATCAACCCGGAAACCGGAAGATATTTACCGATCATCTTCAACTCTCTCTGATCCCACGGATACATTTCATTATTAAAAACATCTCTGGCGGCTTTACCAAAGTGCCCTTGAAGACCTTCAGGGACCTCTATAGGCTTTTCGTATCGGGGGCCTCTGACGAAATTGTTCCATGTGTTAGTAACCAGAACTTTTAATTTGTTTTTACCTTTTGACAGCCGACCTGTAATATTAACTCTGTAAGGACTAATCCAGGCCACGCCAGTATGACTGCCATTTACAAAAACCTCAGCGACACAACCAACGGTGCCCAGGTCAAGATATAACTGCAAATCAGGACCTATATAATCCGCGGGTAAATTAAATTCAGTTTCATAAACAGCCGTCCCGGAAAACCACTTAGTGGTCTCGTCATTGCTGAGATTAAAAAGTTTATCTGTGGTTTTTTCAATGGTGTCAAAACGGTAGCCCTGAAGTAAAATATTCCAATTAGTTTTGACTTCTAACGACTTTGGAATATCAACCTGTTTAGTAACGGCAAGATAATTGTCACCGTTTTTGATAATAACCTCAGCTTCGCCGGCGGTATCTGCAAAACCAGTCAGCTGGTGTTCATTTAAGCTGGTTATACGTTTAAGGTCAGATTTAATCAGGTGAAGAGGTTTTTGGTTGGGTTGGAAAACAACGAACATCGACTCCCATCCATTGAGGTCGACATCTGTGGTTATGGTTTTGCCGTTGTCTCTGTAACAATAAAAATCTTCTATCCTGCCGTCAATTGCATCCCAGAGCATTGGGTGTTTGCCTGTGACATTAAAAGTTAATCCGCCTTTATAGGGGGTTGATTTTTGGTTGGTAACAAAGAAGACATCAATATTGTCGATTTTACGCTGAATAAAAGTAACGCCGGTGCTTGGTCTATTGCCGTCAAGGGACATTGCTGGAGCAACATATTGCTTTACAATATTTATAAATTCTTGTTTAGCTTTTTGATAATTATCATTTGGTTTTGTATTAATTTTATAATCTTTAATAAAATGGCCTTTGCAACTGTCAGCAAAAATATCAGCTGCGATCTCTCTAACCTTCTTATCGTTTTTCTTATAGTTTTTCATTCCGCAACTAAACTCAGGGGTATTCTCCAAAGCAATTAC
The DNA here is from genome assembly GCA_964477135.1 of uncultured Pirellulales bacterium. Classification (GTDB taxonomy): domain Bacteria; phylum Planctomycetota; class Phycisphaerae; order Sedimentisphaerales; family Anaerobacaceae; genus JAGLTN01. The sequence continues at coordinate 486 of CAYZEH010000042.1, read as the reverse complement.
GATGCCGCCTTTTTTAACGAAAGATTTTATGAACTTCATCGTCTTTATAGGCACATATTCACAATCAGGCATAACCAGAATGCGATAATCCATCCCATTGATTATTATCTGACCATCTTTGGCTTTAGCGTGGTTGCAAAGCAGTTGATCATTGACTAAGTCATAATCATAACCATTCGACAAAAGTAAATAAGGCATATCCCCATACTTCTGACTCATATGTCCGCCCGGTGCAACCTGCTTCCTGCTGTAATCCGTCGCACAAGGACTATACATCAAAATATCCGCAACAAACTTCCCCTGTCTAAGCATATAACAACTGCGAGCGACGTATGGGGTTAGTTGGCCATAATAACGCCACCATAAATTCTGGTGATTGATTAAATTTGCCCACGGTATATCTCTCGTCGGAGTGACATATTGCTCAGGCGAATAAAAATAACCGTGATTATATATCTGAGTAACACCATCCCTCAAATAATTATC
>CAYZEH010000041.1:0-15653 GCA_964477135.1 uncultured Pirellulales bacterium | reverse complement strand
GGCTCAAGAAACTGAGCAGTTAAAGTCGACAACTCCTTATGAACATAACGTTTATAAGATTGATTTATTTAGTTTGAAAATTGAGAAGTATTAAAACAACAATCGCTTTTTTGTTAGCACTAATAGTAGTGTTTGTACTGCTTTTAGTGCGTTGTTTTTATCTGCAGGATACCAGGCATGAGCATTATTCTGAGATTTCACTAAGACAGCAGCAGGGCAGCGTGCCTCTTCAGCCACAAAGGGGTATCATTCTTGACAGTCAGGGCAGGGTATTGGCAGCGAGCAATAAAATTCAGACGATATTTGCTGAGCCTCGTGTTATTAAAGACCCGAAAGAAGTTGCCGGTCAGCTGGCGGATATTCTTAATGAGGGCGTGGCAGACGATAATTTTGTTGGTGCACATGAGATTTGCCGGATGATCATGGAGTCTAAGAATCCGGGGTATATTAAAATTGCAGAAGATGTAGATATTGCAAAGTGCGGCAAAGCTAAAAAGATATATGGAGTTGGTGTTGAGTCTAAATGGATCCGGCATTATCCGATGGGTTCTCTGGCGAGTCATGTGGTTGGTTTTACGAGCAGGGATAACCGTGGTCTCGAAGGTGTTGAGCTTGAGTTCGATAAGGAATTGGCGGGCGAGTACGGCCAGCGGATATTTCTTGCAGATGCCAGTCGCAGACCTATTATTCTCAAAGATAAAAGTTTTGAGCTTAAAGACGGAGTGGGAATAATTTTGACTTTGGATGCGACTATCCAGCAATTTGCTCGTGAAGAGTTGATGGTTCGTTATAAGGAATATGAGGCGGAGGCGGGTACTGCGATCGTGGCGGATCCGAAAAGCGGCGCGATCCTTGCGATGGTGTCACTACCTGATTTTGATCCTTCTAATCCGGGAGCTTCCGAGCCTGAGACCTGGCGAAACCGTGCGATAACAGACCAGTTTGAGCCTGGCAGTATTATGAAGCCTATCGCAGCTGCTATTGGTCTGGATACGGCAGTGGTGAATAAGAATACTGTTATATATTGTGAGGACGGCAATTATCACGGCAGGGGTTTTGGGCGAATTCGGGAGTATAGATACCACCGTTACGGGAATATGACGGTTAAGCAGATACTGGTCAAATCAAGCAATATCGGGATGGCCAAGATCGGACAGAAGCTTGGTAAAAGGCGTCTGCATGACGGGCTGGCGTTTTTCGGATTTGGTAAGAATACCGGTATTGATCTTCCTGGTGAGGTTTCCGGGGTTTTATGGCCTGTGAAGAACTGGACGGGTTATAGTGTTACCCGTATTGCATTTGGTCAGGAGATAACGGCGACAGCTTTGCAGATGGTTCGTGCGTTTTGTGTGCTTGCCAATGGCGGCAGATCGATCAGGCCTTACCTTATCAAAGCGATTGTTGATCGTGACGGCAAGATCGTAAAATTAAAAAAACCTGTGCCGCCTGTTGGGTATGTTGTTAAACCTGAAGTTGCGAAATGGATAGTTGAAGATGCTTTGGTTGCGGTGGTTAATGAAGGGACAGGCAAAAGGGCGAAGCTTGATAAGTGGCAGGTGTTCGGAAAAACCGGTACTGCTAATATTGCACTTGAGGGCAGGAGGGGATTTTCAAAGGATAATTACGTGGCGTCGTTTGTTGCCGGTGCGCCTGCGGAGGATCCGCGTATTGTGGTTTTAGTTTCGATCCGTAAACCTAAAAAAAGTCTTGGTAAAGGCTATACGGGTGGTGCGGTAGCGTCGCCTGCGGTTCGCAATATTCTGGAAAAGACGCTTACATATCTTGAAAAGCAGGGGCAATAAGTATAGAGAAATTAAAATGCTAAAATGTAAAATTGTGGATTCAGCTTACGGCTGATACCATGAATGGTATTACTGTGTTTTACCGATGTATCCGGCATCGATGCATAGTGTTATAATTTCGCTTGCGATAGGGCCGGCGTCGGTTGAGCCATGTTCGCCTCCTTCGACGATAACGGCAAATGCAATAGAGCGTTTCTGACTGTCGTTTGCGAACCCTGCGAACCACGCATTTACAGAGGCTTCTGTTGAGCCTGTTTTGCCGAAGACTTCAACATCTCTTTCGTGAAAGTTTGCCGGTGCGAATACCTTTTGCGCGGTTCCTCCGGTTTCATTTACAACCGCGTTCATACCATCGGATACAATGTCGAATGAGAGTGAGTTTGTATCCATGAATACAGGATTGTACGTTTCGTCTTTTATTATTACAGGTTTTCTATAGATGCCCTTGTTTGCGATGATCGACATTGAGACAGCTACCTGCAGGGGGGTAACGCGCAGGCTGTATTGACCGATACCGAAAAGTCTTTTTCCTTTTGTTTCTAAAAAACCGATCTGGTCAAAATTTGTAACAGTGTTTTGGGGTCTTTTGCTTGCGATGATGCCGTCAGCTTCGGTAAGCTGTCTTGCGAAAGGAGTTTTTTCAATAGCAGATGGTGGGGACAGCAGTTGGTGGCCATAGCCCATGTTATATAACCATTTTTGCAGTGTTCTTGTTTCAATTTTGTCGGCCAGTCTTGAGAAGAAAATATTGCAGCTTCCTTTTAATGCGTTTCTTGTGTTGTTTAACCATTGGTCGTTGTGGCCTAACCAGTTATATTTTTTTTGTATCCAGCATCTTGGCCAACCAACAGGTGGCTCGTGAGCGGGGCAGCTGATAATTGTATCGGCTGTTATACAGGAAGTTTCAAGTCCCGCGATCGCGATGAGTGGTTTTACAACCGAACCTGGTGGGTACAGCGCGTTTATCGCACGGTTTGTCAGGGGTCTGTTTTTGTCGCTGAGTAACTGGTTGTAATCGGTTCTTATTGTGTTTAAGTCGTAAGTGGGGGTTGAGACCATAGCGAGTATTTCGCCTGTGTTTGTGTCAATAATTACAACCGATGTCGGGCTTTTGGCGTTTGGGTTATAGTTTATATCTGTGATGTATTGTTCGATTCTTTGCTGTAGTTGGATGTCTATGGTGAGGGTGACATCTGCGCCGAGCTGGCTTTGGGTTCTTCTGATGAGCTGTTTGTCGATGTCATATAGTTCTTTGCCGCGGCGTCCTCTGAGGATCGGTTCGCAGACATATTCGATGCCCGGCCTTCTGCCGGAAAGGTCACCCGGTTTGTATGCTAAGAGTTTGTCGTCATCAAACAGGTCGGAATCTTTTTCCGGGCCAACCCAACCAATCAGTTGACAGGCTGTGGAGTTATAGTGGTAAATCCTCTGACTTGAAGGGACAATGTCGAGGCCTTGTTTTATGTTCATGAATTCGAGTTGAGCGGTGAAGATGTCGCTGTTGGTATTTAGCTCCAGCAATTTGTATGGTTTGTTCATTTCAGCGATATCGTTGACTTTGTTTGTGAGAATGAGTCTTTCAGTGGGGGAGTAACTTTTTTCAAAGTCCTGAACTGCTACCGAAAATGGAACAGAGCTTTTGCCGGAATATTTTTCTATGAGTTTTTTGTTGGGATTATTTCGTGCCCAGGCAAGAAAGTAACGCATGTTCCAGACTTTGTTATTTATTTTATCTATCTGCCGGCGGATATCCTGGCGACTTATCCCGAAGTGTGTGCATTTGGTTATTATATCGTTAGTTATCCGGGCTTTGCGTTGAAATTCTTGTTTTGTGTGGATGATGTCATCTTCGGTGGTTTGTTGTTTTTGTTTCAGTTGAGCGAGTTTTGCATCGATCAGCCTTTGATCCAGTGCAGAGCATAAATCATAGCTGATATTCAGCTGGAATTTCGGGTTGCTTTCTGCGAGGACTAATCCGTTGCGGTCGAGAATTCGGCCTCGGATAGTTTTGAACTGTTTTGTTTTTGTTCGGTGGAGTTTGAGTTTTGATATTTCATTCTGGAAAGTCGAAGCACTGATGAGCTGCATCTGGATGAGTCTTGCGATGGTGATTACTGCCATAAGCAGGATCAGAGATATTAAAATTTTAACGCGTTTGCTGTACATATATCCTTCAGGGTAATTAATGTCCACTGAAACTATGATGCTTGATTTTCATCCACCATGCGACCGGTAAAAATACAAAAGGTCCGATGATGCCGGAATAAACAGCAGGGGCAATTACCGAGGTGTAAATATTTTCGGCGGTTATCTGTGATTTTATCATGATGAGAAAATGAGCTATGAAAGCAATTGCGATTGTTACTATAAATATCGTAACAGCCTGATGAGTCATTTTTTTAATTGCGATGGTACGGTTCAGATATGCCAGCAATGAGCCTGTCAGGCCGAAGCTTAAAGTTAGTGTTCCCATGCCGGGGCCAATGAGATCAGCGGCTAAACCTATTGAGAATGATGTAATTATCGCGTCTTTGCTGTCAGAAAAAATAGCAAAAAATACCATCAGGATGACAAGCAGATTCGGATTTATCGGCATCGAATTAATCAGAGCTGTCTGCAGTATCGTGATAACAAGAATAAGTGCTGCAAACCTGAACCATCGCATCGTTATACTCCCGGTCACGGTTTAGGATTCATTATAATTATCGCAACGTCTCTGATGTTCTCGAAGTTGCAGGCGGTCTTTACTGTGATGTTCCACAGGAGCGGGTTCTCATCTAATCTTCGGCATTGTTTTATTTCGCCTATTTTTATTGGGATGTCAAGAACGCCCGGTTGTTTTGCTGCATATATTTTATTGGCGGTTTCCACTTTGTTTTTTGCGGGAACGAGGTCGATCTTTGCTTTATTGGAGCCTGTGCCTTTTAATATTGCTTCTATGTGTTTGCCGGAGTTCAGTGATATCAGTACGGGTATCGAAGATGCGGGGTCGGTGACTAATTTTACACGGGCGATTTTTTCGGAAACGGCTGAAATCTTCCCGATGATGGAATTATTTGCCATGGCGAATTGACCAATTTCAAGACCATTGTCTGAGCCTCTGTTTATAATAAGCTCATTGGTTAAATTATTCATATTAGAGTTTATTATACCTGCGGGAACGAGGCTTGCGCCTTCGAGGGCGAATCTGTTATCGATGCCTTTGACCTTTTTCAGGTTTGAGAGGGACTCGACTTTTTGCCTTTCCTGGTAGAGTTGTTCTATTACATTATCGAGGTGATTTTGCAGTCGGTCGTATTCCTGCCGGCTTACGTTGTTTGTCAATGGTTCTGAGTTGGTTGCTGTAAGCGGGGCGATACTTCTGCCTGCGGTTAAAGGCCAACGGAAAATTCCTGCAAATCCGAGTTGCAGTTTGTCTGTTATGCTTTCAGGGGAAAACAAGAGAATCAGCCCGCCGAGCAACAGCCAGGTAAAAAGCATCTTCCCTGATACGTTAAATCTTCTCGCAGTCATTCTTCCAACTTCAGATATGTTTGCCCGGTATATTTCATTGCCGGTCAACAGCTAATTATTTATTATTCCCATCCGTAATCGCCATGGTCCATTGTGTCTTTCCAGAGTTCGAGATTTTCCAGATAAACACTTGTCCCTCTTGCTACGGAACTAAGCGGGTCGTCAACTCTTACGGTTTTCAACCCAGTTGCGGTTGTAAGTATGGTGTCAATGCCTCTCAACAGCGAACCACCGCCGCAAATGTGGATACCGTTTTCGATCAGGTCAGCGGCGAGTTCGGGTTCAGCTTTTTCGAGAGTTGCGGTTACCGCTTCGATGATCTGAGCAATCGGCTCCTTTAGAGCTTCACGTATTTCTTCGCTTGTGATAACGATCTTTCTCGGCAGGCCTGTGACGGTATCTCTGCCTGCAATTTCCATGGTCATTTCTTCTTCAAGCTGGGCAGCAGAGCCTATCTGAATTTTAACTTTTTCCGCTCTTGCTTCACCGATGAGCAGGCTATAGGTTTTTTTAAGGTGATTTATTACCGCTTCATCCATGTCGTCTCCGCCTACGCGGATAGATTCACATGTAGCGATATCAGCTAATGACATGATAGCGACTTCTGTGGTTCCTCCACCGATATCGACTATCATAGAAGCGGTGGGGTCTGTGATCGGCAGTCCTGCGCCGATCCCCGCGGCCATCGGTTCATCGACGAGGTAAACTTTTCTTGCCCCGGCTCGCTCGGCGGAATCTATTACAGCACGTCTTTCAACTGCGGTGATGCCGCTTGGGACAGCGATAACCACTCTCGGTCTGATGAGTGAGCGTCTGTCGTGGACTTTTCTGATAAAATAGCGAAGCATAGCTTCTGTAATTTCGAAATCGCTGATGACACCATCTTTAAGAGGCCTGATAGCACTAATGGAGCCTGGAGTTTTGCCGAGCATTTCTCTTGCTACGAGTCCTACGGCTTCACCATTATTGAGGACGATGTTCGTACCTTTGCGGACAGCGACTACCGAGGGCTCGTTTAAGACGATGCCTTTGTCACGCACACAGACAAGAGTGGAGCATGTTCCGAGGTCAATCCCCATGTCCATGCTGAACCAGCCTAAAATCGATTTTAGTCGCCACACTGTTAGAATCCCTTCCTGAACAAGATATTCTTAAATATTTAAAAGAGATCGAAGAATATTTTACCGTATTGCATATGACACGTATATGCAACAAAGACAGTTGTAACAAGTACAACCAAAAGCGTCAAACCAATAATCAGCGTATACACATTATTTGTCGGAACGGGCTTTTGCCCTCTTGTCTGCATATCAGGAGTCATAAATAAACCTCAAAACACCAAAATTACCGAGTCGTTTTATTTTTTATAAAACAAATTACAGGTTGGTGGAGATATTATCACCAACCTTTGGCTGCTGCTGGACCAGGTCAAGAATTCCCACAGCCTCTTCAGATTCAACATCAAGAATGATAAGGTCACAGATGAATTCGCTGCCTCTTGTGACATGGAACTTCATATTCTGTTTAACTCCATCTGCGATACCGATAGAAATACTTGCCATTGAGTTTTTCATATCAACAGCGGTAATAAGACCTTTAAGACCAATGTCACCACTGGCAACGTTCTGTACCGGCTGAGCAAAGGACTTATTGGCTGTTATCGGTGTGGTGGCGGCTTCTTGGCCTGCAGGCTGAAGAGTTTTGTTAAGATTTGCCTGCAGATCAGTTTTTTCCTCAATAAGCCTTTTAATTTTTGCGTCCATTGTATCGATGATGGCCATCTTTTCGATAAGCTTAGCTGTTGTTTCGTTAAGCTCTTTCTGGCCCTTTATCTGCTGCGATTCAACTTTTTTGAGTTCAGCGAGCTTTTCAGCGAGCAGGGCTCCCTGTTGTTCGTTGGTTTTTGTCAAACCTTCAACAGCAGAAGCAGAGGTTGTAACCTTCTGCAGGAGCTGAGCTTTTTCTCTTTCAGCTTTGTCGAGAGAGTTCTTGAGCTCTGTGGAGCTTGCTTTTAAAGCAGAGATACTTTTGTTTAGATCCTGCTCCATCCGCTGTTTTCTCTCTTTTTCGTCGTTGAACTGTTTAAGAGCGTTCTCTTCACTTTTTTGTGAAGCGTTCATATCCGCTCTCATCTTAGCGTTTTTCTGCTTATAATTGTCAGCGTTTGCAACGTAAGTAACAACTGTTCCACAAAGGAATATAGCCAACACAGTCGACAGCACGATTAAAGTTTTTGTAAAATTACTCAAGATCAGCTCCTTTCGCTAAATCTCATTTGAAAACACAGCTACTGCATCAAAGCATACAACCCATGTTAATATACCAGATAGACAACGCGATTTTAAGGTTACGTGTTAAAAAGGTCAAGTTTTTTTTATTAAATAGGCCAGAAAAGCACTTTTTATTGAAATTTTTATTGGTGATGAGTGCAAGTTTTTTACAAGTTATAGCTTTTTGTGCATTGCAGGACAGCTTTTGCAGCAGCCATTTTAACTAATTTTGAATCATTTTCAAGAAAACCGGGCAGATTTTGAGTAAGCGGCTCGGTGGCGATCTCACCAATAGCCAAAGTTGTGAAGAAATTTATCCTTTCCCTGTCAGATTTCGATAATCCTGCGGTAAGGTTGTTTTTAAAGACGTTTAAAACTTCAGTTTCGCCGGTTTTGTCGTTAAGTCTTCCTAACTGGGCAGCAGCGGCGAGTCTTACTATGAGTACATCGTCATCGAGTTTCGTGATGAGTATTTCTTTTGCTTTTTCTGTGCCGAGTTGCCCCAAAGCTCTTATTCCGATGACTCGGTCATCGTTGTATGAGCTGATGATGGTAGGCCAGATTTTTGGTATAATTTGTTCATCTCCAAGCATAGCTATCGATTCTAATGCCTGAAATCTTACCATATCCTTTGAATCAGCATCTTTGAGCACCCAGTATAGTTTAACCAGGCTGTCCTGATTGCCCAGTTTTCCTAAGATGGCAGCTGCATTTGCTCGTATAGTCTGGTCTTTATTTATTAAGGCGTCGGATATTTTTTTTTCGTAAGATTTATCTTTGCTGCCGAGTTTGACCATCGCATAAGAGGCAGCTATCTTGATATTTGTGTCCGGGTCATTGAGCATTTGTTTTACGGAATCTTTTGCTAATTTGTACTGGGTATCCCCGATGGCAATTGCAGCGGCAAATCTGACCGGTACATAATTATCTTCGAGGAGTTTTTCAACTTTTGGCATAAGCCTTATCTGGCGGGTTTGGGCGACTATCTCAATAGCATTAGCTCTTATTCTGGGGTCGGAGTCGGATAATGACTGTTGAATAATTTTTATTGCCTGGGGCTTCATCTCTTTGAGGGAAGCTTTTTTGCTGAGAGGTGTTTTATTTTCAGATTTCTTTTCGAACAGGGAGAAGTGTTTCTGCAAAATTCCACCTTCGCTGTTTTTTTCGTCAGCCAAAGTTATAGAGAAGGTAATAAAGAAGATACAAAGAATAAGTACGAGTTTTTTATTTATTTTTTTCATTTCCGGAATCCTTTCCCGTTCGTTTGCCATTGAATTTATGGATGACAGCCCAGCAGAAGATAATCAATAAGAAAACAACACAGTAGCTGTCGAGCCATTGTCCGTATTTACTAAAAAACGTGACTCTTTTATCTATCGGCACAATGTCGTTAAACCATCCAGCAATAGCTTTGCGTTGCATTACTTTTTTTGGCAGATTACCAGCGGTATAGTCATTTCTGAATCTTCCGAGAGTATCAACCATGCCGCTGATTCCGCAATTTACGCTTCTTACGATGCTTATCCTGTTTTCGATTGCGCGAAATACGCAGACAACGGTATGCTGGGGCAGTTCGATGGTTGGTATTGTCTTTGATTCTTTGAATTTTACGAACCAACCATCGTTGCTTATATTGAAAATCCAGTCAATCTGCTTGTTTGAGTTTTCGTCGAGGACGAATCTTCTGTTTAATGACGGTACGGTGTCTTCGTAGCATATTATGACGGAGAAACGGTATTTTTTAGGTGTTGGAGATTTTCTGGTTGTCATTTCGAAGATCGTGTAATGTGTGCCGTAATCGAGTGAATAGTCATATTCAAAAGGGGTCAGGCTTACGAAAAACTTATGCAACCAGGGGATGTCTTTTTTAAAAGGTAGAACTTCGCCGAAAGGTACTAAATGTATTTTGTCGTATTGGCAGGGAGCCTGGGAACCATCGGGGGTATACAGGAATGCGGAGTTATATTTTTTATCGAGGTAAATTTCGAGCTTTTCGTTTATTTCGGTGGAACCACCTGATGCGCCGGCGAGGATGTATGCTGTGTCTTTCGCGTGGTTTGCGATCATTTTATGATATGTCAGATGTTTTGAGTTTTGTTCGACAACTTTTAAAATTCTTTTGTCGAGGCTTGCCTGTACTAATGTTTCAGGCCAGGCGATTATTTCAGCGCCAGCTTGTGCGGATTCTTTATTTTTCTGAAAAAGATCGTTAAGCATGAAATCGCTGTCTTTTTGCAGTTCACTGTTTTTGAAAGATTGTGGGAAGTTTGTCTGGACAGCGCCTACGACCGGGCCTGGGGTAATATTGGCTGGCGTCTGCTCGATGCGGTAGTTGCTGTACATTACCGATGCGACTATGGCTGAGGCGACAATTATGGTTTGGGCTGCGAGGTTTATTATGGATATCTTTTTTTTGCTTCTGTTGAGCAGGATTTCAGCGATAAGACCACTGACCATTGCTATTAAAAAGCTTACACCAGCGGCTCCGAAGATGTCCGCGATCTGAATGAGTTTAATGTTTTGATATTGGCTGTGTGCGAGGAATTTCCAGAAGAAGCCCCCTAAGAAAACGCCCTGGAGCCTCTCGGCAGCAACTATGAATATTGGTGCTGCGATGAACAACGGTATCTTACCGATGGCGAATCTAAGAGCGAAGGCGAGCAAAGGCCAAAAGGCCGCGGTATATATGCAGAACGTTATCCAACCAGCAACGGTGACGTAACTCATCCAGTATAAATTGCCGAGCCAATATGCCAATGCGATGATATAGCAGGCGCGATATGTGAAGTGCCTGTTGTTCTTGTTTGCAGATGTGTATATGAAAGGAACCCAGCTTATCCATGCCAGATATGAGATGTTGAAAGGCGGTTGGATTATTGTCAGCATTATTGCTGATGCGATGAAAGGCAGTGATGAGAGTATCAGGTTTTTAGGTTCTTTCTTTTCTTTCACTTTGCAAATCCTTTAGAGACTTTTCGATCATTGTAATGTCATACGGCTGGTCGTTATCTGTTCTTATTTTAAGCTGATTCGCAAATAAAGTCAGCAGTTTTTTGCTGGAGAGGATTTCTGATGGTGGTAATTTCATGTCTGTCAGCAGTTGAGTTATTATTATATTTCGTTTTTGGCTGGCGGTTAGTTTTTTTAATTTTTCGAGTCTTTTGCGGGTGTTCTCGACGTATTGTTTTGATATATCTATGCCGATGTAGTTTCTGCCGAGCTGGATGGCAGCGGCTGCGGTTGTTCCTGAGCCATTGAATGGGTCGAGGACGCAGTCTTTCGGGTTGGAGCTTGTCAGGATTATTCTTCTGAGCAGGCTTTCGGGCATCTGACAGGGGTGCCATTGAGCGCGTTCTTTGAATGTGCCGCAAACCCGGCTGTACTGGTTCCAGACGTCATCGGGTATTTTGCCTTTCGGGTTGGCTCTTTTGTCATTATATAGAAGCTGTCTGTCGGAAGGGACTCTGGCCGCATGGTCGTTAAATGTGAAATTTTTTTTATCGTTTACAAAATAGAATATGTGGGTGTGTGATCTGGCGAATTTATTTTTCGTTTGCTGACCAAAAGTGTAATGCCAGATTATCCAGTTTCTCATGGTCAGGCCTATTTCGTCGGCTATCATTTTTACGTTGGCAGCGTAGTCGTCACCGATGGCGATATAAAATGAACCATGAGGCTTGAGGACTTTTTTGCAGGCTTGCATCCATGTTTTTGTCCATGCGATATAGTTTTTGCTTTTGACGCAGTCGTAATATTTGTCGTATTTGTAACCAATGTTAAAAGGGGGGTCGGCAAAGATCAAATCCGCTATCGGTTCGTTTATCTTATTTAGAACTTCTATGCAGTCGCCTTGTATTATGCTGTTTTGTAATTTTGACATAGCGGCATTCTATATTACCGGCGCGCAGTTGCAAGAGCTAAAATGATAAACGTGTTCTCAGTCTGCTTTTGGTTCGATGACTTTCTGACTGAAAAATGTTTTTCCGCTGAGGCGGTCCTTGAATGTTGCTTTGACAGTTAAAGGTATGGAGAAGTCTTTGACCTTGCCTGTGATGTCGAAAGCGAAGCGGTAATTTGTTCCCAGTATTGCGGAGAACCATTTTTCGCCGAGCTTATCTGCGGGGATGTTCCATTGCGTGAGCAGGGCGGATGTTTCTTTTTTGTTTAAATCCCATAGCTGGATATTTACTTCACCTGCTGCTTTGATGATGTCGCCTTGCGAGTCGGTTGGTTTTAAATATGCAATGAGTTTTTCTTTTTTGCCGTCTTTGTCACGGTCGTAGAAATTGGTGTATTTGGTCAGCTCAACTTTTTTCAGGTCGTAGATGTCTTTGGTTGCTGCTTTGCCGGTAACAGTTAGTGTGGAAATTTGCTTTTGAAGTTCAACGTTTTCAGCTTTATAGCTGTCTATTTGTTTTTTTAGCTGGGTGTTTTGCTGCTGGAGAGTTTCCTTTTCGCTGATAGCGGGTTTCGCTTTTTGGCTCTCACAGCCTGCGGTTATCGCTAAGAGACATCCTGCCAGTATTATGTTTACTGCTTTCACTGTAATAACCTTTCCATCCATGCTAATTAATGTTTTTGGTTACTCCTGCGAGTTCAACTGGGGAGCTTTCTGGAGTATCTTGTCTACCAGACCATAGTCGACAGATTCCTGAGCTTCGAGCCAGAGATTACGGTCGCAGTCTTTTTCGATCTTATCAGCGTCCTGACCAGAGTGTTTGCTTAATATTTGGTAAAGCCTTTCACGCAGGCGAAGTATTTCTTTTGCCTCGATGTCGAGATCGGTAGCTGGGCCTTGCAATACACCGGCGATCAAGGGCTGGTGCAGAAGTATCCGGCTGTTGTCGAGGGCGTAACGTTTGTCTTTTGTTCCGCCTGCCATCAATATTGCACCCATTGATGCTGCCTGGCCTATGCAGTAAGTTGCGACGTCGCAGCGGATAAACTGCATCGTATCGTAAATCGCCAAACCAGCAGTTATTGAACCGCCCGGTGAATTTATGTAAAAGTGGATGTCTGCTTTGCTGTCTTCATTGCTGAGGAACAGAAGCTGAGCAACGATGAGATTCGCAGAGTCATCGTCTACCTGACCGCCTAAGAAAACGATTCTGTCTTTCAGCAGTCTTGAGTAGATGTCGTAGGCGCGTTCGCCTCTACCGCTTTTTTCTATAACTATCGGAACTAAACTCTGATTAATCGGCATATTTAATAATCCTCGTTATTCTAAGGTTTTACTTTTTGTCATTATCTTTATTGGTATCTTTATTGGTATCTTTTTCTTTTGGTTTTTTATCTTTTGGCTTTTTTTCCTCTTCTTCGTGGAGTACCTCGTCGATCAGACCATAAGCACAAGCTTCGTCGGCGGTCATGTAATGGTCGCGTTCGGTTTCAGCGGCGATTTTTTCTATGGGCTGGCCGGAATGTTTGCTCAGCAGCTCGTTTATCATTGTTCTTGCTTTGATGATCTCTTCAGCCTGTATTTTTATATCGGATGCCTGACCTGTTACTCCGCCCCAGGGCTGATGCAGCATTACCTTTGCGTGCGGCAGTGCGTGACGTTTGCCCTTTTTGCCGGAGGCGAGAATTATCGCTGCTCCGGATTGAGCTCTGCCTATGCAGTATGTCGCAACCGGTGAACTGATGAAACGCATCGTGTCATAAATTGCCATAGTGTCGTCGACGCTTCCGCCTGGTGAATTTACGTACAAGCTGATCTCAGAGCCTGGTTTTGAGTTATCGAGGTGCAGCAGTTTCATGATTACCTGAGTGGCCATGACGTAGTTGATCTCACCGATCATGAAGAGGATACGATTGTCCAGCAGCATTTCGTCGAGAGTCATCTCTCTTGTTCTCTGGTAATCGCTTCTGGCTTGAATGTCCATCTGCATTGCTTCGGCGTTTTTAATGATTTTTTTACCGGGACTGGTAATAAACATTTAAAATTCCTTTATAAAAACCAAACTATACCCTTCAGGGTAGTAAATTTCCGCGAATAAATCCATAACTCCTATCTTCGAGTTATTTACCCGCTGATAAACGGAAAAATCCAACTGGGATTAAACTAACAAAACTTTTTTAAATATATCCCTCAGCGCACTGATCTTATCGGACGATGCGCTGCGAGCGGTTATCTAATAACTACCCTTAATTGTATCGGGCATTTTTACTTATCTGTTTTCTTTTTAGTCGTTTTTTTTACTGTTTTCTTCTTTGTTGCCTTTTTAGCGGCCTTTTTTGGCGCCTCTTCTGAGTCGTCCTTTGCTTTGGCAGTTTTCTTAGAGGTTTTCTTAGGGGCTTTCTTAGTGGCTTTTTTAGTTTTCTTTTTGGCAGCTTTTTCTGGTGCGACTTCTGTTATTTTCGCGGTTTCGAGTAGCTTATCGATGCATTTCGATTCTCTAAGCTGCATTGAGAACTGAGCCAGAGAGCCGTCTTTGAGCATATCTTCTTTCATCTTTTCAGGTCTTTGACCTTTACTGACAGCGATCTGTGCAATCTGGCCGTTGATCTCTTCATCAGTGATTTCTATCTTAAGTTTTTCAGCGATCTTGCTCAGGATAAAGAATGTTTTGAGTTGCTCTTTTGCCTGATCCTCGCTTGTTGCCTGTATGTTTTCGACCTCTTCTTTGAGTTGTTCAGCGGGCAGGGACTTTTGCAGCAGTGTTGAGTATTGTCTTTGCATAAGGTTTTGTGCCTGCTCGGCTACGATGGTTGTCGGCAGGTCGAAGTCAGTTTTTTCTACCATGTATTTGTAAATCTGCTCTGTCATTTCTGCTTTTGCATCCTGTTCGAGTCTGGCCTGAAGAGATTCTTCGATTCTTTCCTTGAGCTGGTCTTCGTTTTCTACGCCGTAGTTTTTGCAGAATGCTTCATTAAGCTCAGCAGGTTTTAACCATTTGATGTCTTCGACTTCGATCTTTACGTCGATTTTTTTGCCTCTGTATTCTTCCTTGTGGAACGTAGCGGGGACGTCTATGGATGTTTCTTTGACATCGCCTGACTTTGTACCAACGAGGAGTTTGTCGAGGTCCTCTACCGGTACAGAGCCTACGAAACCGCCTGCTCTTACGAATATTTCGGTGTTGTCGAGTTTTTCATTTTCTTCGACGCCTTCGACCTTTAGCAGGACGTCGCCTATTACCTGGTCGTTTTCTTCTACTTTTTCACCTTTTTTACGAGGAGCCCATACGCCTGAATATTTTCTCAGTTTGTCAATCTCGGATGTTACCTGTTTGTCGGTAACTTCGCGGGTTGTTTTATTAATCGGGATGTTTTCCAGCTCGGGCAGGTCGAATTGCGGTCTTACTTCGACTTCAAATTCAAACTTCATTGGACCTGTTTCCGGCAGTTCGATTTTTTCGTGGTCGATGTCCGGATCGCGGAGGGTGTCTATCTCGTTGTCTTTGACAGCGGCATCGCTTGCATCTGCGAGGAGTTTTAGTTTTATCTGTTGAGAGAGGTCTTTGCCGAAGCGTTTTTCGAGCAGCCTTCTTGGTGCCCGACCTTTTCTAAAGCCCGGTACTTCGGCGTCTTTGCCGAGGGTTTTGTATTGTTCGTCTGTGGCTTTGATGACCGTTTCTTCGGGTATTTCTATGGTGATCTTTTTCTTACATGGGCCAGCCTCTTCGATAGTGACGATGTTTTTGCTTTTTTCTTCTTTTGAGGCAATTTTCTCTTCGGCCATTTTTTTTACGCTCCTAAATATTTTATGTTAAACAAAAAAGCCACCGGAAACAATTCCAACGGCCCAGGCCTCGTTAGTTTAACGGCTCAGAAGAACCCTTAAACGTATCGGAGACCAACGCCAAACTAACCAATTTAGTCGATATCTCACCGATACTATGCAAAAACCCATAGTATTCAGGAAAGCGGGTGATGAGATTCGAACTCACGACATTCACGTTGGCAACGTGACGCTCTACCACTGAGCTACACCCGCAAAAAACAATATTGCCATAGTATAAAACCTAATTTTTATCTTGCAAGAGCTTTTTTTTGGATTTTTTTGGGAGGCGATTTTCAAAATTGAAGGGCATCTCTAACAATTCATTTTGGCAGGCAAGCGAATCTT
>CAYZEH010000040.1:12151-15737 GCA_964477135.1 uncultured Pirellulales bacterium | reverse complement strand
GTTTGTATCTGCTCAAGCTCAAAGCCGAACTTGTCCAGTTTCCTGTTACCCTCTTCATACTGAGAGTTCGCATTTCGCATGTGTTTGCCGAGGACATCCCATGAAGACATAAAGCCTGCAAAAGATGAATTAAGCTTTTTTAAATTTTGCCTGATCTGGGCAGCTTGCTTTTCAATCTGCAAGCCATTGAGTCCCATTACTATTGTTGACAGATATGTAAACAGCAGGTTAGGCGATACCGGTATAACTTTTTTATCTAGTGCGATTTGTACAATATCTTTAGCGTCGCCGGGGTATTTTATAATTGTTTCATAGTAAATATTTTCAGCGGGGATATACATCATTGCAAAATCGAGAGTTCCCTCTGTCGGCAGGATGTATTGATCTGCAATTTTGTCGATATGTTTTATGACATCGTTATGGAAATTTTTGCGAAGCTTGATTTTTTCTTCTTCGGTTTCAGCCTCTGCGATTCTTTCGAATGCAGGCAGCGGAAACTTTGCGTCTATCGGGACAGTGTGCTTATCGAGTTTTATTAACGCATCGACGATCTTTCCATTTTTGAAACTGTGCTGTAATTCATAGGAATCTGTCGGCATGATGTTGGCAAGCAGATTTTCAAGGCTGCTTTCGCCCATCTGGCCTCGCAGTTTCGGACTGCTGAAGATATGTTGAAGTCTTTTAACATCGTTTCCCATCTCAAGCATCTGCTGATTAGTACCTTGGAGTTTACCTATTTGGCCATGAAGCTCATTAAGAACCTTCTGGCTTGACTCTAAAGACTTAGTCAGGTTGACTTGATTAGTTAGCAACGATTTCTGAACAGTGTCTTTGGTCGTATCCTGCAGAGATTTTATAGATTCAAGCTGTTGCTGGAGCATCCCTATAGCTGTTGCCTGGGAAGAAATATCATTTCTACCGGCAAAACTGCTATTTATAAGCCAGAAAAGCAATCCCACTACGATAACAACAAGAACTAAAACCGCTGCAATTAATATTGATTCCATATTCGTATCCTTAAAAACCGGTTTAATTATAAGTTTTCAAAGCCAAGTCGTCAAAAGCAATAACCCCTCTGAGCCGGTTTTGTTTAATTTATTTTTGTTTTTAGCGATAAAGTGAAGTACTATGACAATATTGTTTTATTATTTGAGAAACATTTCCAGCGAAGGAGTATATGTGAGCGATATTAAAGCTGTTATTTTTGATTGGGGCGGAGTGTTGATCGATGACCCAGCCCCAGGGCTTATGAAATATTGTGCTAAAGAGCTTGGAGTGATACAACAGGACTATACACAGGCTCACAGTATGTTTCAGGACGATTTCCAGAAAGGCACCATTGCCGAAAAAACATTCTGGCAAAATATTTGCAGCCAATTAAATGTTTCGTTGCCGAAATCGCAATCTCTCTGGACAGATGCTTTTACAGATGTCTACAGCCCCAAAACAGAGGTTTTTGATTTGGTGAAAACTTTAAAAGCATCCGGATATAAAATCGGTTTTCTTTCTAATACCGAGATGCCATGCTATGACTTTTTTCATAAGCAAGGCTATGATATGTTTGATGTTACGCTGTTTTCCTGTTGTGAAAAGCTCATTAAACCTTCCGAGCAGATATATCTAAATACTGTTGAAAGGCTAAAAATTCAGCCGGGACAAGCGGTGTTTATTGATGACAAGACAGAATATATCAAAGGTGCAAAAAAAGCTGGCCTGAATACAATTTTATTTGAAAATGTTACGAATGTAAAACAGCAATTGGCTTTACTGGGAGTTGAGCTCTGACAAATGCGTAAACATCTTGCAATACTTAAATCCCTATATCTCAAAGCTGTTATCGTTGGACAAAAAACAATAGAAGCCCGATTGACAAGGACAAAACGTCAGCCTTTCGGTCAGATCGATGTCGGCGATTTTGTATATCTTAAACAAGCCAGTGGGCCGATTTGTGCAACAGCTAAAGTTGCTACGGTTAAAATTTATAAAAATCTTGACCGCTTGGAAATTGATAAAATTAAAAAGCTTTACAATAAACAAATCTGCGGCAACCAAAGCTACTGGCAAAGTAAAACGGATTGTCGCTACGGCCTATTGATCTGGCTTAAAGATGTTAAGAAGATACCTCCGGTTAGTATCAACAAAAAAGACCAGCGAGCATGGGTTGTATTAAGCAAAGACCTTAATTATGGTTTGGAGTATTGAGTTATAAGAACTTTCAAATAAAAATAGGCGTATAGATTTGATAATATTCATAGGAGACAAATAATGAATAGACGAGAATTTATTGAAGCAGGCTCACTGGGATTGGTTTTAGCGAATAATCTTTTTGCACAAAATAATCCTCAAAATAGCCAGCCAAACAAAGAATTACGTGCCAAAGATGTTAATGCGTATTTAAGGTCTTTAGAAAAAGTTAATGAACCCTCTGTTGATAAGGTGATAATTGGTGACCCTGAAACAGTTGTCAAAAAAATAGGAACATGCTGGATGCCGTACTGGGATACCTGCAAAGAAGCTGTCAGTCAGGGTGTTAACCTGCTTGTTGTGCATGAGCCTACATTTTATACCCATTGGGATCTTGATCTGGAAAAGGATCACCTTAAAAAGATTTGGTGTTTGTCGGATTATACGAAGATGAGGGACCAAAAGAGTAAATGGATAAAGGATCATGGCCTGGTAATTATCCGCTGTCACGATGTTCTCGATAAAATCAAAGGTTTTGGAATTCCATTTGCACTGGGGAAAGCTTTGGGATTCGAAGATAGTGATATTGTCAGGTCTAAAGTTTATTATAATGTTTATAAAACTCCCAAAAGGTCTGCTATAGATGTTGCCAGAGACATCGCAGGTAAACTCAAAGCCTATGGCCAACCTGGTGTTGCTTTTTATGGTCATAATGATTATCCTGTTAGTTCGGTTGGTGTGGGGACGGGATGTTTCTGTGATCCGATGGAATATGGACACTTAAAGCCGGATATGTTCATAGCGATAAATGATGTGGTAAACACATGGGTACAGACAACTTATGCTCAGGATACGGGTCAGCCTCTTTTAGTTATAGATCATGGTACCGCTGAAGATCCTGGTATGCAGGCATTAAACTCTCATCTGAAGAAAGTTTTCCCGGATAAAGAAGTTATTCATTATGGTCGTGGTTGCAGCTTTAAATGGGTAAGTGGTTGAAAGTAATCTGAAATTAGTTTTTCTATTTTTCAACTAATTGCAATAAATACCATTTTCATTGCGTCTATCTCTGTGAAAATAACATTTTTATTATCGAAAGGATAGAACTATGATTAAGAAAACAGTATTAATCGCAATTTTGATTTCGCTATTGGGGTTAATAGCCTCGGCGAAGCCCCAGGCAACAGATGATCAAGACAAAGCCCAGATCGCGGGCCCGGCAAAACACGCCCAGCGTGTTAACCAGTGGTCAAATGAGCTAAAAGCTGCTTATGAAGCTAAGGATATAGATAAAATCGGTGAGTTGATCGAACAAATGGATAATTTTAAAGCTAAATTCCGCAAAGCACGTGCTGGTAAGAGAATCCAGGACGGCGAAAAAGGTGAAAGAGCCGAAAGGGCC
>CAYZEH010000040.1:0-12051 GCA_964477135.1 uncultured Pirellulales bacterium | reverse complement strand
GACAATGATATGCCAAAACACGCTAAAAAGGCTTGGAAAAAGCATCACCGTCAAGATCGGGATGAAGATCAAGACCAGTGCGAGCGTCCTTACAGGCAATTTGCTCAAAGACCACACAATGCAAGGGGTCGTGGAATGAGAAATTACCAGGGCGGTCGTCAGCAGTATGGTTGCCAGAATGGACCAAGACGATTTGCTAGTCAAAGACGCCGTGGTATGCAAAGAGGTTTTGCTCGTCGCGGGCAGGGTATGATGAACCAAGGACAGCAGTATCAAAGCCCACAAAAGCGTTATCAGGGGCAGGGATTTGCTGAAAATATGAGAGGTCAAGGTCAAATGGGCCAGGGAAGAATGAGGAAAAACTGGTCAGGGCAAAACCAGTGGCAAGGTCCAAGGGCTATGCAAAGACAAGGAAATTTCCAAGGTCAGCAAAAAATGGCAAGAGGCTTTGAAAATCGCCAGGATGGTCAATGTCCAATGTATCAGCAGCAAAGAGGGTTTGATCGCTCATGCAATCAGCAGAAATCATGGGGCAATCGCAAATTCAAAGGCCCAGAAATGAAGCATCAAGGCCGAGGTAGAAACAGACAGGAAGTAACACCATCTGGAAATGAATGGGAATGGTAGAGTAAATCAGATGCATAAAAAATATCGGCTGTGGGTTTAAATTTGATCTGCAGCCGTTTTTTTGCGCATAAAAAAAAGCCTTATTCAAATATTGTCCGAATAAGGTTTATTATGCCAATCCCAATCAAATTTTTCGCTTTATCCGCGGAAATTTATTACCATGAATGGTATTATTTTTATTTTAACAAGCTACTCAGTTTTTTGCTTTGCAGTTTCCTTCTTTGTTTCCTTAGAATCTTCTGCGTTTTTCTCACGCTGAATGGCATCGTATACTTCCCGACGGTGAACAGATATCTCTTTGGGAGCGGTAATCCCAAGTCTTACCTTATCGCCGCGAACGTCAACAATAATTATCTCAATATTGTCGCCAATCACAATAGATTCATCTTTTTGTCTGCTTAATACCAACATAATCAACTCCTTTTGTTGGTTGGCCTTCATTGTTATTTACGAAACATTAACGTAAACAGTTCAAGTTACTTCCTTAGGTCTTTTGATTTCATCGTATTTCAAAGGCAAACCTCATTAACACAGTAGTATTTTTCGGCTAATTTTAAGACCGGAAACAACGAAATTTGTTTTTTTTTGTAATGGGTTGCGGCTTGTAAGACCTTGTGTGGGTTAAGTCTTTCTATCACAACAACTTAAGTTCTTTGAAGCAGATAGGTTTTATTGCCTTTGCGAGTTTAGCAATGGTGTTTTTTCCAATAATCAAGCCTGACAGCCAACCAATAGCCGGCAACAGAGCCTAAAGCCCCGAAAGCTACCATCTGAATAGGCAGTATTGACAGGACAGAATTCTGGAAGAAATTAACAGGCCAGTTCCCTGACATGTGTTTTAGAGTGTCTGTGTTAACGTAAATGCTTGTAACTAAAAAGGTTACCATAGAAGTTGATAATAGTGGCCAGATATAGTTTCCGTTGAGGAATTTTTTTACGACAAAGCCGGACACCGCAAAAGCTACCAATACAGCAAAGCATATTTGCAATACATGAGGCTGGGCGATTACGAACCCTAACTTATTATCGATCATTTTTACGTCCTGAGCAAGCATCCAAACACAGAAAGTAGCGATCAGCAGAGAAGCTGCGGTTGACAGGCCGGCATTTACAATAATATTAAAAATGTCACTTTTTTTGGTCTTTTCAAGATTTTTTTCGTTTTTTGGGGTTTTTGAGGTCATTTTCTGTGCCAACCAAACACCGCCGTAGCCGGCAGCTACTACCGCCAACCAGAAAAAAGGTTCCCACTTTATTTTGGCCATCAGAGCATATTTTGACTCGATCGAATTACAATTCAACATTAAATCCGCCATTGAAGCTGACCTGAATGACCACACACAAAGACCTGCCGGTACTGCTGCAATTGCCATTTCTTTACCTAAAGGCCAGGAAACAAAAAATCCCACCAAACCAGTAATAAAAGCCATTGCAAGGACAATAATCGATGAAGAAACGCTGATATTGCCGCTAACCAGCGAAATCGGTTGAAACATATCATCTGGTTTAACTAAGGGCCAACAGAGTATGCCGATTAATAAAAATCCTGTTATAAAAACAACCATAAGTCTCATTTTCGACATCCAGGAAAGGTTTGAGAACATTCCGAGGAACGTAACGACTGTTATTAACCCAATAAAAAGGGTGACCTGCCAGTTAAAATCCAACATTTTATGATCCTGTTATTTCTTTTCCTGTTGTTGTTTTTTCATTTTTTCAGCTTTTATCTTCCTGGCTTTTTTGAGCTCTTCGATGGATTTAATCATCTTAGCTTTCTTTTCAGGGCTCATTTCCTGCATTTTTCTGAGTCTTTTGAGTTTTTCCAACTCTTCTTCAGTTACCGTAAGCTGCTTTTCTACCTTATCAGATTCTGCGGTAATTTGCAGCATTACTTGAGTTAAAGTCTCTTGCTGCAAAGAAAATTGCTCAATTTGTTTCTGCTGCTGGTCAATAGTCTTTTGCAGTCTTAGATTTTCCTGCTGACAATTTTCGAGCTGCTGGTTCTGGCAACCAGTTGAAAATACAGCCGTTGCACCAAGTAAGGCAGTAAGCAAAGTCAGTTTTATACAACGTTTCATAATATTCCCTTCAAAATAATATTTATGAAATCGACAGTTACAATCGGATAATGTTAACATAATTTTCGTTCATTTCAAAGAAAACTTGAGCATAGAGGCCAGCTTTGGTAAATTATTATTTAGTTTGGCTGTAGTAAAGATAACTACGGTATTATTATTGTTAATACATGCGTCGAATCTAAAGAGGCTTGAAAATGAATGTACTATTAATTGGTAGCGGTGGTCGCGAACATGCGATTGCCTGGAAACTGGCGAAATCTAAGGAACTTGATAAATTATACATTGCCCCCGGCAACCCCGGCACTGCTATGTGCGGTACGAATGTTGACCTGGATGTTGCTGATCTTGACGCAGTAATTGATTTTGCAAAGCAAAAAAGCATTGGGCTTGTTGTGGTGGGCCCGGAAGATCCACTGGCAGCAGGTATTGTCGATGTGGTCGAAGCTGTCGGTATAAAGGCATTTGGTCCTTCCGGCCCGGCCGCTCAGCTTGAGGCTGATAAAGCTTTTGCTAAACAGATAATGAAAGCCAGTTCAGTAGCTACCGCTGAAGGGTTGTGCTTTGATAGATACGAAGATGCAAAAACATATATTGCATCAAGAGATGAAGCAGTGGTTATAAAAGCTGCTGGTCTTGCAAAGGGCAAAGGGGTTTTCGTTTGTGACGATCCCGCAGACGCTATTGTAATCGCTGAGAGAATAATGTGCGATAAAGAGTTCGGCTCTGCTGGTGATAATTTGATCGTTGAAGAAAAACTGCTCGGCGAAGAGGCTTCGATACTGGCGTTTGTCGACGGCAGAAATATTTATATTATGGAATCGTCTCAGGACCATAAGCCTATAGGCGATGGCGATACAGGTCTTAACACCGGTGGTATGGGTGCATACAGCCCGGCGCCGGTTATCACTGACAAAATGATGGATCGTATCAGCAGAGAAATTCTTGTACCTATCGTTGATGGAATGAATCGCAACGGTACGCCTTACAGAGGTGTACTTTATGCCGGTATTATGGTTACCGCTGCTGGTCCGAGAGTGCTGGAGTTCAACGTCCGTTTTGGCGACCCGGAAACTCAGCCTATTCTTATGAGGCTTAAAAGCGACCTTCTTGAAGTTATGCTGGCGGTATGTGACGGCACACTTGATGAAATTACTCTTGAGTGGGATACCAGACCCGCAGTTTGTGTGGTCATGGCATCAGAAGGATATCCCGGAAGTTACGAAAATGGTAAGATAATTACAGGTCTTGACCAGGCAGCTCAACTTGAAGATGTGATGGTCTTCCATGCCGGCACCGCGAAAAAAAACAATGATATTGTTACTGCCGGTGGTCGGGTTCTTGGTGTTACTGCTGTTGGAAATACTGTTGCCCAGGCAAAAGCAAAAGCTTATGAGGCAGTCGAAATGATCAAGTTCGATGGTGCTTACTGTCGAAGAGATATTGCTGACAAAGCCATTAACAGAAAATAATTTTCAATAATTTTCATGAGTGTAAAGGCGATACTGATGGTATTTTCAGGTCTGTTTTATAACAGGACAGGAATCGCATATAGATGACAGCTGATCGGAAAGATTCTGAGAAGAAAAACTCCAGACGCAAAACCTGGCTCAGGCGGATTATAGAATTAATCATCGCGGTTGGAGTTTTCTGGTTTACTTTCAATACCACCGCCAAAGTTCTGCGCGAAGTGGCGATCGTCCAGATAAGCGAGATGACCGGTTCAGCGGTAGATGCGGATGTTGTCCATTTTCGCATCAATGGCTCCGTCTTTATTAAGAACATTGCTATCCGCCCGATGGTCGATGTCGGCTACGACAATGCCTTTTTTAAAGCCGACAAGCTTTATGCCCGCTTTGGGATCCTTAGTCTGTTGATGTTTAAACCACAGCTCAAGAAGATCATGGTTTCAGACTTTGTTTTAGATGCTCAAAATGAAACAGACAGCGACCACTGGAATTTTCTGGACATGAAATTTACTGCGCCAAAAGGTGGAGCGGATAAAATACCAATAGTAAGGCTCAAGGGTGGAATACTTAAATACAGCAAAATTACGAACGGTGTAAGTAAGACTGCTCTGGAGGTGCCTTTAGAGGTCAAACTTGATCATGATAAAACAACAAAAGATAATTACAATTTCTATATCACCACCGCTCAAAGATCGGGCTATGAAAAGCCAAGCAGTCTCAACGGCAAGGTAGGCCCTGGCATTTTCACCGTCTCAGGCTCGCTGTCCTCTTCAGAATTGCCAGCCTTCGAAAAGCCCTGGGCAATAGACGCTTTAGCCATGGTGCTGAATTACGATGACGATAAAAATTTTACTTTGAATCTCAGCATTCGTGACCTGCAGAACAAGCCCATAGAAGGACCAGTGAAAGAGACGATTGACAGCAAAAAACTTTTAAAAAGGTTCGGCACACTTGGTGCGGTCCAAAATGTTTTCGCCCGTTTCAATCCGTCAGGTCAACTTGATTTTGCCCTTAAAGCAGAAGGTAATTTCAATGATGTAAAGAATGTAAAATTTGAAGGCTCTGTTACTTGCAATGGAATAAATTTCTACGATATTAAATACCCATACGAGTTGAACAACCTTACAGGCAAAATAGATTTTACACGAGACAGCGTCATCTTGAATAATCTTATAGCTAAGCACGATGATATCGATCTTAGGATCGAAGGGCAAATACTACAAAAAGAAGCAGGCTGGGATTATGATGTTAAGTTGCTCAGCGACAATATGCTGCTCAATGATGAGCTTTTTGTGATATTGACACCTTCGCAGAAAAAACTCTGGAAGGTTTTTGATCCTTATGGCCGAGTGGGAATCGAATTTGATTTCAGAAAAAAGCCCGGCAAAGACAAGCAGCAGAGACTTACCGTTGATCTGAAATCAATTAAAGCCAAATGCACATATTTCCCTTATCCGATAGAAAATCTTTATGGCAGGCTGGTTTTTGATCCTTCCGAGGTTTTTGTTTATAACCTCGTTTCGAAAGTTGGCGACAGGCAGCTTACGTTTAATGGCCACCTTACAGGCACAAATACTCACAGTCCAAAATATGATGTTGTAATCAAGGCGACAAACATCGAGCTGGATTCGGATCTTGCCAATGCTCTGCCGGATGGTCAGCGCTATTTATACGACAAATTTGTTGCGGGTGGTATGGGGGATGCTCTCATAAAAGTTTTTACACCTGCCCAGAGTGATAGGCTTATCACGTTTATTGCGGAGTTGTTTTTCAATACCGTAACTTTTGAGATCAACGAATCACTGGTCAAAATTTCTGATATATCCGGCAAAGCTGTTTTCAGTCCCGATACTATAACCCTTGATAATATCAAAGGTATTGCAGATGGTCAGGGTAGTATCGATCTTAATGGTAAGATCTGGCCCGGCAAAGGTGCAGATGAGTTAAGATATGATATGTCAGTGGGCGGTAAAAATACGCTGCTTGAAAAATCACTTTTTGACCTGATGCCGAAATCTATGGATAAGTTTGTATCAATGCTCCAGCCAAGCGGCAACATTGACTTTTGTGCGAAGTTGAAAAAGCTTAAAATGGAAGATAAGCCTGAGTATAATCTGACCGTCGATTGCCAGGGCAGCAGTATAAATTTCAAACTTTTCCCATATCCGCTAAAAGACATTTTCGGCAGAATAGACATCAATGACGATACAATCAAATTAGAAAATATCAGGGCAAACTCCGTTGGGGGTATCAAAAATACCCAGCAGAAATATCAGATCTTCGCTAATGGTCAAATTCAATTATCTGAAAAGATTTTTAAAAGTGCTCAGTTTAGTTTTGATGCTAATGATCTTATGTTTGACCAGAGATTCAAACTGGCGATTCCTGAGAAGTTTAAGAAGATATACGATAAGTTTTCACCCACAGGCAGATTCAGCCTGAATGTACCAAAGCTTAATATTACAACCGATGTCGATAAGGAAAAGATATTTGATATAGATGGTGCGATAAAGCTTAACTCCTGCAGCTTTACCCCTGAAAAAAGTGTCAGCGACCTTGATTCAATAATTAAGACGAAAATACTTTATCATCATGGCAGAGGCATTTTAAATGCAGATGCGTTGATCAATGCCCACAGACTGCGGGTTAAAGGCAAGGAGCTTACAGATATGCAGGCTAAGGTGGATTACGACCCAGCTCGGAAGTTGTGGTCAGCAGAAGATGTAATAGCTGATTGTTATGACGGTCGTTTTGCAGGTGGTTTTAAATTTAAGCAGATCGAAGAGGGTCCATGGCAGTATCTTGTTGATGTTGCATTTGGAAATATCGACCTTCATGAACTAATTAAAAAGCAACAGGATCAGCCGGATAATGGTTATTCTACCGGTATATTAGGAGGCTCAGCGGCATTTCAGGGCATAATCGGCAATGACCAGACCCGACTGGGACGTTGCTCCATAGTAATAACTGATATGAAAGTCGGTAAGCTTTCACCCGTAGCAAATGTGCTTCAGATATTAAAACTCGATGAGCCGACAGATTTTGCTTTTGAAAAATTATTTATCAGTTCATATATTGAAAAGAATATGCTCAATATTGACCGGATCGATCTTGCCGGCGAAAGTCTGGCATTTAATGGCTCGGGGTGGGTTGATATAAAAACCAAGGATATAAATCTTAAGCTGGCTGTAAGAGGAAGCAGAGTTGCGACAGTTGACCCGTCAGTGCTTCAGTCGCTGGCTGAGGGATTAGGCAGCGCTGTTTTGCGGGTTGATGTTACTGGAAGTTACGATGCACCCAAAGTGAATGCAAAACCTTTGCCGGTATTAGAACAAACTCTCGAAGTTATAACCCCGAATGAGAGATCTGAAAAATAAAGTGTTTGAAATTTTGCTTGATTAATAGTATCATTAACGTTTTGATTTTATACAGAAAATGAAAGGAAGGCTTTTAGAAAATGGCTAATCTACCGGAAGCAGTAAAAAATCAGTGGGACAATGTTGAAGGCGCAATGGTACTTACTACAGTTAATAGTGATGGGCTGCCAAACTCAGTTTATGTTGCATGTGTAAAGAAAATTGCTGATGACAAAATCGTCATCACTGATAATTATTTTGATAAGACCAGGGCCAATATCGCCGCTGGCAGCAAAGGCTCGCTTTTGTTTATTACCAAAGACCGCAAAAGCTTCCAGGTGAAAGGTTCGTTTGAATATTTAACTAATGGACCAATATTTGACGATATGAAGAATTGGGTTCGTGAGGATCTGCCAAAAGTAGCAGCGGCGGTTCTCCATGTCGAAGAAGTTTACAGCGGAGCGGAGAAGTTAGCTTAATTACCTGGAAAGTTTTGGTAAATTGATTATGAATATAAAGACCGGGTCTTTAATTGTTTTGTGCTCAACTCAGTTTTTTGTTCTTACCGGCTGTCAAAGAATTGCATCTGATACCCAGGCTGTACTTAGACCCGCTTGCCAAAGTTTTATGGCTGGCTATTCTGTCCAGAATCGAAAGATACAATATTTTGTAATAGGCACAGGTGATGATGTTGTATTTATCATGGGTGTGATCCATGGCGACGAACCGGCAAGTGCGACTCTGGTAAACGCGACCCTTGAGCATCTAAGATCAAACCCTCAACTGCTCAATGGCAGAAAGGTTATTTTGATGCCGGTCGCAAATCCTGACGGTTTAGCTGCTAATACCCGCTTCAACGCAAGAGGCATAGACCTGAATCGAAACTTTGAGGCTGTTAACAGAATAAACAAACCCCAATACGGAACCGCTGGGCTTAGTGAACCCGAATCTGTTATCATAAAAGAGCTTTTACTAAAATACAACCCCGATAGGATACTTAGCCTGCATCAGCCTTTCGCCTGTATTGATTATGATGGCCCAGCAGCTGATATTGCTTTAAAGATGAGCCAATACTGCGACCTGGAAGTTAAAAAACTCGGCGCAAGACCTGGTTCGCTCGGCTCATACGCTGGGGTCACTCTCGGCATACCGATTATCACAGTAGAACTGCACGAATCTGACACCAGCCTGAACGAAGACCAAATCTGGCAACGCTACGGCCAAATGATGCGCGCTGTGATAATGTATCCGCATGATTAATGTAAGTTATGAATGAATTAAACATTGGTCTGTGGATTTTTTATATTTGTCTTGAGTTGGTTTTGCGGTTTTTTCAAAGTTGGGCTTTCAGGATACAATCATATATTCTTTTAGAAGTTCGAGCATTTTGCGGTCCAACTTATGGCCATGAAAATTTTCATAATTAACATCCCGGCGACAACTATCGATAATACCAAAAGAACCTCTGAAGCACCAAAGCGCATTGCCCCAGCGAGCTTCTTTCCATAAACTCAGATAATCTTTCATCCATGCCAGAACAACATCGTGAGGAGTTCTGTTATATGCTCCCCATTCACCGACGTGAATAGCGACACCCTTTGATTGCAGATCAATCCAGGACTTCATTTCATTTTGATAGAGAGTTTCCTTGTTCCATAACGTACCAATCTGTTCTATAGGCCAGGTTGGTGGTGTTGTGGCATTTTTAAATTCGTCCGATGCCCAGGATGATTGATAATGTGTCACGGCGTTGGGCATATATCCCCGTGTACTTTGGGCGACTTTTAATTCAATAAATTCATACATCGGAATACGCCCCACATTAAATCCATCAGCAATGATCAGCCGGTTGGGGTCTGCCTCGCGAATTGCTGAAACCAATTGCTTCACAACATGAATGTATTTTTCTTTTGTGGTTAAGAAAGGCTCATTAAGTAAATCAAAGCTCAATCGTGAATTAGGGATCCCTTTGTATCGTTTTGCAAAATAGTTCCAATGGAAAGCACAAGCATCCAGAGCCTTTTGGTCATCCCAAAGACTATATGGTTCTTTCAAAATACTTTGGTTGATACAATAGCCGGGTGCCCGATGAAAATTGATATTGACATGCAGGCCATATTGTTTGCCATACTCGACAGCTTGGTCGATTTCTTTCAGAGGCTTTTCTTTGAGTTCATACCAGTTTCCCTGTTCACTCCAGCACAGGTAAGACATAGGCAGCCTTGCGAAATTAAAGCCCAATTCAGCCATCCATGCAAAATCGGATTCACGGAACGGATTATTTGAAAACCCCCATTCCGGTGCGATCGACAGCCATTCATCTGGTTTATGGACAAATTTTTCCTGAAGATTAAAACCATACCACAAAGGAAGATTATTATATTGTATATCACTTTTTGTAGATATCTCAGAATTTTGTGTTGTTAAACAGCCCGACATAGAAACAGCCCCGGTTGAGAGCAACACAGTTTTCAGGAAATCACGTCTGTCCATTTTCTGTTTTTTTTACTCAATTATTCCAACAGTTCTATTTTTGTAAATATTATCAGAGCGCCGGATGTTTGCCTGTGCGGTTCGATTTTGCCTACCAGGCCAACTTTTTTGTCCATCAGATTACCGGTGTCAATATCCACAGCCGATTCATCAGGCAGGGCGTAGCAAACGGTTTTGCCCGCATCGTCAACGATACGGTAATGTTTCATTTTAAGCTCGTTGCTATAAACCTTTGAAGTCTTAAGCGTGCCGATAACTGTATATTTGCCCAGGTCCGGGTTCTCAGCCAGTTTAGCTTCCAGTGCTTTCCTGATTTTTTCCTTGGCCTGTTCAAGCTGTTTGTTCTGAATCTCCATCTCTTTAGCCACTGACATTGCCAGCTCATATCTTTTTATCTGGTCGAGCGAAAATTTCGAATATCTCGCAGCTTTGCCTGCTTTTTTATTTTCGCTTATCACTGCAAGAGCCTTTTTAAACTTTTCGTAATTCTGCTCAAGCAAAGGTTTGGTTTTTTCATCATCAATCTGTTTTTTTAGCTCATAATATTTTTTAAGCTCCTGCGACTCAACAGGAAGCGAAGTTTCAACAGTTTTGGTTTCCGCTTCTTTTTTTACTTCTTCTGTCTCTTTGGCGTCTTTTTTATCAAGCGGAATTATTGCTCTTGGCTTATCCTTTTTAACAGGCTCCGGGATTGACTTCACCTTTTCAGCAGATTTCGCGGGTGTTACCGGCTTAGCTGGGCCGACATATTTTGTATATGAAGTTTTTATCCAGAGATATGCACCTGTGGGCGACTGTATCTTATAATAATCGCCTTGCTTTTCACCGATAACGGTAACTTTGTCGCCTTTATCAAGCTTTATCTGCATAGTGGTTGAATGCTCAGGCTTTACATAATCGCTGCCCGCATAAACCCTTACCGAATTTCCAGTTACCGCGCCGGCTGTAGGATTTGCCTGGTCGATACTAACATATTGAGCAGATATCCACGAAAAGCTACCTGCCGGAGGAACGACCATTGACCAGCTGAATCGACGAGAAACAACTTTAATGCGATTGGATTCATTCAGCTTGCCGCAGCGATAATAATTTGTCCCTGGCCCGCTGCGCATATTCAGGTTATTGCGTGTTATCCGGGCAATATATGGAAATGTAACATCATCGTCTTCTGCGATTGCTGTCGGTGCAAAAGAAGTCAGAAAAATAAGACCAGCTAAAACAAAAAGTATAGTATGAAACTTCATTATCATATCTCCCAAAATAGGGTTTTCGTTTGAAAAAACATCAAAACAACAAAATAACATCACTGTTCAAAATTAGCAACAGAACCCGGGATTGTCAACTTTTTTTATTTACCCAAGTTTGTTAAAGTTTTCTAAAAATCGCTTTGCAGTTTACGAAGTTCTTCTTTACACATTTGAAGCTGACCGGCATCAGTAAGCTTTTCCATAGCTTGCTTTAGATGCTTAATCGCCAGCTCGGAGTTTTCAAGGTATCGACTGTAAATGATACCCAACATCAGCTGAACTTGTTCACTGTATTCATAATTTCCATAATTTTCCAGGAACTGCTCGTAAGCCATTGCTGCATGGCTGTGTTTTTTCTCACTGCTTAGCTGGTTAGCAATATCGAGCAGATTTTGTTTAGGCAATATTTGCCGGCTGTCTGTCTCCATCAGTTCGAGGTAAAGACTGGCTGCTGCGGAAATATTCTGCTGACTAAGCCTGCTGGTAATTTCGCTGCGCAGCTGCTGGAGCTTTTGCTCCTGCTGAACTTGCTGGGGAGTCTTTTTAACCTCTTTAACTTTTATTTTCTTCGTTGCCATGCCGGTAAATGGGTCACGGCCTTGTGAAACAGAATCGCGGTATAACCTTCGTCTGTTCCATTGTTTCAGCATAACCACAAAATCTATTCCGTCACTTGCCAGAAGACGGGTCCAAAGCAATATGAGTATTGACAGCATCCCAAATGCATAGCCTGAAAGGTGTGCATCGTAAGCGACGAGATGAGATGGATCTCGAGCTAACATAT
>CAYZEH010000039.1:1746-16407 GCA_964477135.1 uncultured Pirellulales bacterium | reverse complement strand
GGTTATATTTTTTTTACAATTGCTCCCGCCAGAAAATAACAACCTAATGCGATTACTGATACATTAGTAAACCCCAGTGAAATTGCAAGCAAAGTCCCCCCTGCCGCAGCGATGACGGAAGCAAATCCATTTATTCCCAATGCCCAGGGAATTAAGGGCCTGCGGTTTAAGCCTAATTTTTTTATTGCAAAAGGAAAAGGTATGCCCATAAAAAATGCTAAAGGAGCTATCATCAGAAACGATATCGCCAAACGAATCGCAAAAGAGTATTGCACCATATAGTTGAAAAAGAATCTCATTGCCAATATTTCCAGCAATCCGGTAACGATGATTGCAGCAACTGCGATATATATCGAATAAACCATCCACCCCGGATCTTTCAGGCTGAAAATTAACTTACAGGTCAAAGCTCCGAAGGCTG
Organism: uncultured Pirellulales bacterium; assembly: GCA_964477135.1. Classification (GTDB taxonomy): domain Bacteria; phylum Planctomycetota; class Phycisphaerae; order Sedimentisphaerales; family Anaerobacaceae; genus JAGLTN01. The sequence continues at coordinate 15,986 of CAYZEH010000039.1, read as the reverse complement.
AGAACAGCAAAAAACTCAAAATAGTAACAGCGATCGCCCAGACCGGATGGCCTATCAACAATGTAATCTTCGCAATAAAACCCATTTCTAAAAACATATAGCCCAAACCGACCAAAAAGAAATAACCAAAAGTCGCTAATTTTCCATGGGTAATATTTTTTATTGGCTTTGCTATTGCGATTGGCAGCAAAATTAAAATTGTGCTTGCTAACACTGCCTGAAATAATGTTACGACGAGAATAAGATAGCCCCATTCAGAAAAAACAAGCCATTGCCCTTTAACCGACCTGATTATATAAGGCAAAGAACTGCACTTGAAAAAATCATAGTAGTAAGGCCTGTCATCTGTTGCGGGACGAATATTATAGGCATAATCACTAAAAAAATGTCTGAAATCAGGCGACAATATTCTCTCGGCATACTGATAGTATACCGGCTTATCGAGCTTATGAAAAATATTAACGTCTTCGGCACTGATATCAGGCAAATGTATCAGATCGAATCGACAGCGTTTGGCGAATTGACGTGTCTTTTCAATCTGAGATTGCGAAAAAGGTTCAGCTGAAACAAGTATAGTAGCGGTTGCCCAGCTTCGTATCATAATTATATGTTCTTTGATGTCAGTGACTTTTCTTCTCCTGAGAACTTCTGCAAAAGTAGCAAGCATCTTCAGGCTGTCTCTCGGCGGAGTTTTTAAGACCCTTGTCACAGATAAAATACCATTGGGCTTTAGCTTATCCATCGCCTGAGAAATGGCTTCGATAGTATAAAGATTACTTTCATTTAACGCATAAATGCCCGCAGTTGAAACAGCAAAAGAATCGAGCAGTGAAATATTAATAATATCAAAAGCATTACAAGACTGCAAAAAGCTCCGCCCATCTGCAATAACAATTTTTACTTTATCATTTTCGTATATTCGGCCCGCAAAATCATTGAACTTATTTGCGACCATATCTATTATCTGCGGATTGATCTCGACAGCGGTTATTTTATCAGCTCTTAGCATCAACGCCTGTGCAACATCACTGCCACCGCCGGCACCTATGATACAAACCTTCGGCGATTCGATTAAATGATAACTTAAAGCTGAACTCATATAGTCATAGCAAATCAGGTCATTGACATCTTCAAAATGATTTACCGCTGATATGCTGTCACCATCATTGATTATCAGCATTTGTTTTGGCAACTCTCCTTTAAATGCAAAACTAAGCCCGGGAAAATATCGAATAGCATCTGCTTTTATACAATTTAACTGCCCTAACGGACTTTGCGCAGAACCAGAGTTCCGGGCTCCGGGCAGATTGTTGTAATAAACCAATGATTTATTTTCCGAGATATTAATTTCAAGCTTTAAAGGCCCAAACCGGCTGAAAAGCAATATGACAGCGGTTGCTGCAAAAACAGTAATTGTCCTGAGTAATGATGAAAGCTTAATAGAAAAGCAAATCGCCGCAGCAAAACAAACACCGCTAACCACCAGAATCAACTGTACCGGTGAAAATAAATACATCAGCACAACAGCACCAACAGAGCCCAATGCTGAACCTGTCATATTATAAAAATACATATAATGAGCTTTCTTGCTGTAATGCTCAAAAGCCATCGCAACAATACTGCCTGCAAATAGAAACGGAATTGCAAACAATAGATAATAAATTGCCAGATATAATATCTGCTTCCTGTCCCATATAAGCTGGATTTGCTGCAAAGGTACCTTCTGACTTAAATAAAAAACTATTGGCACCGCTGCCCCCATGCAAATCGCAGCAAGCCACTGCGTTTTATAATAATGCTTTTTGATATATGAAAAAATAGTCACTGCCGTCGCACCGAAGCCAAAACCAAGCAAAGCGATACTTATAACAAAATAAGAAAAATGATGCCATTGCCCTATTGCTAATGCCCGAACTAACACAAGCTGAAATCCAAGTGCTGCTGCTGATATCAAAAAAATTGCGAAAGCGGAAGATATCATTTCGTGCCTTGTCTTTTATCTTTGATTATTTGTCCAAGCATAGGAACAAAACGAACCGGCAAAAGACTTTCGCTCGTAATTTCGCCGGTTTTATCTTTAGTGATCCGCACAAGCGTCTGGTTGCCATATGGACTGCCCAAAGGCAAAATAAGTATTCCACCCGGGGCGAGTTGTTCGATAAGCAAAGGCGGCACAAACCCCGCTGCTGCTGTAATAATTATAACATCGAAAGGTGCCTTTTCTTTCCAACCAAAATAACCGTCACCATGACGTGCCGTGACATTTTCATAACCAAGTTTCTTCAAACGCGTCTTTGCCTTCTCTGCTAATTGTTCGATAAGCTCTATACTGTAAACTTCTTTCGCAATTTCGCCGCAGATAGCAGCCTGGTATCCGGAACCCGTACCGATCTCAAGTACTTTCGAATTCTTATTAAGTTTAATAGCCTCTGTCATATAGGCAACTATAAAAGGCTGACTGATGGTTTGACCATAACCTATGGGGATAGGCCTGTCATAATACGCCTTCTTGGAATCACCCGGTCTGATTAAAAAATGCCTTGGAACAACCTTCATAGCATTTAACACATTGGGGTCCGTTACCCCCCTGGTGATTATTTGTTTTTCAACCATCTTTCTGCGATCATTGATTCGCTGCCCGAAAGCAATGTGGTTATGCTTGGGGAAAACTGTCTTACCATTCGAATCTTCTTGATTTGCAAAAGTATTACATGACCTTTTCGAACCAAAAGCAGCTAAGCCTATAAGAAAGAAAAAATATATTATTGATTTCGTCAGCCATTTTTTTTGCAATTTTGAAACTAAGGCAAAATCAGACATGTTAAACTCCTTAAAAATTTACATACCTTATTAGGCGTATTTAACTTCCATTCATATTGTTATTATCATCTGGTTCGAAGTTTTCACTGTAATGTTTAGCAAAAGCAAATTCTATTGGTCTGTCCATTGACTCAAATTTTATTTCAACAGTTGATTTAATAATCCCGTTTTCTATTTCAGAAATATTATCAACCTGCTTAAATACTGGCGTTGTCAAAAAATTCACTGTCATAATTTCAAATTTGTCGCCATTGTTGAATAGGATACAAAGCTGCTTCTTCTTTATATTATCAATTTTCTTAAGTGGGAAGACCTTCGCCAACGCTTTTCCGCTATGGCTGAGTGATTCATATTTTGATTGATGTCGTCTCAATGGATTTTTTATCTTCAGCACTTTTATTATAATCGGCTCAAGCAATATGCACTTTAGATATCGAACCCTTCTGTAAACCCATTTGTAAATCAAAAGACACATTAAGAATAATATTAGATTAATAGCAAATGCGAGAAACGGGTTGAATAAGTAGATTGCGATAAGCACGCCGCATAAAGTCTTATTTGCCGCTTCAAAAATAGCATCAAGAAAAGGTATAGGCGATATCAGCACGAGCAATTCAAAGAAAAACTTAACGGTATTTATAACGACGATATTGCAAGCAGCAGCCAGTATGAGAATCGTTTGAGCGGTAAAGCTGAATATCCCCGCCTGATAAACTACCGCTACCTGTTCAGCAGGTCCACTCAAATTACTTGCAGCAATTACCGTCGTATAAACGATCACTCCCGCGTATCTCTCCAGTATATCCGCAGATTCTGCCAAAGCTTTCGTCGGCGTAGTCAATTTCGGTATCGATGTCAGCCCGGAAAGAAGCAGAAAAACAATAAACACCAGCGGATTACCAAGCACAGAATTGTTCTGCAAAAAGCTGTTCGTAGGTATCAGGTTGTGCTCACCCAACATCGAAGCACCACTCAGCAGCGTAATCCCGAAATACGGCGAGATTGAAACCGCCGCCAAAGGTCCAAGAACATCGCTCATCGCAATTTTCTCTGCAAGAACACGGCCCCTGGCGATATCCTTATCAGCCTCTTTTCTGTTGTACTTGCTTGCCCCCGATGAAAAAAGGAAAACAGCAATTAGAAACAACACCAGCCCAGCTTTAAGCCTTTTATCCATAACAAGCCTTTCCTCAAGGTAATAACCATTAGCTACATCATTCTAAATCCAATCTGCACATTAGCAAGAGCTTTTTCCAATGAGAAAAACAATAAGATTGAATTGTAATTTCAGCTTTATACCCTTCAGGGTAAGAAATTTCCGCGAGGAAAGTTATAATCCCGATGTATCGGAATACCCGCGGATAAACGGGGAAAATTCAGTTGTGAGTAGTATAAAAAGATTTTTTATTGTTTTGAAGGTGTTTTTGTGTAAGTATGTAATCATGATTAGAAAGCTTGTATTTTTAACAATCACTATCCTGACTTATACATCTGGTCTCTCAACAGCAATTGCTGTTGAAGCCACACCACCGACCAGGCTTTGCGTCAGTTCCCCCTGGTACAGTGTTTGTGAAAATGACCTGGAACTATTTGCCTCTTATAGCTGGTTTGACCCAACCAGACAAAAACGATTCTATAAATTAACTATTGGTGACAAAGTCCTGGAAATGATACGAAATGCAAAAAAGTTTGTTATAGCCAGCGTCTTTCTTTTCGATTGCTTTTATTCTGAAACCAAAATAGAAAGAGACATTGTCGCTGAACTTACCGAGGCAATGATATTACAAAAGAAAAAATACCCCGATATGACAGCTGTGCTCATACTTGACCCAATCAACAAAGGCTACGGCAACAGGGTTAGTCCCGCGGTGAAAAAGCTTACTGAAAACGGAGTTGATGTTTTTTATTCTGATCTCTTACCAACCAAAAGTGCTACAAAAATAGGCATAGCAGAATTCATGCGCGAGTCTTTTCGCTTTATCGATGACAAAACTTTTCGAATACCCGGCAGAGTATTATCAATTTTTAACAGAATAAAGCTGCCGATCGATAATTCTATCGACAGCAAAGGAATATCTATCGAAATGATCTGGATGGCAAGTGCATTGAAAGCCAACCATCGCAAAATAATTGTAACCGATACCCCGGACAATCAATATGAAACACTTATATCCACCGGCAATCCCCACAATGCCAGTATACCATCGACCAATTTTGCAGTTTCAGTAAAAGGCGATATAGGCAAATATATCTATATGGTATTACGAGAAGATGCTCTCCATAGTGCTTCACTTAATGATGTCATCTTCTCTGACAAGTCAAAACGTTATGCTAAAAGTTTTTTCAAAGATAAATTTTCAGCCTTAAATCTTTCCCCTGTAGCTGACACAAATATGAACAAACCTGTGGCTGTATCTTTCATAACTGAGGGTAAAATCAAAGACACCATAATCGAAACACTCCGCTGTGCCAGGCCCAATGACCAGGTAAGAATACAGATGTTTTATCTTTCCGAACCGGAAATTATCGAAGAAATAATAAAAACTGCTCGTCGTGTAAATAATCCCATAAAAATAATCCTCGATCCTAATAAAGATGCATTTAACCGAATAAAGGACGGCACTCCAAACAGGCAGGTAGCGGCATACCTGATGCAAAAGAAAAAAAAGCTTGGCCTGAAACTTAAAATCCGTTGGTACGATACCCATGGCGAACAAAATCATGCAAAAATGATGAGTATCACTAATGCAAAAGAAAACAAATATCAGCTTCTTACAGGTTCCTGCAATTGGACAGGAAAAAACCTTAACGATATAAATATGGAATCGGATATTTTTGTCAAAGGATCAAAAAAACTTGCCACACAATTTAACGATCTGTTTGACAGGTTCTGGACCAATTCTGACGGCATGATCTACACCATCCAATACGAGGGCAAATACCAAAAACATGCTGGAATGAGCAAATGGCTCAACGGCGAAAAATGGGGCTATGTATCGTGGTAATAAATTGGTAGTATTTTTCTTTGAATCAGATAAAATATTTTCACGCATTCTTACCTCGAAACGGGCTATTTGCCCTGCTATATGCTTGACAATGCCCTCACAATACTTTAAATTACCTGTTTTAACTTGTGTATCAAGCTGAATCTTAGGAGACTTTATTTATGGATTTAACCATTCTTGGCCCAGCAGCGAAGGAATCGGATTTCATCGCACTTGAAAAGTGCAGCGATGGTCAATTTGTCGTCGGCAAAGACGGCGTACAGAAAATATTATCTACCGGCGACAAAAAAGTAGAATTCATCTTCTTCGCCGACCATGTGATCGCGTTCGTTAATTCTGCTATGGGCTATCCCGCATATTATCCGGTAAATCCGGTAAAAATGGAAAAGCCGATCAAAGCAGTATTAATGGACCTCGATGGCACATCAGTTCGCAGCGAAGAATTCTGGGTCTGGATAATTCAGCAATCAGCAGCTTCCCTGCTGGACAACCCGAAATTCGAGCTTGAAGAAGCCGACATGCCCTACGTCTCAGGCCATAGCGTTTCCGAACATCTCGAATATTGCGTTCGCAAATATTGTCCCGATAAAACCGTCGAACAGGCACGAATATATTATTTCGAGCACACCCACAGAGAGATGCGGGCGATCATGGACGGCCATGGACGACCAAACGCGTTCACCCCATCGCCTGGAATAAAAGAATTCCTGCTTGAGCTAAAAAGTATGGGCGTAAAGATCGGTCTGGTAACTTCCGGCCTATACGAAAAAGCCTGGCCTGAAATTCTCGACGCTTTTAAAACGCTAAACATGGGTGATCCGAAAGATTTCTATGACGCCATAATCACAGCAGGATTCCCGCTTAGAAAAGGCGAAGCAGGTACTCTCGGCGAACTGTCACCAAAGCCTCACCCATGGCTTTACTCGGAAGTCTCCCGGGTTGGTTTAGGGATTTCATCTGAAGATCGCCGGCATGTAATAGGCATCGAAGACAGCGGCGCCGGCGTTTGCTCAATCAAACTGGCAGGCTTTTCAACCATAGGCATAGCTGACGGCAATATTATAGCAAGCGGCACTAAGTGTCTATGCGACCATTATTGTAATAATTTTGAAGAAATTTTGAAAATTATAAAATAGGGATTGGTAATTATGACAGAAGAAAACAAATCTAAAAAAATTCAGTGTCACTTTATTTCAAACACTCACTGGGACAGAGAATGGCGTTTCTCAATGCAGAAAATTCGCCATGGTCTCGTTTACCTGATGGACATGCTTTTCGACATTTTCGAAAAAGCTCCGGAGTACGCGTTCTTCCATCTTGACAGCCAGACAGTCCCCCTGCAGGATTATCTTGAGATCAGACCGGAAAAAGAAGAGCTCGTAAAAAAATATGTGGCTGAAGGCAAACTCCGCGTAGGCCCATGGTTTTGTCTGCCGGATGAATACTGCGTCGGCGGCGAATCACTGATTCGTAACCTTTTGCTCGGCCATAAGATTGCCAAAAAATTCGGTCAGGTCAGCAAAACAGGTTATTCACCTTTCGGATGGGGACAAATTTCACAGATGCCGCAGATATACCGGGGATTCGGAATCGATTCCTGCTCGTTCTATCGCGGCATAAATACACTCGTCGCTCTGAATTCAGAAATCATCTGGGAAGCACCAGACGGCACAAAAATCCTGGCTTCACGACTTGGAAAACGCCCCCGCTATAATGTTTATTTTATCTTATGGCGTACTGTTGCTCTGGGTTGGGAAGATGAAAACTTCAGAGTTCGTAATTGGAACGACGGCCATGGACCATTTAAGCTTGTTGATGAAAAAAATGCGGGCCTGACATTCAACTTTATGCATCCTCGTTATGAATATAACAAAGATGTTATTGTAGAACGGGCTTTGCAGGCGATCAAAGAGCAGGATGACGACTGGACAACTCCTCATCGTTTCTGGTCATACGGACACGACTCATCGTTCCCAAATATTCGTGAGGTCGACTTGATAAAAGACAGCCATGAAGCGATTAAAGACATCGCAGATGTATTCCACAGCAATGTTAAAGACTGGCAGAACGGCGTACTTTCTGAAATAAGCAAGGACCTGCCCCAGTATAAAGGCGAGATGAGACACTTCTATACCGAAGGTTCAACTTCGCCATTCCTCGGTTGGGTTACTTCTGCCCGCCTGGACATAAAACGTGATAACTTCCTCACCGAACGCGAACTAGAATTTTTCGCAGAGCCTTTAGCAACCTTTGCAGGTTTGCTCGGCGCAGAACATCCGCAAGGATTTTTAGATGTCGCTTACAACTGGCTCCTGCAAAACCATGGTCACGACGATATCGGCGGCTGCAGCAGGGATATCATCTCAAAGGATATGCTATTCAGAAGCAGACAGGCATACGAGATTGCAAACTGCGTTGTTGATGCCGCGATGAAAGATATCGTAAGCTCTATTGACTTCGGTGACATGGATTCCGATGGTATCGCGGTAGTTGCATACAACCCCGCTCCATTCAGGAGAAGCGAAGTTACAACCCTGCATCTGGAAATCCCGAATTCATGGAACGTAAACGAAATCGAACTCTATGACGAAGCAAACAATAAAGTTGATATTGAGATCGTAGAAAAAATATCCGAAAGCTTTCCGCTTATTGAATCCAAAACTGATGGTTGCTGCGTTTACCCAATGACACGCTATATCATCAAAGCCTATCTGAAAGATTTGCCGGGTTATGGCTATAGGACTTTCTTTGTTAAGGGCATCGAAAAGGTAAGATTCCTCCAGCCTAAAACAATGCTCATCGCTCCGCAAACTATGGAAAATAAATTTATCTCTGTAACTATAAATGCTAACGGCACATTAAAAGTTACCGACAAAGCAAACAACAGAACTTTCGACAACATGGGATATTTCCGTGACAACAGCGCTATCGGAAATCCATGGGAACGAATGAAAACCAAACAGGATTCAACTTTCACAACATTGAATGAAAAAGCTGTTGTCGAGTTGATAACCGACGGTGAACTCGAAACAACATTTAGAGTAACTATTAACTGGGCTCTGCCGGAAAAAGCTGAAAAAGACGGCTCAAAGAGAAGTAACCATCTCACCCCATTTAAAATAGTCAACACCGTAACATTACGCAAAAACCAAAAATGGGTTGAAGTACAATCAGAAATTTTAAATACCTGCGAAGATCACTACCTGGAAATTTCATTCCCAACTACAATGAAAACCGATGACATCTATGCTCAAGGCCACTTCGATGTTTATAAACGCAGTTTCCTCGCTGTGGATTACTCGAAATATGATGAGCCGCCACAAAATGAAACCACAATGGATTCATTCATTGATGCATTCGACAAGACCAGCGGCCTGGCGATTCTAAACGAAGGTATGAAAGCCTACGAGCCACATGAAGACCCAACCAGAACAGTTTCACTCATCGCGTTCAGAGCTTTCCGTCTAAAACTATGTGCCTGCAGCCACTGGACAGACCTCAGCGAAATAGACAAAGACTCACAGATGATTGGACGCCAGTATTGCAAATATGCAATCATGCCTCATAACGGCAACTGGGAAAAAGGCAATGTCTGGCAGGCGGCTGAGCAGTTCAACATGAAACTGCACGTCGGACAAGCCGGCGCAACAAAGCACGGTGACCAGCCTCTCACCAAAAGCTTCCTTGAGTTAAAAGATGAAAATCTTCATATCTCCGCGATAAAAAAAGCGGAAGATGGAACAGGTTGGGTTGTCAGGCTGTTTAACCAATCTGACGATAAAGTCAAAAACGCTGTCAGACTAAATGCAGGCCTGGCTAATCCTAAAGCACAATCACCTGTCGAAAGAGAAAAAGCTGAATTCGCCCTGCCGACAGCTAAATACGATAAATTCTCGAAAGTACAACTTACAGACCTCGAAGAATTGCCTAAAGAAGATTTGGAAATGGATTCTGATGGTTGGGTAAGATTTCAAATTACAGGCAAGAAAATAATGACCCTAAAATTTCTGCCTTAATTTAAAAATCTGAAAATTTTAAGCCGGCTCTATAAAGGGGTCGGCTTTTTTAATGGCTTTTCGTGGCAATATAAATTGTCACTATCCCTAATGATAAGCTTTCCAATTTTACTTCCAAACCTGCATCTTTCATCATAGCTGCTACCTTCTCAGGACAAGGAAAACCAATCACTGTCGAACACAAATAGCGGTAAGCTTTCATGTTCCCTGAGATAACACCACCCACAACAGGCAATATATATTTAAAATAAAACAGATAAGCTGCTCTGAACAAAAAATTCCTCGGCAAAGAAAACTCCAATACCAAAGCCTTGCCCCCTTTTTTCAATACCCTGGAAATCTCCCCGATACATTTAGCGGTATCAGCAGCATTCCTAAGCCCGAACGCTATAGTAACACAATCAAAACTGCTGTTACAAAAAGGCAAACTAAGCAAATCCCCTTTTTTAAATGTCGTCTTGTTAGCAGCCCCCTCAGCTTCAACTTTCCTTTTGCCGATTTCCATCATCTTTTCTGAAAGATCAACCCCTGTAACACTGGCGATATTGCTTTTGCTTTTAATAGCTTCAATTGCAACATCCCCTGTCCCCGTCGCAAGATCAAGAAGTCTCAATCCTTCATCGTCAGGAATATAGCTAACCAGTTTTCTTCGCCAACCGAAATCAAAGCCAAAAGAGATAAGACGATTAGCAAGATCATAACTTCCCGATATTTCATCAAACATCCCGGATATCTGGTTTTTATCACAAATCATTATAAGCTTACTTTTCTTCCAGGTCTTCGAGCATCATAGTTGCCCAAAGATGGTTTACATCAAGCTTGACAGCATCTTTAAATTCAACCTTGGCCATTTCAATCTGCCCAAGGCCTTCATAGCCTAACCCTTTAAAGAAATGTCCCTCTGCCATTCTTGCTTCATCGGTTTCCTGCTCACCAAACTTAGCAAAGAAGTCCTGCGCAATTTTCTTTTCGATTTTTTCCTGCCCGGTAATAATCAACTGCTCAAATATTTCTTCGGCCTTAGCTTCATCATCAAGCCTGCGCCATGCCAGTCCCTGGAAATATCTCGACATAGGCCAAGGCTCAGTTATAACAAGCTCAGCCGCCTTTTTATAATGCTCAACAGCCTTATCTTTTTGCCCTATAATATCATATGCTGTTGCGATATTATAATTAGCCTGAGGCCCCCTCTCATCCGGGATCCTTCTGCCGACTTCCTGATTGACAGGATAAACATCCGCCTGCCTGAAGTGCTCAAGAGCCTCAGCAAAATCGCCCTGCCGCCATGCACGTCGCCCCATCAGAAGACTATTATTGACGTGAGCATCATGAACATATCCGCCGCCTTCCCATGTATGGAAATGATTATTCATTAGAAGTTCTTTTGCACGATCATATTGACCAAGCTGAGTCAGCAAAATTATTTCCTGCGAAAGCGTTTCATCCCTTTTAACTACAACAGCATGATTAGCCTCCAGAATCTCAAGCCTTTCTTTCGGGTCTTTACCCACCTGCTCATAAAGTTTATCAAGCTCATAGAAAATCCGCGGGTCATGTTTATTATACTTGATAGCTTTTTCATAGCTTGTAATTGCCTTAGGAGCATCTTTTTCAGTTCTGTAATACGCCAGCCCAAGATTCCTGTGTATCAGCGAAAACTCACAATCAAGCTGACTGGATTTCTCCCAATACTTTATTGCAACTTCAGGCTGTTTCTCATAAAGCAGATTACCAAGATAATAAGGTGCTTTGCTGTCAGCTGGATTACTTTCTATTGCTGCTTTTAAAACATCAATAGTTTCAAGCCTAAACGGGAAACAATAATCGCTCGGCATCTTAGCTGCCATATGATAATTCATATTTGCCCTATCAAGATCACCCCTGGCCTGGTTATAGTAGCCTATATAATAAAATACCAGCGGGAAATTGCTTATACCCTTTTTGTTCCTCTTTGCTGCTCTGCTAAGAACATCAATAGCCTCATCGTACATCCCGCAATTACCGTAATCAACCGCCAAAGTCAGATAAGACTGCACCACATCTCTCATGGTCTTTGCCAGATTTTCAGTAGTCTCAACTGCCAGGCCTTTCCTGCCCATTGCAAACTGACACAGAGAAACCTCATTCATTGCCCGGTAATTCAACGGATGCAGATTCAGCAATTCTTCCGCTGTACATTCAGCTTTATCAAATTGCCCCAGCTTCCTCAGCACTGATGCCTTAAGAGCGATCGCTTTAATATTCTTGACATTAAGTTCAAGACTTTTATTAAGCTGATCTAAAGCTGTAACAAAATCACCCTTAATGCAGTTTAGCTCTGCCAGCTGATAGTATCCGCAAGCCGTATAAGTATAGTCCCACACTGCTCGATAGAAATTCTTATACGCCTGCTCATACTTACCCTGTGCCCGCAATACCAACCCAAGATAATAATAAGCTTTGCAATCTATCACCCTGGTGTAGTCTTTGCTGATTCTTTTAATAGCGATGTTCAAATGCTCAGCCGCCAGATCATATTCAGCATTGTTATATTCCATCAGACCAACTATAGTATTAACCCTCGAATCGCCTGCATCTCTTTTAAGTGCTTCTTTGAAATAAGGCATAGGCTTGAGTGCTGAATTGTGGAATTGTAAAATCCGCAGCCCGGTAAGATAAAGCTCCTCTATTGTTTCAATTTCTTCCGGCGTCGGTGGAGCCTTAACCGTCTCAGGCAAAGGAAGCTTGTCCCACCCGCTTCTGTCTATTGGCTTATATGAAATAATCTTTTCATTATCACTCGTAAACAATCCTGCCTCCAGCTCTGTTTCCTTGATAGAAGAATCAACTTTAATCTCTTTATAAAACGGATTCGCAGGATCAATATCAATCTTCTTAGCAAAAAGAATCTCACCGTCAGCCTTCAAAACAATCTTAGCTTTTCTAACCGCTGAGGTTGTATAGAAACCAAATTTAACAGTATTATCATCTGTAAGCTCAAGGTTAACTGTAGCCTCTTTGTTAGCATTCTTAGCACCGCCAATACCTCTTATCGGATACCAATACTGATTAATATCCTTAGTTTCGTAAGGCTTAAGCCAACTGTAATCAGGCTGATTATCAGAAAAAGTTCCCGCCATCAACTCAATGTACTGACCATCACTGTCAGTCAAAATCCGCTCCCATGCCTCGCTCTGCGGCCCAACTCCCCAAGTCCAGAATTTCATCCCGGGAGCCAAATGGTGATTAGCTATATGGGTAACCCCTGCACCAACAGAGTGATTATATCCGGTAAGAAAATCTTCCTGCACGTCATAAGCAAACATGGATATCTGCTCCGGGCTGTTTTTCATCATACTGACATCAACCCCGCCCCTGTAATCTATGCCGCAATAAACATCATTTGCTATAGGCCAGTGAATAAACTGATTCTTCGCATGATAAGTAGCGAACTTAACACTCGGTGGAAAGATCACCTGGTAATTCTCATCGCTGTGAACAGACACGTTTGCCCAAAATAAAAATGAATGAGGCAACGCCGTCCTGTTAAAAAATCTCGTTGTTAATTCATAATACGATTTACCCGGATAAACCGTTATTCCCAATGCCCACTCCATCTGGTCACGCAATTCCTGCTCTGCCATCCACAAAGTCTTGCTGCCGTCAGGGTTTTCAACCATCTTATAATCCATCTCCATAAAAACGTTTGCCCTGTGGTGATGCGGGAAATTCCACTCTATACCACCCGATATCCATGCACCAAGCATACCAATAAGAGCAGGCTTTACGACATGCTGACGATAAAAATAATTATAACCATTAGTCTTATCTATCGCCTCGAACACCCTGCCCCCAATTTCAGGAAGAACACATATTCTTATATTGTTAGTCTCAAGGTAAACTGCTTTATATGTTTTTTTACCTTTTTCTGTAGTGACACTATCTGAAAATGGATATGGATATATCCTGCCCTGCGCACCTTGGTAAGCCCTGCCGTTATAAAACATCGGATTCAAATCACCTGGGTTTATTTTATAACTGGGTAGAACCAAAGGCTTCTCATATATCTTTGCGTAAGGCTCATCTGCCGCAAACCCGCCGCATGTCATAACTAAAACCAAAATTGCTGTTATAATCACTATAGCTGAATGTTCTTTCCTGAACATACTAACCTCCATATCATTAATAAAAAATAGCACTTATACGAACGAATAATACTATTTCAAATACCCTAAAACGTCAAGCAATATTTACTCTTTAACATATTGATAAAAATACTTGACTAAACCATATTAAACTGCAATATATGTGGATAGTTTTAATGTCTAAAATAAATCTGATGTTAAATGATAAGATACTTTAAAAAAACAGGAAAATACTACAAGGGAATGTCAATATGACAAGAAAAACAACATTAGCT
>CAYZEH010000039.1:0-1646 GCA_964477135.1 uncultured Pirellulales bacterium | reverse complement strand
CCGCCGACAAAACTTATAGGTATGAAAGAAAATGTTGATGCGGCAAACATTAGTCAGATCATTATGTTCATTGCCAGACCTGAACAAAATTATTCGTACCAGATACGAAAAATATACGCCTTGAATAAACTCAAAACTTTATCCGCTGATGAATTTTTTCCATTCGTGGACAAGTTCGGCCAATACAAACACAAAGATTGGCCCGGAAAAATCCACTCTGACAAGGAACTTAAAAACAGAACCATCGCTGAAGAAAAAAAACTCACTAAAAATCCAGGACCAAAAAATTTCAGCAAATTTGGCGGCTGGTTAAAAGGGCCTAAATTCAAAGCTACCGGATTCTTCAGAACTCTAAAACATGACGGCAAATGGTGGTTCGTTGACCCACAAGGATACTTGTTCTTCTCCCATGGGATCGACTGTATTGGCGACTACGAAACAACTCCTGTTATGCACAGAGAAAACTACTTCGAATATCTGCCGCCAAAAGACAGTCCGTACGCGGATTTCTACAAAATGGAAGAATGGGCTACAAGAGGCTATTACAAAGACCACATCCCTTTCAACAGCTATAACTTCTGCAAACTGAATCTAATGAGGAAATATGGCGAAAACTGGACAGATTCCTTTAATGAAATGGTTCACAAAAGGCTGAAAAACTGGGGCATGAACACAATCGCCAACTGGTCAAGCAAACAAGCCTCTCTGTTAGGTAAAACCCCTTATGTAAGAATCATCGAAACCTACGCTGCAAAAATGATCGAAGGAAGCCAAGGCGTATGGGGCAAATTCCCCGACCCATTTGCACCGAGTTTCAGAAAAATTATAAAAGACAGATTCGAAAAACCTCTGCGTGCAGGCTTCGAAACCGAGGACGGCACAATAAACGATCCATGGTGCATAGGATACTTCTTCGACAATGAACTAAACTGGGGCAATGATACAAGCTTATCACGGGCAGCCTTAGCTTCACCGCCTAACCAACCGGCAAAAATAGCCTGCATTAAGTTTCTCAAGGACAGATACAAAACTATCGATGCCTTAAATAAAGTATGGGGCACATCTCATGCATCCTTTGATGCTCTTGGCAAACATCAAAGCCCTCCAGATATTCAAAAAGCAAAAAAAGACATGCAGGATTTTTACTCTGTTATTGCTGAAGAATATTTCAAAGTAAGCTCTCAGGTAGTAAAAGAAATTGCTCCTAAGCAGCTTTACCTTGGTTGTCGTTTTGCAAGCTGGAACGACCGTGCAATAAGAGCTTGTGCAAAATACTCAGATGTTGTTACTTTTAATCTGTATTATTACAGCGTAGAAAACTTTAAACTTCCACAAGATGTTGACATGCCGGTCATTACCGGCGAGTTCCATTTTGGTGCCCTGGACAGGGGTCTTTTCAATGGCGGATTAAAAATAGCCAAGGATCAGAACCACAGAGCACAGCTCTATAAAGAATACCTTCACAGCGCATTGGCTCATCCAAACTTTGTTGGAACACACTGGTTCCAATACAGAGATCAGGCTGCAACCGGCAGATTTGATGGCGAAAACTATCAGATAGGCTTTGTTGACATCTGTGATACCCCATATAAGGAAATGGTAGAAGCAGCACAGCAGATTGGATACAACATGTATGAATACCGTTA
>CAYZEH010000038.1:0-16410 GCA_964477135.1 uncultured Pirellulales bacterium | reverse complement strand
AGAGATATCTACTCCTGGAACCTTCTATCTGAGAACGCTATTATTAAGGTTTTGGATAAATCTGCATTTTTACACCATGGGACAGGAGTGCCAGCAGAAATAAGAAGTTTCTTCGGCTTAGGTGCTATGACGAGTGGAGACAAAAAGAGTGTCACACTCTGGTATGCAAATAAGCCTTACCAATCGCATTTTGAGATGGACAGACAACCGACTCCTAGGTCTAGACTCCTATGGAAAGGGGACTTCAAGAATGAATTAAAAGGGCGGTTTAGGGATGTTTTTGAAGCTTTTAATTCGGGTAAAGAAGTAAACGAAAACACCTTGCCTAAGATGAGATTTGATAGGAGAAGTAACGATGGTCAGGAGTACGACATAACTATTATTGAAGCAAGTGGGGATGTGCCAAAAAGAAATCCTATGAATTTCTGGTGGGTCAACCAAAATCAAACATATGTACATGAGGTTGAGGGTGGTTATATGTGGTCTCCAAAGGCAAAAGCTAATGGGGCACGTAACGAGTTTTACAATAATATGACCAAGGTTAAACCTGGTGACATAGTTTTTTCATTCAAGAAAATGCTCATACCAGCAATAGGTATTATTCGGTCTTCTGGTTATTCTTCGCCTAAGCCTTCGAAGTCCACTGGTTAAAACGGATAAGAGCTTTAATAGTAAAGACTTAGCGAAAAAAACTCAACCCACTCTGCCTTCCACTCGGACAAATCCTGCAAAAGAACACTCCGAATTGGGACAGATCATAGCAGTTTGGCCTGACCTACCAGAGCATATTAAAGCAGCGATTAAAGCAATGGTCGAGACGTGCAGGGTAAATTCAAAGTAGTGGTATATATACTGAAAGGCTTAAAGTCAAAGTATATATATCAGTATTACCTGACATTCCTGACATACCTGACAATTGGAATAGCAAGCAGGGCAAACTCTGCTACTTTGAACCGCCGACGCACAGATTTTAAGTGCGAAGCGGCATAGTAGCGTAAAGGTATAGCATTGTTGCGCACTTTGTTGCGTGCCCCCATGGTTTGGGTTGGTCCATTTTAAATAATACTGGAGTAAGTGCCTTAGCCTATTTATTATGCTTTAATTCATTTGAGATCCGTAAATTGTTTCATTGTCGACAGATTCCATTTGGTCTTTTGACAGCCAACCGCCGCCCAGGGCTTTATACAATTTTATATAGGAAGTGAGAAATAGCTGTTTCAGCACGGAAAACAGTTCTCGCTCGGTATCTAAAACTTCCAGAAAACTGGTGACGCCTTTGTCATATCGCATTTGTGACAGCTTTGCTGCATTATTGGCGGCTTTATATTTTCTTTGTACCGCCAAAAGCTGTTTCTCATAGGTATTGATTTCCTGCAAAGCATCTTCGACTTCTCTAAAGGCCAACAGTACCGTGTTTTCGTAATTGTACAATAATTGCTTAGTTCTTTCTTTTTCAATCTCGACTCGCATCTTGTTTTGATCAAAGTTGAAAATTGGCCCTAACAAGCTTCCACTGATGGACCATGCTGCGCCGCCTGATGTTAACGTTGACAATTCATCACTTGCTCCGCCTAATATTCCGGTCAGGCCGATAGCTGGCAATTTCAATGCCTCAGCGACCCCTATCCTTGCGTTTTGCGCTTTGAGCTGATACTCAGCCTGAAGGATGTCGGGTCTGCGTTCAAGCAGCGAAGATGGCAGACCAACTGGTATCTCCGGCGGTGTGGTTTGAGATTTCAAATTAATTGACGGTTTAATTTTTCTGGGCAGTTTTCCAAGCAGGATACTTAAAGTATTTTCAGCCTTTGATATCGAACGCTCAAATACAGGTATCGCAGCTGCTGCGGTCTCCTTCTGGACTTGGGCTTGGTTGAGGTCGATTTCGGGGACGGTTCCTTTTGAAAAGCGTTTCTCGATGATATCAAGGCTTTCATTGCGTAACTTAAGTGTGCGTTTGGATATTTCCAGCCTATGATTATAATCCAGCAATAGAAAATAGGTACTGACAACCTCACTTATCAAACTAATTTGAATTGTTCTAAGCGAATATTCGGAAGCCATCAGCTCAGCTTTAGATGCCTCGGTTGCCCTTTGAAACTTGCCCCAAAAGTCAATCTCCCAGCTTACAATCGGCGCTATGAAAAAATTGTTCTCTTCAGATGCCATTTTGTTCGTACCGGCAAGGGTGCCTCTGCTTGCATCAGCTTTAATATCTATTTTCGGAAGTGGATCAGCTTCCGAAAATTTTAAGGATGCGCGGGCTTCATTGATTCTACTTGCTGCGATCATCACATCTTTATTGTCGTTCAATGCCTCCACAACCAGCGAGTCCAAAATCGGATCATTGAATAGCTCCCACCATTTCAAATTGACAACGGTTTTGACTTGTGCATCAGAAAATCTATACTGATCTGGAGTCTCAACTACAGGTTTTTCAAAATCAGGTCCCATCACACAGCCTGTAACAAATAGGATGGCCATCGCTGTGATGATTATAAGCAACTTTTTTATTTTTAGAGCGATCATTCTTCTCCCGGTTTCGATTGAAGTTTTCGTTTTTGTTCATACCTGCCAATTTTGCCGACCAGGACAAAGAACATGGGATAAAAGAAGACTCCCAATATCGTTGCAACTGTCATGCCGCCTAATAAAGCCATCCCCATGACAACCCTTGCTTCGGCGCCCGCACCAGAAGCAAGCACCAGAGGAAAAACTCCAAGGATAAAAGAGAATGCGGTCATCAATATCGGCCTGAATCGAAGTTCAGCAGCTTTTATCGCAGCGTCAAATAAGGACAGTCCTTTGTCAAATTCTAATTTTGCAAATTCAACAATGAGTATCGCGTTTTTAGCTGCCATCGCGATTAACATAACCATTGCGATCTGCCCGAAAACATTAAACTGATAACTTTCACTGTATAGCCGTGCGAGGAATAAAGCCAGAAATGCGCCGAATATGGCGAATGGTGTGCCCAAAAGGATGCTCAGTGGCAGTGACCAGCTTTCATATTGTGCTGCGAGTATAAGGAAAACAAATGCCAGTGCGAATATAAAAACAACCGAAACTGTTCCCGCGGATTTGCGTTCCTGATACGACATGTTATTCCACTCAAAGCCCATATCGTCAGGTAGAATTTCAGCAGCGACTTCCTCAATCGCATCCAAAGCATTAGTAGATGTGTAGCCTTTAGATGGTGTACCACTAAGCTCTATCGCTCGGTAAAGGTTGAAACGATTTGTGTAATCCGGGCCATCGATTTCTTTAATGCTTACAAATGCCGACAGTGGAACGCTTTCGCCGGCACTGTTTTTAACATAGAAAAGATTGACCTTGTCCTCGTTCAATCGGTATTCTGGTTCAGCCTGGATATATGTTTTGTAAAGCCTGCCGAACCTGTTGAAATCGTTTACATACGAGCCACCTAAAAATGCTCCGACGGTAGTGTAAATTGTGTCAAGCGGTATGCCTGCTTTAAGAACTTTATCTTTATTGATTTCCATATACCTTTGCGGGACGTTTGCCCTGAATGTTGTAAATATTGAAGCTATTTCCTCACGCTCATTTACAGCTTTAGTGAATTGCGCACCCCATTTCGCAAGATAGTCCGGGGTGTTTCCGCCTCTGTCCTGAAGCATTAAGCTAAAGCCTGAACTATTTCCCAAACCTGGAATCGCAGGCGGGCCGAATGCAATAACCTGTGCTTCGCTAACAGAAGATCGAAACTCGAGATTTAATTGGTTAACTATTTCTTTGGCTGTATGCTCTCTCTGTTTCCAATCCTTGAGCGAAACAAAAATAAATCCACCGTTAGGTGTCATGCTGCCCGAAAGCATACTGTAGCCAGCAGCAGTGGTGGCATATTCTACCGCATCGTATTTTAGAATGATCTTTTCTACTTTTTTGGCCAAGCTGTCGGTTCTCTGCAGTGAAGCAGCATCGGGTAGTTGTAGATTGACAAAGAGGTATCCCATATCTTCTTCAGGCATAAAACCGCCGGGAACCATTCTGCTCAAAAATACCAAAGCTACGACTGAGAGAATTAGAAAAATTAATCCCCTGGTTATTTTGCTCACCACTTTGTTAGTAAGACGCATGTATGATTTAGTAGATACGTCAAAGGCGCGATTGAATAGCTTAAAAAACCACCCTAAAGGACCGCGGTAAGGCTTTTGTTTTCTAAGTAAAAGTGAGCACAAAGCCGGGCTAAGAGTCAATGCGTTAACCGATGAAAAACATACCGAAACAGCGACGGTTATAGCGAATTGCTGGTACAGCCGACCTGTTATCCCTCCCATCGCTGCAACGGGGATAAAGACCGCAACCAATACCAGCGTTGTTGCGATCACCGGTGCGGTTACTTCTTTCATCGCCAGTGTGGTTGCTTCTTTTGGGGTCATTCCTTTTTCAATATTCACCTGCACAGCCTCAACGACCACAATCGCATCGTCCACAACAATACCTATCGCCAATACCAGTCCAAGCAGAGAGAGTACATTGATCGAAAAGCCTATCAATGGAAATACCATAAAAGCTGCCACCAGAGATACAGGGATTGCGATCGTTGGAATCAGAGCAGCTCTCCAGTCCTGAATGAAAATAAATACAACAAGTATGACCAAAGCCAACGCAATAAATAATGTCACTATGATCTCATCAATTCCTGCTGTAATAGCTAACGTCGAATCCAGCGATATGTCATATTTTATACTTTCAGGAAATCCTTCAGATAAACGCTGCATCGTAGTTTTGACTTGTTCAGCAAGTTTTACAGCGTTTGATCCGGGTGCCTGATACACAGCTATTATTGCGCAACCTTTATTGTTGAGGCGGGTAAAAGCATTATATGTTTCAACGCCCAACTCAATTGTCGCAACATCTTTTATTTTGACCTGAGCACCATCCTCAGAAGTTCTTACAACGATCTCACCAAACTGTTCCTTCGATTGCAAACGATCAGGCAACCGGACTGTGTATGTGAATTCTGTTCCAGCAGGGGCTGGTTCTGCTCCGAATTTACCACCTGGAACGATAACGCTCTGCTGACGGATAGCATCGACTATTTCCGGTATTGTTATACCCATCTGTGCTAAACGGTCAGGCTTGATCCAGATACGCATTGAGTAGTCACTGGCACCGATAACATTGACTCGTCCTATACCCTTTGTGCGGGATAAAAGATCTTTGATATTGATCAGTGCATAGTTACCCAGAAAATCCTGATCATATTTTTCTCCTTCGGATGTCAGCGTGATCAGCATGAGAATATTAGAAAGCGATTTTTCAGTAGAAACGCCAGATCTTTTTACTTCTTCAGGAAGTTTTGCAGTTGCAGCGGCAACTCTGTTTTGAGTGAAAACTGTGTCCATATCCGGATCAGTGCCAACCTCAAATGAAACCTGAATAACCGATGTGCCGTCATTTGCATTTGTCGATTTCATATAAATCATATTGTCAACGCCATTAATCTGCTGCTCTAAAGGCGTTGCTACAGATTGCTCGACACTGATAGCATTTGCACCGGTATATTTGGCACGTACTTCGACAATTGGGGGAGTGATGTTGGGATACTGCTCAATAGGCAGCCCTGACATTGACACTACACCCACGATAACCATAATGATGGCGATAACCATTGCTACGATCGGTCTTCTTACAAAAAAATTGCCCATGATCTGATTATTTACTTTCTTCTAATATTGGTTCGATTTTCTGGATTACAGGATTCACAGTCATTTCGTTTTTCACTTTCTGCAATCCCTCGTATACAACCCGTTCATCCGATTGAAGGCCCTCAGTGATCAACCAGAATTGTCCGATCTTTGAGCCCACTTTGATTTCCCTCTGTTTAACTTTATTGCTTTGGTCTACAACGTAAACACTGTACAACCCTTGCAGTTCGACAACACATCTTTGAGGTATCAAGATGCCGTCTTCGACTACCTGCACCCTGGCTTTTATCTTTGCAAACTGACCGGGTCGAAGCATTTCCTGAGGGTTTGGAAAAGAAGCTTGAATCAGCAAAGCGCCAGTTGAAGGGTTTATGCTCCTGTCAATAAAGTCAATTTTACCTTTGTGCTCATACACACTGTCATCTACCAGGATCATACTCAGTTCAGCTTTTTCTTTACTCTGATTCGTAGGTCCTTTTTCCGATAGATATCGACTATACCGTAAATACTCGGTTTCCGTGACAAAAAACTGTACCAGCACCGAATCAATTCTAGAGACAGTATTCAATATAACCGTGTTTGAAGACGGACTAACAAGGTCGCCCACCTTTGCATGTGTTTTACCGATAATCCCAGACACCTGTGAATATATCTTCGTATACCCGAGTTGTATTTTGGCAGCCCTGAGATTTGCCTCAGCAGCTCTTACCACTTCAATGGAAGTTTCATATTGGGCAACCGCAGAGTCCAGGTCACTTTCACTAACCGCCTTTTGCTCAGCGAGGGGTTTTATTCTATTAAGATCACTTTGTGCTTTAGCCTGCTGTGATTTAGCACCAGCAACCTCGCTCATTTTTGCCGCTACATTTTCCTCAAATGGTTGACTTTCCAGCGTATAAAGCAAAGCCCCTTTTTCAACTTTAGATCCTTCAATGAAATGAATTTCTTCAAGATAACCTTCAACCCTAGCGCGTATCGCAATATCTTTAAAGCCGAATATCTGACCGACATACTCTCGATAGATAGGCACTTTTTGCGATTTAGTCTGAAATACAGGGATGTCAGGCGGTGGTGGGGCTGGTTGTTCTTTCTTAGCACACGAAGGAAATAGCAAAAATAGCAAAAATAACACACATATCAATTTTAGTTTCATAGTTTTCATATTTCCCTCATTAAAACGAAGAAAAACCAAGCGAACATTTAATCAAATTACAATAAAAAGCTCAATGCGAATCCTTTTCCATGGACTGAAAAATATTTATAGCGACAAGCCTTGCTATGAGAATTGCAAGATATAGCTGGCCTGTAATCGCTTCTAAAAGAGAAAAAGATCTTGCCTGAGCTGAAATCGGCGTAATATCTCCATAGCCTAATGTAGTTAAGGTTACATAGCTATAATAGGTAAAAGAGGTTGATTCTTCGTATAGGTTTTCCGGTATATTAAAAGAACCAGGCTCAAGAAATTCGAGGACCGTAAAAACAGAGGACCACAATATTCCGATCAAAAAATATGCACAGATGGCCCCGGCAATTACATCACCGGTGATCTGCTTTTCTTTGAAAATATAATTAAGGATCACAAGTATTATAAAAACATAAAAAAAACCTCCCAGGATTTTACTTGTCATAAATAACCAGGAAGTTTCAATAAAATAATTCAACCAATGTGCAATAAGCGATGGGAAAGCGACCAGCAATCCTATGCAAAAGACATGTTTGCTGGAATTGGCTGCATAAACTCCAGAGACAAGGATCAATGTGATAAATATGTCCATAAGGATGCTGATTTTAACAAATTCTTCAAGGAAAGGACGAAGCGTGAACATAAGAGCTATAGATATCAAAAGGAAAAGGAATCTACCGATTCTAAGCCTGGTAAACAGAATATGGCTATCTTTTTGCATTTTGCTTCCTTTTTAATCTTTCATTTAGAAAGTTTATTATGCTTCAATTCCAGGTAGTGTCAAGAAAGTTTAGCATCTTTTACTGTAATTCTTTAGATGTTATTGTCAATCCACCAATGCTAAACTGATATTAGCAGGCGGAGTAGCAGGGGCGATTGTAGGGAAAAACTCTTAAAAATGCAATGTATTCTTCAGTAACCTCTTCTCGCAAATCTCACCACGCCGCCATGTCAAGCTGTCTTCCAGCTCTTTCTCTGTAATATGAAACCGGCATATTAACCCGCTTGACCTTACAATTTTTCCTCGCAAGCTTATTTAGCACGCCCAGTTCCTTCCATTTATTATACTCGTCGATCCAAAGGTATCTATACCGTTCGATCACGTTATACACACTGTGGTAATGCCATTTCTTACCGTTCCTTGCTCGATAACCATCTTCATTGAGCTTCTTAGCAATAACGCCACAACTAGCAGCGTTTTGTCGCATCTTGACAGCTACCCGGATAATCTCCTGCTCGTAAGGATCAGGAATTGTCAGTTTGTCATCTTCTGGATCAGGCTTAGAGCCATAAGGCAACATATCAATACGTCCCATACGCCTGCCATTGTCTTGATGTCTCTGCATAGACGCTGATGTCCTGGCTGCATCTGCTCTCCGACGATATTCAGCGAAGACAGTAAGTATCTGCCTAACCATCCGATCCTCGTTACTACTGCCCTCGGTTCCCTCACCCTTGATACTTCGAAGCACCGCACTTTTTTTATGCACTAACTCTTCAAGGTACATAAGGTCATAAACAGACCTGGACAACCTATCCAGCCATGCAACTATCAGCAGATACCCTGGTTTTAACTGTTCAATAGCATTCCAAATACCATCACGCTTTAGATTCTTACCAGACTTAGCACGATCCTGAAAGATCATAGCAACTTCGTGACCTTCTTTTCTTGCCCAGTCTTCACATAGTGCTATCTGGGTTTGGTTTGATCTGCTCGTCTCTTCGTCGCTTCGTGGACTGAATCTTGCGTAGATTATACATTTAGCCATTTTCTTTTCCTTGATCCAATTTGACACTAACATGATCTTATTGTTTATAATTGCTGACCTGTCAACGCCATATCATTCTCTCATAATTTTCTAAAATATATTTTTCAGTTTCTTCACGATCTTTGAATTTCTTTGCTGACTCGGCCTTAAATCGCCAGTAATTACCGCTCCAATAGCGACTACCCCGGACGTTTTGACGACCATTAAAACCAAGTGACAATGCGAACCAACCTCCGTACTTAATCCCGAAGAAATCTTCGCATACTGCCTCGACTCCGATCAGCGAATATAAGGCATCCAGCATGATCGTATCTTTGTCTAAACCATCGACCTTGATACGATCCAGCTTGACAGCACTTAACAGAAAATTGCACGTTCTGGATACCCGTTCCTTGGCATCAACTCGCTTTTTATGTTTTCCGATCATGATTTAGTAATCCAATCCTATCATCTGCATCATTATAGTTTGTCTGTTTACACCAGTCTTATAAGCAAGCATGTTACGCTTATCTATAATGAGATCAGATAAATTTAATATCGCAACTGTTCGCATTGCTGGCTTTGCTATCGATGTTGGCTTAAAACCTGCCTTAATTTTTTCAGTGATGATTTGTTCAAGCTTTTTACGATCAGGGAACTTAGCAAGATCTGCTGTTCTAACACAAAACTGTATTCTGCCGTTTGCCATTGCCGAACCTCCTTTGAAGTTTTCTCTGTCTATTATACCAGTTATTTATAATTATTATAGTATTAAAGAAATAAGTAAAAATAAAAGTTATCATTGGTGTGATCAAATAGTTATCCGGTCATTACCCCAGGACTGCAGCAGTATAAAATTAGCCTGGCAGCAAGCTGGATCACCTGGGGCAAATTGCAGATGAAGGATAAAAGTTTTCGTGGTCTAAACAGTGATATCAAAATGTATAAAAGGTCATTCCTACCCATCTTTTGACAAGCGAGCCCTTATAGAACGCTTCAATGGTGTCATAAAGCAGGGTGTCAGTGCAATAAAGAAAAAAAAGCCCCATGGTGACAGTATAGCATAGTGAACCACGCCCCCCACCCCCTCGCGTTATACCCCCCACTTACCTCGTGAAAATTGTCACCTTTTTTTAAAAAACAAGACATTACTTACTGGTTTTTGTGTAAATACAAAACTATACAAGAATTAGACAAGCTCAAAGCTATAGTCAATTATAATATGATGTAACATAACGTGACAAATTGAATAATAAACAAAAAAAAAGCTAAAAACTTTGCCAAGTGAACAACTTTGATTTAAACTGTCGAACATGAATAATGAAACAAATCTCTCTTTCTCCTATTCCGCAAATCAAAGCTGTAAGAACTGAGATTATTATGCCACTAAATCTATAAAAAGCAAAGAAAAGTGGAGCTAATTGTTTGCGAGTAGTGACAATTTAAGCTAAAATAAAACCAATTCTTGCCAAAAAAAATGTAATATAATTTAGATAATGACTACCTAAGGATTGTTATGGCAGCACAAAGCCCTACAAAGCAAACAATATCCACGAGGTGTAGGCGGCTGCGCCAATTAATCGATGTGTATTTTCAAGCATTGGAATGGGTCATTCATCATGATAACGGCTGGCTACTGGGCAAAGTTGAGAATCGTTTCTGTCTCAACAGACAAGACCTTACAGCATTGGGTATCAACACTGTTGCAGATATTAACGATGACCCCAATTGGACACAATCGGTTGAAAATATTATTTGGGACAAAAAATCTGTCGATGAAACAGGTATGCTTTACCGTTCCGATTTGCAATCAAAAGCCGACCCAGGCGGATTAGAACCACTACCTGATAATGCTGTTGTAACAAAGATTTATTTCAATCCGAATCAAAACCAAATTCCAATATGGGAAATTTTGGTAACTATGAAGGGTGCGTTTTGTAGAATTGAAGCAGACATCCAGATTACAGGTACGCAGTGGTCAGAACCGCCCAGTTTCCAATATTGTGAATGTGCTCAGGATTTGCTTGACTATGTGAAGGACAAAAACCAACAGCCCGATGAAATATTAAAAAATCTGGAAACGGAAAGAAAAAAATACAAACAGTTGGCTAATACAGTAAGACGGCGATCTGCACAACCTTCAGATGAAACTCAGAATCAAGCAGGAACAGGGCAAGATGACACAAAACAAAACAACGGGGATAATGGAGAAGCCCTTATTAGCAAAAAAGGTACAACGTGTACATTTACCTATCAAAACCAGCAAGCAATAGTTGATAGCAAGCTAAAAGGATTGGAATTGATCGAGTTTTTATTAACACACCCTAACAAAGAATACACGCCACTTGAATTATTACAGGAAACAGGGCAGCGAGGGAAGGGAGAACCTGCCACGGAGCAAGTGTATAGCCCAAAGGACATTCAGACACTAAAGAACGCTATCGATGGCCTTAAACTGGAAGCAGAGGAGGAGCAGGATATTGAGAAAAAAGAGAAGCTTGAACAGGATATCAAGGACGCAGAGAGCATATTACACAAGGCAAGAAACCATAAGGGGCAATCGAGGAGTTTTTCTGATAGACACCGTAAGTCAGTATCAAGAAATATAGAAACTGTTCTCAAAAAAATAGCTGTTGAACACACACCACTCTATAATCATTTTATATCATATCTAAAAACAGGGGAAATTTGCAGCTATAGACCAGACAATAATATTTTTTGGGTATTGTCTTAAAAAAACTTAATGACCGTCCAAATGGACGGTCTGGACGTCCGCAATTGCTTATAGTTTGACGGTAAGGAAGCCGTCATGGTAATCAATAACTATAAGGATTGTGAAAATGACTTGTTTTTATTCTACTCGCCAAGTGGGGCAAATACTTAACATCAAGCCCGACTTAATCTCTAAGGCAATATGGTCAAATCGCTTAGAATCGCCAGCCAAATCACCATCAGGCAATTATCTATGGACTAAGCTGGACGTTGAAAGGGTTGCCTGGGCTTTGCATCGATGGGATAGATACAAAATGTGGGAGGGTAGCAACAATGAGTAATAGTAATCTTACGCCTCTCCTTTTAAATCCCGCTCAGGTCGGCCAATTGCTGGGTATTAGCCGCTCAAAGATATTTGAGATGATTTCAGCAGGACAACTACCGCCATCTTTTTTAATTGGTAGAAGCCGAAAGTTTAAGCGGATAGACCTTGAGCGATGGCTTGATCTGAATATGCCTAATCTTGATAAGTTTCAACAACTGACAGGGGGTGGTAGATGAGCGGGCTATCCTACGTTAAAATACCATTTTGGTTATACACGCTCAATATCTCGTCATTAACAGAGATGTCTATATTGGCTCTGATTGTTGGTTTTGCCAAGAAAGGTCTACGGATGAGCAATTCAAATATTGCAGATTTTCTGAATGTTGATCGGCGTAGTGTAATCAGGGCGATAGGTAGATTAAAGTCAAAGGATTATATCCAAGATATTGGAAAAAATAACTTTCGGCGAAAACTTACACTTAAAAATAGTGGCGGTTTGTCACCATTTAATAGTGACAGTAGTGTCACCAAAACAGTGACCCAAATGGCTCAAAATAGTGACCGTAGTGTCACCCATAACATAAGAAAGAAAAGAAATAAAGACAGCTCCGCTTTTTTCCTCCAGCCTTCGGCTGGTCCTGTGGCCAGTGATGATTACTCCAGATTTGGAACACACCCAGTAACACCAGAAGAAATTGAAGCTCTTGAGAGGGATGGCCTGATATGACAAGCACAATTGAAACACTGAAGCAAAACAAACAAGCCCTTGTTGACGAACTCATAAAGGCGGGGGCCAAG
The DNA here is from genome assembly GCA_964477135.1 of uncultured Pirellulales bacterium. Taxonomy (GTDB): domain Bacteria; phylum Planctomycetota; class Phycisphaerae; order Sedimentisphaerales; family Anaerobacaceae; genus JAGLTN01. The sequence continues at coordinate 3,975 of CAYZEH010000038.1, read as the reverse complement.
TTCAAAGGTAATTCTTGCAACTGTCCATACCATAACGACAAAAAACCTTCTGCGGGTATTTTTCAGAATAACAAAGGGCAATGGCGTTTTAAATGTCATGGTTGTGGCGTCTCTGGTAGCGTGCTGGACATCAAAGCACGCAACGAGGGTAAACCTGTGTCCGAAATATTAAAGGGCGTAAGAAATAATTCTGGGGTGAAACAAAGCAAGCCAGTTACTAAGATTTTTAAAACTATTGATGAACTCAAGGCAGTTTGTCCGGGAAATGTCGAAGCTGTTTATAAGTATAAAAACCCGAAAACACAAACCCCGGATATGATTGTTATTAGATGTCAGACTGAATCGGGCAAGACCTTCAGGCAATGCCGTCCTTGCAGTGGTGGCTTTGAAATGAAAGCACCTGAGAAGCCTTGGCCAATTTACAATAGAGGTCTAATCGCTGAAGCTAAAACTGTTGTGGTAGTAGAAGGTGAAAAATGCGCCCATGCTTTGCATCAATATGGCATAATAGCAACAACAAGCCCTGCTGGAGCTGGCAAGGCAGAATATGCAGATTGGCAGTTATTAGCAGGTAAAAAAATAATCATTTGGCCTGACAATGATAAAAAAGGCTTTACACATAGCAAAGACGTTGAAGATATACTTCTGAAACTCGGCTGTAAGGTTTACATGGTCAATCCGGCAAATCTTGATTTGCAAGCCAAAGAAGATGCTTATGATTTTATAGCACAGTTTAAAACACTAGGCTATTCTAACGAAGAGATAAAAGTCGAAACCCAAAAGGCTCTAAATTCTGCTGAACCGATAAGAACTTCGGGCGGATTGCTAAAGCTTATCGAAGATACTGAATCGGGACTAAGAGAAAGTATTTCATTGCAATTTACAAAGCTAAGTAAGTTGTCACAGCCGTTACTACCGGGAACATTGCTTTTGCTTTGTGGAACACCAGGTAGTGGCAAAAGCTTCTTTGTCATGCAATTACTTCTTTATTGGCTCCGGACAAATGTTAAATTTGCTTGTTACATGCTAGAGGAAGACAAAGAGTATCATCTTCACAGAGCCTTGGCGATGCTAGAATCTAACGCCCAAATATTTGATCCTGATTGGCTCAAGGCCAATGCTTCGCAAGTAAAAGAAGCTTATCGAAGACAGGCTGATACATTAGATAAGTTTGGAGCTTGCCTATGGTCTGAACCGGAACAGCAGCTGAACTATGTCGATCTGGCAAATTGGGCAGAAGACAGAGCAAAAGAAGGTTGCCGGGTAATTGCTATTGATCCAGTAACAGCAGCTGAACAAAATAAAGAACCATGGGTTGCTGATACCAAATTTTTAATGAAACTCAAAAAAATAGGTACTGATTATGGTGTTTCGATTGTAATCGTAACACATCCCAAAAAAGGCAAGACTGCTCCAGGTATGGACGATTTGGCTGGGGGTGCCGCGTTTCAACGTTTCGCTCAGTGCATTTATTGGCTTGAGTTTCACAAAGAACCCAAAGAAGTCAACATAAAAACGGACATGGGCACAATCGAGATGGAGGTTAACCGAACAATACATATTTGCAAAAGTCGCAATGGCCGAGGGCATGGTTTTGCTTTGGGTTTTAATTTTAGTGGAGATAGCCTTCTCTTTCGAGAGAAAGGCATAATTGTAAAATAATAATTTTAATTTAGGAGAACAAACATGAAACTTTTTAGAAAAATGATAACAAGAAGATATATACCATCAGGCGGCTTTGGTGAGATTTACTTTTTCGAAGATGAATATCTTAGTGATGCTTGCGAAAACGGTTTTGGCGTGGCACAAGAGGCATTGCAATTTGGATTTGAAGAACTTTGTAGAAATTCAAACCGCTTTTTTTACTCTTTTAACATTGTAAAGTTCACATTCTTTGCGATGCTAAACAGATATTCATTGGCTGATATTTTAACTGGAATTGAACAGGCAAATTACCTCGTTTTTAGGAGATTTAAGAGACGTTAAAACATCGATAAATTGCAACAAAACGAGGTTTTCCTGGGCTATTCGTATAATGAATTTAAGATTACATTTTGATGAAAAAGGAAAAACATGTTGCATAGCAAAAGATTAAGCTTTACAATGCGCAAGCAATATTGTATGTTCAAATTTGAGGTGATACTATGGATATATTAAAAACCATAAAAAAAGAAATTGAAAACAGCAGTAAAAGCCGTTATCAGATTTCAAAAGATACTGGCATAACAGAGGGACAGCTTCACAGGATAATCAAAAAGAACCAAAGCCTTTATTGTGAAACGGCAGAAAAATTGTTGGATTACTTTGGTTACGGTATAATCAAAAAGCGAGACAAAAAATAATATTTCATAAGGGTAAGATTATGAGAATTTACAGAGAATCCTATACGAACAAGAGCGGAGAAGTCAAAAAAGCCCAAAAATGGTATATTGATTTCAGGGACAATCTCAATCGCAGGCATAAGCTTGCTGGTTTCAAGTCAAAGCGACCAACAGAAGAATTAGCCAAGAATATCGAGGGTCTTGTTTCCAGTAAGTTAAGCAATTCAGGTTTAACGTCTGAACAGCAAAACTGGATTGAAGGGTTGCCAGATAATCTTTTGAATAAATTAATCAAATGGGGACTTCTTGACAGCCAAAGGGCAGAAGGCAACAAGCTTTTAGCGATTCACCTGCAAGACTGGAAAAACTCAATCCTTGTCAATGGCCGCACAAAACAACACGCAAACCTACAATATGACAGAGTAAGCAAGGTATTTAGCAAAGCAGGGTTTGTTTATTTTTCCGATGTTTCGGCAAGTAAATTGCAGCTTAAAATATCTAAGCTAAAACGAACCGTTAAAGTTAAGAACTCAAAGGGCAAGATTATTGACAAAGATCTATCAGCGGCAAGCCAGACAACAAAAAATTATTACCTTAAAGCCTGTAAGCAATTTTTAAAATGGGCTGTTGAAGATCAGAGAATTTCACAAAATCCTATTCAACACCTAAAGACCGCTAAAGCTGAAAGCAAAAAGCGGGCAGCACTTGAACCAGACGAACTAAGACAGCTATTAGCTTGCACAGTTACCACTCAAGCGTCTTTTGGGCTTACAGGATACCAGCGGGCTATGCTTTATCGTTTTGCTACTGAAACAGGCTTCAGGGCTTCAGAGATAAAAGCTTTAAAGGTAAAAGACTTTGATTTCAAGAACAACACCGTTACACTTGATGGACAGTTTACAAAGAACGACAAAGAAGCCTGCTTGCCGCTAAGAGCATCAACCGCTGAAATGCTCAAAGAACTATTCAGCGACAAACTAACACTTACACAAGCTTTCAAAATGCCTTGTTTAAGCAATATGGCAAAGATGTTGCGTAAAGATATCAAAGCAGCAGGAATTGAGATTGAAAGCCAACGGGGGCTTGTTGATTTTCATGGCTTGAGACATGCCTTTGGAACTATGCTTGCCGCTTCAGGTACACATCCCAAAACCGCCCAGCAGCTTATGAGACACGGCGATATAAACTTAACCATGAACCGATACACTCATGTTTTGCGAGGGCAGGAAAGACAAGCCATTGCCGCCCTGCCAGACCTTGATTTATTACCCGAAAGTATGCAGAAAAAAAAGACTGGGACTAATGATATAAATATCGATGCAGTTGCCCTAAAAAGTTCTGCCTTTTACTCGGACAAATCAGCGAACTCGGACACACTCGGACAGACTAATCTGGACGATAGACCTATGGTAGAGGGAAATGGTAAAACTGCTTTATTTTCACCCCAAATAGCCTTTTCAGGGCAAAACCTAACTAATAAACACACTACGCCCGGGAGGACTCGAACCTCCAACCTTCGGATTCGGAGTTTGGGACGGCTGGTGATTACTGGAGCAATGAAGGATGGTGCGTCGATGTTGAATATCACGAAATATCAAATGCCATCCGACCAAAAGATCATATTAAACTTTTACAACCATCATTGCCGCAAAAA
>CAYZEH010000037.1:1608-16512 GCA_964477135.1 uncultured Pirellulales bacterium | reverse complement strand
CTAAATTGGCAAGATTAGTGCCATAACTCTTTCTAAGACAATGAACGGATAATCTGTCATCAGCTATCAATATCTTGTATTTGCTCATTCTTATCATCTTTTTTGTTTCTAACAAATACCAAAATCCCCCACAGGGTGACACATAAACTGAAAATTACAATAAAAAGTCTCTGGCTTTCAACAAACCAAACTATCTGCAGTAATAATAATCCGCAAACCATAGTCAGAAAACCTACAAGCCTTATTGCACCCCCGCACATCGCTTCGCCTCGATACTTCGACAATGGCGTAATCATCCTCTCAAAAAGCAGATCCACCTGGGTGCTCTTTTCACTGCTATTTGATTCAATAAAACTCCCCACAAAAAGTACTGCCAGCGGAACAAATGTAGAGGCAAATAGTCTGCCCGCAAGCGAACTTTCAATCCCATAATGCGGCAAAATAAACTGCACCGCTAACGAAACTGTTACCCCGCAAATTACCGACGTCCAGACCGTTTTAGCTCCACCCTTCTTCGTAATTATTCCCCACAAAAACGGCACAGCCAAAGGACCTAACGTAATCGGTACCATTATAAAAAAGAACTTCACTGCTCCGCCCCATTTGTAAATCTGCGAAGCTATTAGAATCACAAATAACCCAAGCAAAAGGATTGCAACCCTGCCCACAAATACAAGCTCTTTGTCGGATGCCGCTTTACGTATAAGCCTGTTGTAAAAATCCTTAGTTATCACAGAGGACATTACATTCAACGCCGAATTCACCAAACTCCCCGTCGCCGAAAACATAGCCGCAAGCGCCAGTCCCGCCAACCCCACCGGCAAAAGCCTGCCTACCATCGCTACAAAAACAACCTCTGCCTGCTTCGTATCAAGCGGATCTAGCGGGTTTATAAACTCAGGCGTTATTATCCTGAAAATCATCAGCGGTACGAGCCAGAAAATCGGCATTATCACATACATGCCCGTTACCAGCCAGCCGCTCTTAATTGCCTTCTTCTCACTTTCACAACTCTGGAACCTTTGAATCAGCTCCCACATCGTGCAAATATTAAATATCTGCAAGATTGTCCACCACAAAAAATAACTCCACGTAAACTTCACCTTATTCGGTTCAGAGTAAGCCGAAGCATCCTGGGCAAGATTAAAAAAGCCCGCAGGTGCCTGGCTTATAAAATTATCTATCCCACCAATCGCCTTCAATGCTAGCGGCAAAGCAAGCAGTGTTATAAGCGTCAAAACAAAAAACTGAAGCAAATCTGTTGTCAAAACCGCCCACAACCCACCAAGAACCGTATACAATATTATCACGAAAGTCATCAAAACAATTATCGCTGTCAGACTAATACCCATCCCAATTTGGTCATGCGCCAAAATAGAAATACTGTATACTGCCTGCGCCGCCAGAAAAACCCCGAATGGAACCCTTATCCAAATATATAACTGCCTCACTGAAAAACTATACCTCTGCTCAAGAAACTCTATCGGGCTATCAACACCGATCCGCTTCCACTTGGCAGCAAAGAAAAATGTTGCCACCGCTGCACCGGCAACTATAACCCACTGTATCGTTATCGCTACCCAACCAAAACAATAGGCCATCGAACCCCACATGACAAACGTGCCCGCGCTAAAGAACGTCATATAAGATGAAATGCCGCAGAGCCACCACGGTGCTCCACCTCCAGCTGCAAAAAGATCCTTTAAGGTCTTGTTATACCTGGCAAACACAACTCCTACCACTATCATCAAAATCAGATAAACAGCAATAACACCAGCGTCAATTCGGCCAAGCTGACTTAAAATTCCTGAAGTTGCAAAAAAATTATTTAACATATTCACCCGCAAAAATTCTTAACCAATTCAAAGAAAACTTTTTCAGCATCAATTATTTCACTAAGTTTGATACTCTCATTACAGCTATGACAACATGACAATTCACCGGGGCCAAAAGCAACAGCCTTAATACTCAAAATTTCAGAACAATACCATACATCCATCGTTTCTTTCCAGCTGGCTCTAACATCTTAGTACCCTGCAAGGTTAAAAAGCGAATCACTTATCTCGCTGGCAAATTCTTGAACACCATCCAATTTCGATGGAAAAGGCTGCTCTTCCGGAGTCTTGTAAAGTGTACTATTGAGCCAAAAACCTGTTTCATGCTGAGCTTCACTGAAAAAATCCATAAGCTTTTTCACTGCTTGACCAACCTTTTCATTGCCAGTTAAACGATATAATTCTGCTCCACCCCACATAATCTTACACGATGTCGGATTTATCCACTTTTCCTCGCCAAGTCTGTCGAAAAAATCAAATAACTGTTCAGCGCCGCTTAAAAAACGTTTATCTTGTGTATAATCATACAACTTAGATAAGAATGTCAACGGCATGCCAGCCAACCAGATCAATTCATTCTTTGGATTCAATTCAGCATTCACACAAAATTGCTTACGTCCGTCTGCAGCAATCGGGTCTTCATTACCGAACACATCTGTCATAATCCCTTTGCCTGCCTGCCAGGTTGAAAAATAGTATTTATTCAAGTCTGGCTGAGCTTCTATAAACTTTAACATAAATTCACCGGCACGAAGAGCCTCTTCGATATGACCACATGCTAACAAAGCCAGCCCCGCCGATGATGTACTTGAACTGTCCAAATAGTTTTCATTCACAACACCGGTTTCAAGTTCATAGCGAGAGTAAAAACCACCCAATTGCGGCGATTGAAATTTACGAATAAAATCCAACCCTTTTTTTGCAATACCATAAGCTCCCATTTTCTGAAAAGCTAATACCAGCCAGCCATTAGGATACAAATACCGATTTGCCGGGCTGCAAGGTAAATGAGCCCAACCCTTTTCACTGGATGAAGTTCGAAAATCCCCGTCCTGCTGCAGATATTTATGTTCTATCAACTCCAGATACTCACGGGCCAACACCGGTTCACCAAGCACTGCATACAAAAAAGGCGCCTTGTAGTGAGCCGATAGATCATCCACCTTAATAGCCTCTTCATGGTGTTCTTTCAACCATCCCAGAGCTCGTGATATTGTCAACTGGTATTTTTCTATATCAGACGCTTTTTTCATTTCAAACACCTTTCTAAATTTGCATTTTCAAAAATTTTTCGTATTAAAGAAAGCTCTATACTACCAAAATCTCATAATACTATGGTAACATATGAATTTTTAATTGTCCAGAACAGAGCAACAATATAAATGATAATAGGATTCTGAATTCAGACATCACCAGTGAAAACAGCTACAGACTCCGCTCTTCTGTCGAATCGCTGGTGATGTTGTTTTGAAACTAAAAAAGGCTGAGAGTTTATTACTTCCAGCCTTGATATTACCATGTAAGGTTATCTGCCTGATAAGACGTTTTTAAAAAAATTCAATCATAGTCCTTAAATTTTTTCATCCAATCAGGCCATATTGGTGGTTCAGCATTTATGTCGTACTTTCGATGCCACTTCAACTTCCATAATTCTTTAAGTCCTATCTTTCTGACAGAAGAGTCAAAAAACACTCCATTTACGAACCCGTCATGTCGGTTGACACAAAAACGTACCATACCAGCATCTCCGGTAGTCATTCCATAGTCATATTCATCCATCGGTGATGTGTCACCATTTTCGGGAATGCCGTCAAGCCAAAAAGCATCTAAAAGCATAGGTATATCAGCTGTCCGATTAATATTAATCGTCTTCCAGCTCTTTTCACCATCCAGAGAATTATAAAGCCAGCCATTCATTCCATAGCTACCATAATCACCTAATTCGCAGGTGCCGCTACCCGGTTGATAAATACTCCAGGCTTCAAATGGTCCTTTGGGGAAAACCATGGCATTAGGTGTGCATGTAGTAGGTGGGATCCCAAGCTTTGTAGCCATCGGACAGAAGCGTATTTTCGGCTCCTTTCCATAATACGTTAACATAACGTTCACCCATGTCTCTTGGCCGGACTCAGCCCAGCTTTTTGTGAAATAGTCGCTATTATCTGTTGTATACATCAAAAAAGTCAGGCCCCATTGATGCAGGTTTGACTGGCAAATAACGGTCTTTGCTTGCTTTCTCGCCTTTGATAACACAGGCATCAAGATCCCCATCAACAACGCAACAACGGCTATCACCACCAAAAGTTCTATAAGTGTAAACCCGCTTTTTCGTAAGTAAAGTTTTTGTGCTGCCAGCGTTCTTTGAAGATCATCATCATTTAGCATTTAACTATCTTCACTGTAATGTTAAGAATATAATGTTGGTTGAATCAATATAAATAACAGCTGGGTTATTTCCTTTTTACCATACTTCTTCTAAGGATTGCCCCATAATTCAATGTCATCAATGTTCCAACCAGAATAAGGATAAGCATCTTCAAAAATTTCATAGGACCAGCGTATATATATAGTTTCCTGATTGTCTGCTGTACTACTAATATCATACTCTAATATTTGCCAACTGCTGTCAGTTATAACTGGCCTTTCAATATGTTCCCAAACGTTGTGCCAATCGCTGCTATTTTGGGATACCTCGATCTTACTTACCACATAATCTGACTCATCTGTATTTAACCATCTAGCAAACTTTAGGTTGACATTACTATAAAGACTGCAATCAAATGGTCCCGCGGCCAGATAATATGGTCCACCTGTGATAGTATGGTTATAGTCACCATTTAAGTTGACGCCATAAACACTTGTTCCAGTATACCCATTACTTGGGTCTGGATTTCCATGTTCTACGCCGCCATTACCAGATGAATGTCCAAAAGCCCATTCCCCGGTAGTGGACCAACAAGGATCGGAATCTAAATAGCAAGAATAGAAATTGACGGGTGTCTCAAGCCAGTGTTTGGAGAATATTGCGAGATCGTTAAAATCGACTTTGCCACTATTGTCTAAATCACTGCCTTGACACCAGTCAGGTTGTAAGCATTGGTTGTCCATCCAGTAATATGCCAAGATAGTAAAATCATAGAAGTTAACTATTCTATCACCATTCAAATCTGGAAACCTATCGCTAAAGTTATATTCGTCAGCACCAATGTCAACTCTACTACCAATAACTCGCGGGTCACCATCTATGTCAATATCGTTAACGTCCATTACATAATCTGGATCACCTGCATCAACGCACGGTGAACCAGTCTGTAAATGATAGTTTCCATTAGAGGCCTCCATAAATAGCGGATCAACATTAATATTTCCGGTTCCTCCATCAGTCCAATTCCGTATATCACAATAGGTAATGATTGGATTGGAGTCATAGTTATGTATTTCATCACCGAAACTAATGGCATAATTTTCCCAGAAAATGCTATTAGTTATTTCAGGATTTGAATTGCAATTGTGTATCCCTCCACCACCATTGGCCGAGTTACCACTGAAGGTACAATTGATCACAATGGCATTGCTGACGTCATTGCTTATCCCACCACCACTGTTGTTGGCCGAATTACCGCTAAAGATGCAACCAATAAACGTAGGATTATTACTGTTGCTGTTCCGTATTCCGCCGCCACTCCAGTTGGTCGATGAATTTCCAATAAATATACAGTTGGATAGTATAGGGCTGCTCGTGACGTTGAGCATTCCGCCACCATCGCTATTATTAGCCAAATTTCCGCTGAAGGTGCAGCCAAACAGTGTCGGATTGCAGTTACTCTTGTTGCGCATCGCACCACCGCCTCTACCAGCCGTATTTCCACTGAAGATACAGTTAGTGAGTGTGGGATCGCAATTATTCTCACTATCCATTCCTCCTCCATCGTTATTCGCTGAGTTTCCACTAAACGTACAGTCAATCAGTGTTGGATCACAGTAATCAGTGTTGCGTATGCCGCCTCCACTCCAATTTGTGGATGAATTTCCATTAAAAATGCAGTTCACCAACATGGGGTTACTATTGTCGTAATTGTACATTCCGCCACCATCAGAATCTGATGAATTTGTGCTGAAAGTGCAGTTGGTCACTGTTGGACTGCTGTTATCGTTAAACATTCCGCCGCCCCTAAAGCCCCAATTGTTACTGATAATACAGTTGGTGATTGTCGGGCTGCTACCCGCACAATTGATGGCTCCACCTCCTCCGTAATCGGAAACATAACCATTAATAATAGTAAACCCTTTCAAAATAGACAATTCACCTTCTCCATTGTAGAAATAAAAACCATGATGTGGGTTTGTTTCTGTACCTTCGCAATCAATAATACAGTTATTGGGTCCACTCTCGCTACGAACCGTAATTGCTTTGCCCTTAAAATCAATATCTCGGTTGCCAGCTCCTTTATATGTGCCATCAGCTACAAGCACAATGTCCCCACCAAAATCCCATGTTGCATCAATTGCAGCCTGAATTGTAGAAAATTTACTTGGTACATAGAATATAAAAGGCGTACCTGTAGTCAATGAATAACATCCCCCACCATTGTCGTCTGTTGCTTGGTGCCCCGCAGGATCTGTTGCGTCCACTACAAAATAATAAGTTGTTTCTTCGGACAAATCTGTTAGCCTGATCGTATGATTTGTTATTAATTCTATGTCGTTGCTTGCAAGTGTGTATGGTCCACCACATGTAAGACCATATTGGATTTGTCCTTCGGTAGGTTCATCTGTCTCGAATGTTATCTTTACCCCTGTACCATGTATTTCAGCCTGGACATTAGAAATCACAGGCGGTACACAATCTATGAGGGCACTATCCATTGCTACAGTTGGATTGCCTGTACCATCATTATCGTCATAATATATTGTAACGATCGACTGGTTATGAGCAATCTGCGCCAAGCCATCAAATATATTCACATTCCCGGTAGTGGTTGAAATTGTACCGGTGAAAACACCAGAAGAAGGGCTTGTTTCAGCCAAAAGGATAATTTCATGATCACCTCCACTTGTCGTCAGGGTTACTTCTTTAGTACCAGTACCCTCTAAGTCAGCGTCAGAGAGAGAAATAGATATAACACTGGAACACGTATAATAGTCTCGATCCAAATCGATTTGACCTCGTGACTGTGCAACAAGCATTGCGAAAAGATTAATACGTCCGTCAGAAAGACAAATTCCAGGTAAAATTGGATCCGCCGTATCAATAAGTATATTGTATACCTCATCACACGTTAGATTTGGATCAACGGAGAGTAATAAAGCGCAAGCACCAGCAACATGAGGACACGCCATAGATGTTCCTTCAGCTGTCGTCGTATATGAATCGTAGGGTGTACCCAGAGAAGTACCGTCTGCTCTTAATGATAAAATGTCAACTCCAGGTGCTGCTATATCAACCCAATCTCCATAATTGGAAAAGGAAGCCTTTCCATCGTTTTCATTCGTGGCAGCTACGGCAATCATATGATCAAATACAGCAGGGTAGTAAGGAGAAGAAGTATTATCATTCCCAGCCGCAGCAACCATTATCACACCTTGGCTGTAAGCGTAGTTGATAGCATCTTGCACGGTTTGAGGATAAGCACCACTCCCACCCCAACTGTTGGATGTGACATCGGCACCATTTTCAACAGCATAATAAAATGCTGATATAACATCTGACAAGCCTCCCGTCCCGCTTCCTTCTGCTCCAAGAATCTTAATTGCCATTATCTTGGCGTTCCAGCAGACTCCTGTAATATCAAGTCCATTATTGCCTATAGCGGCAATAGTGCCTGCACAATGTGTGCCGTGACCATTATCATCTATGGGGTTACTATCATCATTTTCGAAGTCATATCCATATATATCATCGATATATCCGTTTTCATCATCATCTACGCCAGTAGTTCCATTTAATTCCACCTCATTTGTCCACATATTGTTAACCAAGTCCCTATGGTTATAGTCAATACCGCTGTCGATAACAGCAACTATAACATCGGGACTCCCTGTGCTAACATCCCAAGCTTCAGAAGCATTTATCTTATCCAAAGCCCACAAGCCAGGACTATCATATCGTGGGTCATTGGGAGTTTTAAACATAGAAACGATATAATTTAGCTCAGCATATTCAACATTAGGATTGCTTTGATATGTCTCAACAACTTCTTCAAGTGATTGCCCAGTTCTAAGTTCAACTTGAATTTTGTATATTCTGTCTAGATCGGGCACATTTGCATTCTTGGGTGCATGTTTGAGTCTTCTGAGGATACGTTTTTCTCTTGTATTTAGAAACTTTTTGTTTTTTTGATGAAGGGATATTACTCGTTGACGTCTTGTTCGAAAGTTTTTAAATATCGGCTTAATCTTTTTTACATGGTATCTGGCATTTAGCTCATCCAAATCTTGTGACAGAACCAACTGGTTGGTGGTTCTCTTAAGCTCCAGTTGCTCTTCAATTGCAGTTGCAGCATTTCGGCGGAATTTAACAAGTATTTCATTTGGGACGTATTGAATCGGCTTAGTGCCAGTTAGCTCATTGCCATCGCCAATTGATTCATGGTTAGCCACATACTCGTCTGTGGTTGGGTAACCTTTACCAAAAACCATAGAAACTACAAAGGACAAAAAAAACATTATTAAAACTATATGAAAAACTCTTATTTTCTTCACTTTTCTATCTCCTTTAAAATCATTAAAAAAACATAAATAAGGACCACATCTCCTCACTTTTTTTTTATTGCTATCAATTGTTTTTGATGTTCTCAATCATTCCTTTTTCCAAAACAAGTGCAAAAAATGCTTTGGAATCATATTAACGCTTGTCTTCTCCGAACATATCTCATAACATAGAAAAGGATTTGATGGAGGCACAAAAATGTTCTCTGTCGAACCGAAAGGCGGACTAGCGTTAGCCCTGCAAAGTTGACCGCTGGTTCGCCTCTTTTTATTAAGCTTTTTAAAAAACACCTTTAAAAAGAAACCTTTACCCTTCACTATATGTTGCTATCTATTTTATTTTAGCTTCGCCTTTCCGATAAATTATCAATGATTTTCTTGGTTTTTTACGAAGGGACAAGAAAGTGTTTTTTCGACAATTTTACTTTGCCTGACCACAACCTGAAGCAATGCTGAATTATTCGTCTCATTCGATTCCTCGACCTTATCGTATGGGTCAAGGACTACAACAATCTCATTCACACCTTCCTTTAGTGCAAAAGGTACAGTACCTTCTCTCCAGACATCACCCGGTTCAATTGGACCAGCACGGTGAGTTTTAGGCTCTACTTGATCCGGTTTGCCGTGGTAGAAATTAACGGGAAATTCAGGGCTGACAGACTTGCCTTGGTTTAGGATAGATACAACAACAAAATAGAGCCCACCATCAGGCCGAGGATGAATATTAAAACCGTTCTTTGCTATGGCCAAATCTATACTCTTTTTCTTATCGATAACAGTCACCATTACCAATAGAATTACAGCCGTAATAATTACAAAAGAGCTTATTCTCCATAGATATTTTTGCCGGTCAGTTCGTAATCGTAGGATTATTTTTCGCCACCAGGGTCTTTCTTCTTCGGGTAGCCATTGCTGAGGAGAGCCGAGTTTTTTCAGAATGTCATCTAATGCGTCGAAAGAGACCGGCTCGGGTGAGTCTTGAAGTTCGTTTTCTACATGCTCTTTTATGTTTTGCTCTACCTCGTCTGCGTCGACAGTTGGGGAGGCTTTCAGATAGGTTCTCACTTGCTGTAGATAATTGTCTAAGTGTTTTCTTGCATTATCGGTTAGGTTAATCATGACTTCTCCTCTTTTTTAAGGAGATCGGTTCCGGTTTTGATATCCTTCCAGTAATCGTTCATTTGGCTTAATATCCTTTCGCCTTTGAGTGTTAACTCGTAATATTTCCTCGCGGGGCCTTCGGTGGATTCTTTGATTGTTGTTCGCGCAAAGCCCTCGCGCTTAAGTCTACTTAGAATAGGATAAATTGTTCCTTCACCAATTACCAAGCCTTCTATATCGCGGAGTTTTCGCACGATATCATAACCATAGAGACTGGTACCCTTGATGGCGTTTAGCACACACAATTCAAGCATTCCCTTGCGAAGCTGGGTAGACCAATTGTCAAAAAATTGATTATCCATATATCTCATTATATCGCAATACAAGGTACCTGTCAATGCTATTTATTAATTTTTTAATATTTTTTTGCCTTTTTAGACTAAATCCCACCTTTTTTAAACCTCAAATAGTCCATAGATAGTCCCGTTTTATTGAGTTTGTAGTCTGGAGGGAGTAGAAAGAGTCTTAGAGTTTTTTCATTTGGTATCAATTGTGAGATTGAAATTTCAATCCCTTGCGAACATAGCTTAACAAAAAATTATCTATATTCGTATTACTACTGGTTTGTGAGCTTAAAATATGCTTTTATACAGAATAAATAAGATTTTAATTATATTAACATAAAATAAATATCTATGGAAGTCAAATTTTGTTGATTTAAATTTATTTTTATCTATATTGGCTGTAATATTTCTTTGAAGGAGATAAGTTAAAATATGAAGCGAGTTCTTTTGATAGTTATGATGCCTGTTTTATTCATGGCGGCTTTGTTTTGTGGTTGCGCTGGCAAAAATCCAAATCCTATACCTGCCTATTTGCCTGGTGATGAGAAATATTCGTGCGATAGCCTCATGGCTGAAATGGAACAACTTGAAGCCGACATGATTGCTATTTTCCCGCAAACCGACAAATTTTTGTCAAATGCAATATGGGCTGCTGTTTTTATTTGTTTGATGGATCTAAAAGATGCTGAGAAAGTCGAGTGGGAAGCAATGCGAGTACGACGAAATCGTCTCTTGTTGATGGCCAAGGACAAAGGATGTGACTTTGACGGACGTGATCCTCAGCCAATTCCATCTTTGCATGAAATAAAAAAAATGGCAAAAGAGGCTAAGCGTAAAAAAAATACTAAATGAAATAAGTTGCCTACTTAAAAGGAAATAAAATGAGATATTTTAGTAATACTCGGAAAATGAGGAAAACGTTAGTTTTTACCATCCTGTCTGTAATGTTGGTCACAAACGGGTGCGGTGGTAAGAAGTTCCCTGTCTATTCAGTAAAATCAATAAGAGGACGAGAGAATTTTTCAGCAAATAGAGAAGTTTCTATCTTTGCTGAACCAATGAATAAAAAAGCCTGTCAGAAGTATTTTGGCACAAATCTTCTTTCCAAAAATATATTGCCTGTTTTTGTAAATATAAAAAACACAAGCTGTGACAAAACCTTTTTGGTTCAAAAAAGCTATTTTTCGCTTAGGGATATTTCCAAGGCGTCTCTAAATTCAGATAATGAGCAACGGTCAATTGCAGCAATTGGCTTAGCAGGTGCTATAGTGGCTCCGATTAGCATGGTTCTTACAGCAGGACTGATTTCTGATTCTATGTACATTGAGCAAAATGTCCATGAAAAAGAGTTTAAGCGTAGAACAATTCCAGCAGGAGAAGAAGCGCAAGGTTTTATCTACTTCCAGTATTCAAAAAAAGAAAAACTTCCGGAGAAAATGACATTAGAAGTAACGGCATTGGATATAAAGTCATCTAAAAAAATCAAACATAATGTAATTATTTCTTTTAAGGAGTAAATTAAATGAATAAACGAATAGGCAGAAAAATGGTGTATTTATTATCTTTGATGTTCTTTCTTTTGGTCTCTGGCTGTACACATATGATGCCTGTGCCGGAAAAAGATCTTACCTGTGATTTTATAGAGAGGCAGCCTTATGATGCAACCTTAAAACTTGTTTTGCCGACTGCTTATTG
This sequence comes from uncultured Pirellulales bacterium, assembly GCA_964477135.1. GTDB lineage: Bacteria > Planctomycetota > Phycisphaerae > Sedimentisphaerales > Anaerobacaceae > JAGLTN01. The sequence continues at coordinate 4,829 of CAYZEH010000037.1, read as the reverse complement.
CGATTATGTTTGGATAAAAGATAATGGATTGGGTGATACCTTTAAAATGCCTTTAGGAAAGAATTTGTGTTTTAATGCTGAGTCAATGTTTAAAAAAGCCTTCACCAAAGTAATTACAACCCATGATAATAGTACAATTGTAACTAATGATGCAGATATGGCTGTCGAAGCTAAGCTCATTTCTTTTGATTTCGCATTCGGCATGACTGTGTTTCATGAAGCAAAACAGGTGATCAATGTAGAATGGACAATGACTGACCCCGGAGGCAATATAATATGGGTAGATACAATCCAAGGAGTAGGTACAGCTTCAACCGGAGGCATAATTTCATATAAGAATGATGCCAAAAAGAATGCATATAAGCTTACTACAGATCTGTATAAAAAAACCTATGAAGCTATAATTGAATCGCGGGAAATTCAGAATTATGTTCTGCAGTTGAGAAAGTGATTTGTAAAAAAAAACTATTTAATAAAGATTCAAGAAGGAAAGGTCAAGATTAGTGAGAGGCTTTTAAAAGCATATTAAGGAGATAGGTGATGAAAAGGATAATTTTAGCAGTATTGTTTGTTATCTTTTTATTCAGTTCAATGGGGATGGCTGATAACCGGTTATCCTAGCAGGTAGGCCTTTACTATTAGCTCGGAAATGCCCAATATCTGAAGACTTCAATTTCATAAGAATTAAACGATAAACAGTAAGTACAATTCAGGGGAGCTATATATTTTTGCACCATACAGCTGTCAGACATAATCAGACCACCAACGCAGATTACCCATATTAACACATTGTAAAAAGTGCGAAAGTTGACTAATTATTCAAAAAAATAAACTTTTTCAACAGCTCCAATATCCTCGATTATTTCGGCCAAAAAACCCAAATAAGCTCATCATCTATTTCATAGACAGAGCACTAAAATTAGTATAGCATTTATAAAATGTTCTGATATAATTATCATTGTTTGGTTTTTTTAATGCTCAAGTAATTGGTAAAACTGTGCCAATGAGTGGAAATAGTAAAATCCAAATAAAATGTATTTTATTCGATATTGGTGGTGTACTTACTTCTGATGTTGAACATCTCTTGATCAACAATATATCAACTGGTATATATTAAAGTGAACCACTATATATGGCATAAACTTCAGTCAAGTGCATCGCCATAAAATTTAAAACGGGTTGGATATTCAAATGGTTTAAAGACAGCCTAAAAAATAAAAGGAGGTAAGAAATGCGAAGTACAAAATATCTGTTTATAACTTTATTTTTGTTCTGCATGGTAGTTTGCCTTTTAGCGACGCGTCTCTGGGGCGGTGGTTGTCCCGCAGCTGCTGCGACTCCCGGGGAAATACTTTCTGAGTATCTACATCATCGTCATCTTGACCATGTCTTTTCTACTTTCCCCATAGTCCATGACATTTCTACTTTCCCCATAGTCGATGACATTTCTACTTCCCCCCTATTCGATGACGATACCTATCTTCTTTTTGCTAGTCCTTATCTTTCCGAAACCCCCAAATCCGGGAAAAAGGGCCCTGCTGCTATATGCAACCTTCCGGATACATTTCAAGATACCAAAAAATCACCATTGCTCATTGATGGCAAACCGTCAAAGCATTCTGACGAAGATGGTGATTGGTACTGGGGAATAGATGGTCATCTATATCCATGGCCCCCACCAGAGCCCGCTGTCCCTCAGCCAGAAGTAACTCGACACCCAGATGGTAAAGTCACAACCAAACATCCAGACGACAAAATCGAAATCAAAGAAGTCGACACGCCTATTCTGATTGATGATAGCCTTCAGTTTGGGATGGACTCTTTTCAACCCTTTGTCTTAGAAACAGGTCCTGTAAGCCCGACAGTAGAAAAAGCCTTGGAGAAATTTGATAAAGCCTGGTCCGAACTACGAGAGAAGCTACGTGAGATGAAAGAAGCAGAGAAAAGAGCCAAAAGGGCGGCGGAAAAATTGGGCCAGGCCCTGAACGACGCAATGGACGCAGAGCCGGGCTCGGAAGAAGCAAAAGAGGCCGCCGAGGACGTAAAGGAGGCCGCAAAAGAAGCGGAAGAAGCCGGACAAGAAGAGGAAAGGGCACGTAAGGAGAGTGACGAAGCCACAAGAAAAAAATATAAAGCGTTACGAGAGTGGAGAGAAGCCTACGAAAAAGCCACAGAACCAGCGGAAAAGCAGAACAAAGCCGCAGGAGAAGCAGCGGAAAAGGCATACGAAGCCACAGGACACGGTAAGCCGAACAAAAAGTAGAACAAAACCAGGAGTAAGCGAAAAAAAACTTACGGGCTTTAAAATATTATTGGGCGATAAAAAAAGGAGATAAAAAGTGCGAGGTACAAAATATCTATTTATAACCTTATTTTTGTTGTGCATGGTAGTTTGCCTTTTAGCGCCGCGTCTCTGTGGCGCTGGTTGTCCCGCAACTGATGCCACTCTTGAGGAAATACTTTCTGAGTTTGATTCGAGTATACCTTTGGGTATCAATAGCTTTAGTTATCCGTTTCCAATTACTTTTGGTAATGTAGCGCCAGCCAACTCTGTGGGTCCCTATCTTCAACCCTATTTGTCAGGAAGCCCTATTGCTATATGCGACCTTCCGGATACATTTAGGTATTTTGATTTGGGGGCGAATGTAACGATTCCGAATGACGCAGAATTGTTAGCGAGAGCCGAACTGATAGCCCGTGCTCGCCTTGGGGATGCATCTGCGGCGATGGTACTTGGCGAGATATTATGGCACAGTGATTTTGATCGCGATGGAAAGCCGGATAAGGTTGTTCGTGATCGTTATGGTTACGGTAAGTGGGTAGTGCTCTCTTCAGGGGGGCTTGATCATAACTTTGATGGAAAGCCTGACGAATATCGGGTTGGTCCCGATGGCAGCACTTATCTGGCCGAGGTCAAGATAGAGAAGGCAGGTCTCTCTGAACCTGCGCCGGGTATCGAATCTGTAGTTGACCATCTTCAACCCTTTGTGTTAGGAGGTCCTACAAGCCAGGAAAGCGAATACGAGAAGGCCTGGAAGAAAATGAGGGACAAAGGCTCTAAAGCACTCGATAAGCACGATAAGCGGCGAGAAGCAGAGAAAAGAGCCAAAAGGGCTGCGGAAAAATTAGGCAAGGCCCTGAACGATGCAATGGACGCGGAGCCGGGCTCAGAAGAAGCAAAGAAAGCCGGGGAGAAAGTAGGTGAGGCCGCAAAAGAAGCG
>CAYZEH010000037.1:0-1508 GCA_964477135.1 uncultured Pirellulales bacterium | reverse complement strand
GCGCTCAATAGAGCAAAGCAACTTAAGACCACCTCAAATGCTATATCCTTTGAAATGGGCTGTGCCTATATGGGCTTGGGCAAATACAAACAAGCCTATAGGTCCTTTGCTGAGGATATATCCTACAACACTCCCTGGAGAGATACATCTTACCTGTTTTGTGGTATATCTCTGCATAATTTGGGAGAATACAGAAAGGCCATAGCCATCCTCTCAAGCCCTATGTTGAAGGGCACAGAGCATTCTGCGAATGCCTATTACTATACAGGCCTGTCTCACCTTGAACTTAAAGAGCATAAACAAGCCGCCCTGTCTTTCAGGTGGGCAGAGATTCATGCGCCCAAAGCAACAGTGCTTGAAAGTGATGCAAAAAAGATGCTGGCTTTTGTACAAAACCTGATAAACACCGAAAAGAAAAAAAGGCCGTGGTATGCCTCTCTAACCACAGCTTTTTCTCTGGATACAAATGTTATCGCTGCCGGAGATGATGTGATACTGCCCTCTAATATATCCAACCGAAGAGATACAGCATTCAGTCCCCTTCTTTCCGCCGGATATAGACTCTATCAGACTCCAAAGTCGGAACTCTGGGTAGATTATACTGGCGGCGCTACATTTCAGCAGGACCTTGACCAATATAACACTCTAATGCATGGCATTGCTTTAAGAGGAAGCCACCTCCTCACCCCAAAGCTGATAGTGGGTATGGAGGCAAGCTATGATTATACATGGGTCGATGAAAGTTCTTATTCCGGAATATTAAGATTGAGCCCGTCTATATCTTATCGTCAAAGAGATTGGACTGCCTCCACCTTGACCTATACCTGGCAAAAATCCGACTATCTTTTTGATATAACCAACCCGGCTTTAGGTAGAGACGGCCATACCAACACTATTTCACTTACTCAGGATGTAGCAGTCCCCAAGACAGAACTTTTTCTTCGCGGCGGCCTACACCAGAGCTGGACAGATAGCAACGGCGGTGACTATGACTTTGATTCCTTTGCAATGTCGCTGGCGCTCTGGCATCCATTCCTTTTTAAAAGGACTCGAATATCTGGCGGGCTAAGCTATGCCTGGGACAACTATAAAAACCGCAACTCCAGGAGCACCACCCTCCGGAAGAGAAACGATGAACGGCTCAGGTTTTTCTGTAGCTTAGCCAAGGAGTTCACGGAAGATATCACAGGTTTTATTAGTTACAGCCGGACAAACAATGAATCTAACATAGGTCAATTTGATTATAACCGCAACATATACTCTGTCGGAATAACCTATAACTTTTAGCCGACATCAATAAACTTCCTTTCACTATAGTATATTTTAGTTAATTAAAACTCACACCTTCAGGACGATAAAAAGACGATAAAACTTTTTGCAAAACCGTTATACATGGGTTCGAATCCCATCGCCGCCTGTTGTTTTATCCTGTGATATTCCTGTCAGCAGGTTCTTTTTGCTGTTTAACTCTTTATTTTTCATAGCATTACAAAAATGACATTTTACCA
>CAYZEH010000036.1:14544-16941 GCA_964477135.1 uncultured Pirellulales bacterium | reverse complement strand
ACCGTCATGATGGAGGTTCTAATCATTTATTTATGGATTCTTCGGCAAGAAAAGTTGGGCTAAAAGAATTGTGGAAGCTAAAATGGCATCGTAAATTTGATACTAATGGCCCCTGGACTAATCAAGGTGGGGTTCAACCATCGGCTTGGCCTGACTGGATGAGAAAGTTCAGCAGCTATTAATAGGGTATATTTAAATAAATAAAAAGCTTTCATAACAGGCTTTTGTAAGTTACCATTCCAATGACAACAAATTTTAAGAGATGTTTATTTTATTAAGGAGGCTTTTTTATGGAAAATGTATATCAGGTCAGACCAAATTTTGGTAAAGGCATTTCGATCCTGATAGCAGTTGCTATCGTTATTGCGGTGATTGTGATAGCGATAGGCAGTTCGCTGGTTAGTATCGATGGTAGCAAGGTCGGCATTGTAGAGAAAAAATTTGGGGGCGGTAAGCTTAGCAGTGGAAGAATATTGGCGGTTGATGGCGAAAATGGTGTTCAATCGCAGGTTCTTGTTCCGGGTTGGCATTTGTTTTATTGGCCCTGGAAATATAATATCAGTAAAGTTAAGGTGACAGAGATCAAGGAAGGTTATGTTGGGATAGTTCAGGCAGCTGATGGGCAAAGCTTACCAACGGATACTATATATGCTCCTCAGTGGGCTGATCCTGATAAGATGAGTGATGCCGCATATTTTCTCGGTGAAGGTCAGGGGTATAAAGGGCCACAGCTTAGTGTTCTGAATCCAGGTAAATATCGTTTGAATACGAACTTATTTACAGTTACTCCTGCCCCTGCGATCAATGTTAAGGTGGGTACGGTTGCGGTTATCAAAAGTAATGTTGGCAGCAGAGCCGAAACAGCTGACAGGCTTGTTGATGAAGGCCAAAGAGGTATTTGGCGCAAAGCCTTGACAGAGGGACAATTTTATATGAACACTAATGCTTATGAAGTTACTATTGTAAGCATCAGGCAAGTAAAAGTTAGTTATACCGCCGAGTCTGAACGTGGCGAAAGTGCCGCTACACAGCCTTTAAAGCCTATTACTGTTCGAAGTAAAGATGGATTTACTTTTCCGGTTGATGTAAGACTTACATTCAGAATTGATGCTGAAAATGCTCCAAGAGTCGTGGCTAACGTTGGTGATGATGCTCTTGTTTTAAATAAGCTTGTAACGCCGGCAGTTCGAGCGGTTTTCAGAAATAATGCTGAAAAGGTTAAAGCTCTTGAGTATGTACAGAAAAGATCTGAGCAGGAAACTCAAAGTGCTAAGATGCTTGAGGCAGAGCTGGCAAAGTATGGTGTTACTGTATTGGCGGTTAGAATAGGTGATATTGGTGACGAAAAAACCCTCGGCGCTCTCTTGAAAACTCAGACCGACAGGGAAATTGCTTTGCAACAGCAGGCAACTTTTGAAGAACAGCAAAGAGCCGCGGAAAAGGAAAAAGCTCTGACAAAGACTACGCAAGAAGCAGAAGAAGAAAAACGCCTTGCAACCGCTGCTTATGGTGTTAAGGTTGCCGAAGAGGATAAGAAGAAAATGGTGATTGATGCTCAGGCTCAGGCGGAGAAGATAAAAGTTCTGGCTGAAGCGCAGGCAAAGGCTTATGAACTTGTCGCAGGCGTTATTGGTTCTGATAATGCCGCATTGATCGAGATCATGAAACTTGTTGCCTCTGAGAATATTAAGATTACGCCGGATGTCATGGTAGGTGGTTCGAGTCAAAGCGGAATGTCCGATGCTTTGATGGGGACAATTTTAAGCGGCAAACTTAACAAAGGCAACGTAGAAGCTAAGCCGCAGGTTAAAAAATGAAAATGATCTGATTGCTGTTTTTAAAATAAAGCTCTCTGCTCAAAAACAGGGAGCTTTTTTTTTGAGCTATTGGAATAGTAAGTTAAGTCAAAGATCGCTTTGTTTTACCTGTCAGCAGACGGTTTACCATCATCGCTGCAACGGTGTCGCCGGTAGAATTTATCATTGTTGCCGGCGGATCAATCAAAGTGCCAAGCATTGAAATAATGGGCAGAGCTTCCGGGGCAAATCCGTAAAGCGATACTATCAAAGCTTCACCGAGAAATCCGCCTCCGGGGATGCCGCTCATTACAAGACCGCAAAGAATCGCTACGCCGATGGCTCCTGCTAAAGTACCGAATCCGGAAAAGTCCCGACCAAACACCGAGAACAGCACCGCAATTTTCATAATTGCTGCCAGACAAGAGCCGTCCATGTGAATCGTTGCGCCGAGCGGAAGTACTATTTCGCGCACATCATCTGGTATGCCAATCTTTTCAGCTGCTTCAAGGTTAGCCGGCAGTGCCGCCAGAGAGCTTCCTGTTCCCAATGCTGTCAGCGCTGCTGGTGGAATATTCATCCAGAAATTTTTGACGCCTTT
>CAYZEH010000036.1:0-14444 GCA_964477135.1 uncultured Pirellulales bacterium | reverse complement strand
TTTTTTTTACATAATCCCAAATGCGAAACTGAATTTTACCATTTCCCGCTTTTTCTCATTTCAGCTTTAGGATAATTTTCAATATCTTTGATATACTTTTGCAATTCCTCTTCCGGCAAATCATAATCAGTGAGTTTTCCAGATAGAAATGCATCGTAACCTGTCAAGTCCATCAGTCCATGCCCGCTGTAGTTGAATAATATCACTTTTTCCTTGCCTTCTTCTTTTGCTTTTTTGGCTTCATCAATAACTGCAGCGAGAGCCTGACTTGTTTCCGGAGCGGGAATAAATCCTTCAGTTTTGGTCCACGTTAATGCTGCATTGTAGGAATCTATTTGATGGTATGCCCTTGGTTCCATTAGTCCTTCGACGATCGCCTGGCAAACCAGCGGTGCCATACCATGATATCTAAGACCACCGGCATGAATTGGAGGCGGCACAAATGCGTGTCCGAGCGTATACATCGCCAGAAGTGGTGTCGTACAGGCAGTATCTCCAAAATCGTAAGCAAATGGCGCTCGCGTCATAGTTGGACATGCTGTTGGTTCGACAGGAATGATTTTGATGTCGGCACCATTAATTTTATCAGCAACAAACGGAAAAGACAAGCCCGCAAAGTTACTGCCGCCGCCGGCACAGCCTATAATTATGTCTGGCGTTTTTTCATTAATTGATTTCAGTTGTTTCTTTGCTTCAAGACCTATAATTGTCTGATGAAGCATTACATGATTCATTACACTTCCCAGAGCATAACGGGTTTTGCCGGATTTATCGCCCACTGCTTCTTCGATAGCTTCACTGATAGCCATTCCCAGACTTCCAGGTGTATCAGGCATTTCCTTTAATATTTTTCTTCCGGCATTTGTTTCAGAACTGGGACTTCCCACACAGTTTGCGCCCCAAACCTGCATCATTATTTTTCTGAAAGGTTTCTGGTCGAAACTTATTCTGACCATATAAACCTTACATTCGATATCTAACAACTGGCAGGCAAAAGCAAGTGCACAGCCCCATTGACCAGCACCAGTTTCGGTAGTGATCTTCTTTATTCCAAACTGCTTATTATACCACGCCTGAGCTACCGCTGTATTTGGTTTATGGCTTCCCGGGGGGCTGGTACTTTCATCTTTGAAGTATATACGTGCCGGTGTATCAAGATATCTTTCCAGATATACCGCTCTTCGTAATGGTGCCGGCCGCCAGCGATAAAGTATATCCAGTATTTCCTCCGGAATATCTATCCATCTTTCTGTGCTTACCTCTTGTTCGATCAGGTTCATCGGAAACACAGGTGCAAGCATTTCAGGGCTGATTGGATTACCGTCAGGGCCAAGTGGTGGAAGAGGTGCTGTAGGTAAATCAGCAGCTAAGTTATACCATTGTCGTGGGATATCACTCTCATCTAATGCAATCTTAATCTTATCCATTTAAATTCTCCTGAGCTTAAAATCAAAATTATCTGTTCTTTTTCATAACCTGATAAATCTACAGGTACCTAATTGCTGGTATAATATTGTATAAATGCGTTAAAATCAAGGATTATTTTTTCAAACTTACGGGGGTTTTCGCACTGCCCAGCTCTCATTCGATTGTTTTGTTGCAACTTCAGCCTATTTAAGCACTTATGGTAACTACAATCCTGCTCCGCAATCATAAAAACTGGACAAATGAAAGGTTTCCAGCAGATTTCACAACGTGGTCTTTGATCATCCCCCGGACAGCCCAAAAACATTAACATTAATATCTTTGTTAAACAGGGATAAATATCTGAGAGTTTTCGACGGGAAAATATCGGCATGCGAAAGTATGCAAAAAACATACAAATGGGCCGGGCTGGATTCGAACCAGCGAAAGCTTACGCTAATGGGTTTACAGCCCATCCCCTTTAGCCACTCGGGCACCGACCCCTGATACCGATTAAAGCACCAGAACCGCCAACCTACCGATTTTAAAACAGATTGCAAGAAAAAAGATTAAAACTAATGCCCATATTTGTAAAAATTATTGTTTTTGCCAGGACATTTTTTTTAGCGAGTTGTGTAAATTCTTTATATTCAAATCGTTAAGGCGTTTATAGGTTTTGTTTTAATGCTTAATGGACAAGTTATTCTTGAATATACTTTACAAGTATATTTGTTTTTGATACAATGCTTCTGTTAACAAAAACGCGATTTTAAGTGTGTTTATTATATTACGAAGATGCAGGAGAAAATATGTCACAGGTTTTAAATAAATTACCGGATAAAGAAGGTTATTTTGGTTCTTACGGTGGGCGTTTTGTGCCTCCTCAGCTTGAACCTATACTTGCGGAGATCACAGAGGCGTACCTGAAGATAAAAGAGGACCCGGACTTCATAGAAGAGCTTACATACTACTATAATCATTATGTAGGCAGACCTAGCCCGATTTTTTATTCTAAGAACTTATCAGAAAAAGTAGGTGGGGCGAAGATATATTTCAAACGTGAAGATCTCAATCATACCGGTGCTCATAAAATTAATCATTGTCTCGGTGAAGCTTTGCTCGCCAAGAAGATGGGCAAAAGGAAAATCATCGCAGAAACCGGTGCCGGTCAGCATGGTGTGGCTTTAGCGACAGCAGCTGCTTTGCTTGGGTTGGAATGTGATATATATATGGGTGAGGTTGATATTGTTAAAGAGCATCCTAATGTTGTTCGTATGAAGATCCTTGGTGCGACGGTTGTGCCGGTAAAAAGCGGCTTAAAGACCCTCAAAGAGGCGGTTGACGAAGCTTTTGCTGCATACTTGACAGATCCTGTTAATCAATTATATGCGATTGGTTCAGTGGTTGGTCCTCATCCGTTTCCTATGATGGTGAGGGATTTTCAGCAGATAGTCGGTGAAGAAGCTAAGGGTCAGTTCAAAGAACTTACCGGCAAAATGCCTGATAATCTTGTAGCGTGTGTGGGCGGTGGTTCTAATGCGATAGGGTTGTTTACAGCATTTTTGGAGGATAAAGACATAAAGATTCATGGCGTTGAGCCTGCAGGTGTGGGGTTCAAAGTTGGTGAGCATGCAGCTACATTGAAAATGGGTAAACCGGGCGTTATTCATGGCTTTAAGAGCTATCTGCTGCAGGATGAAAAAGGTGAGCCTGATCCTGTTTATTCGGTGGCATCAGGTTTGGATTATCCCGGAGTTGGGCCTCAGCATAGTTATCTCAAAGACATCGGTAGGGTTAATTATGAAACCATTGATGATAAAGAAGCTATTAATGCGTTTTTTGAGCTTTCAAGGGTTGAGGGTATAATACCGGCAGTCGAAAGTGCTCATGCAGTTGCTTACGCGATAAAACTTGCCGCTAAGCTTGATAAAGATGAAACAATCCTGGTCAATCTCTCAGGCAGAGGTGATAAGGATATTGATTTTGTTGTGGAAAAATATGGAAAAGATTATGGTGTAATTCTCTGATTTCAGTGAATCTTCAAACGTAATCTAAAGAAAAGGTCGGCCTTGTATATTTATGCGAGGCCGACCTTTTTTGTAATTCTGCATTATAGTTTTAATTTTCAGCAAATAAGGCATAAAATACAACCTGAAATTATATTGATATTCGTCTGGATTGAGTATACATTATTTTTTGTAAACTTTAGTTATTTAAGATAAATTTCAGGAGAACCAGTAATGTCTATGAGTTCCAAACAACGTCTTCTGACCGCGATACAAGGCGGCAAACCTGATAGATTGCCCGTAACTACACATCAGCTCATGCCGTACTTTCTTAATAAACATATGGGCGATATTTCCAATGATGAGTTTTTTGAACAAATGGGAATGGATGGGATAGTCTGGATTGTTCCTCACAAGCCTGATGAAAGCAAAGGGCAGTATTGCGACCCCAGTCAGGGCGAGCCGGGGTTTTTGGAGAGTAAAAGAGTTAGTACTGATGACTGGCGAATCTCGTCTGAACAGTTGGAGCATCCTGATTATGCTACTGTAAAGTTTACTATTACAACGCCTAAGGGTAATCTTACAACGGTGTTGCAGTCTAATGAAATGACGACTTGGGTATCGGAACACTTGATAAAAGAAAAAACTGATATTGATATTATCGCAGAATTTGCGACTTCGCCGACCTGTGATATTGATGAGGTTAATAAGACTGTTGAGCAGTATGGCGACAAGGCATTGATAAGGGGACATATTCCGTGCTTTGACATTTTTGGTCAGCCGGGGACTTGGCAGGATGCGTGTTGTCTTGTCGGTACTGAAAAAATGATAATGTCTACATTCGATGATCCGCAGTGGGTTCATAGTCTTTTGAAAATGCTTCAACAGCGGAAGATCGATTTTATGAAGACGACTAAAGGTGCAAATTATGATATCTGGGAGCTTGGTGGGGGAGATGCTTCGACATCGGTTATTTCGCCGGATATATTCAATGAATATGTTGCTCCTTATGATAGTAAAATAATCGCGGCAGCTCACCAGGCAGGCCAGCGTGTTGTTTACCATACCTGCGGCGGGATGATGCCGATACTTGAAGATATCGCTGGTATGGGCGTAGATGCAATGGAGACATTTACACCTCCTGCGATGGGTGGTGACACCGATCTGGCTGAAGCTAAAAAACGTATAGGCAGCAAAGTCTGCATGATCGGAGGCTGGGATCAGTTCCATTATTTTGAAGACTGCACAGAAGAAGAAACCCGCAGACAGGTTCGCAATTGTTTTGAACAGGCAGGCGAGGGTGGCGGTTATATTCTGTCGCCTTCTGATCACTTCTTCGATGCAGATGTTGAATTAATCAAAGCCTTTGCCGATGAAGCCCGCAAGTGTGTGTATTAGTCTGTCATATTCGAGACAGCAATTAATAAATATTATCCGGTTGGTTAAGGAGAATAAAAATGGCTAAAAAAAGTTCAGCGGTTAAGTTGCCGTCTATCAAAAAAGCTAATCCTAAAGTTCCTGTTATAGGTGTATTCTCAGCAGGTGATCCTCGTGTTGACAAAGACAGCAGGCTCAGATGTCAAAATATTGTTAAGATGGCTGCCGAAGTGATAAGCGGGTCGGTGCTTTTGCCGGACAAGACAGAAGTATCTGTAGTGTATTCGGATATTCTCGTCGATGGTGAACCGCAGGCAGATATTGTTGCTGGTCAGTTCAGAAAAGTCGGCGTTGATATACTGGTATGTGTGCCGGATACATGGGCGTTTCCACAGCTGACAACTATTTCACTTTTGCAGCAGTTTCCCAAAGAGACACCGATAAATATAACCTGCGGCAACAGTGCACCTAAGCCGGGCGTTGTTTATGCACACGCTTTGAACGGGGCGATAAGTCAGTATGGAAAGATGGTGACTTTGAATGTGGGCAACTGGGCGGATAAAGGTGCTGATCCTAAGATGAGTGATGCAACTGCGACGGCTCTTATAGACTGGTGTTATGCCGCTGTTACTGCTGTTGCTCTTAAAGGCAGAAGGGTAGTGATCTTCGGTCATGATTCGATGGGCATGGAAACCGCTTTGGCTCATATTCTCCCGACGAGAAATACTTTCGGTTTGGAAATTACACGTCTCGATATGAAACTTCTCTCTGACATGGTGCAGAAGAAGGCTTATAACGAAAAGGAACTGAAAGGACTTCGAAGCTGGATAAATCGATATGTTGGCAAAAGGCTTGAACTTCAAAGCGATGCTGACAGCGAAAGATTCGATATGAGTCTTGGTATGTACCTGATAGTTCGTGATTTGATGGCGGATTTAAAAGCTGTCGGCGGCGGATTCATGAGTCAGCTCGAATGGGGCAGCGATTTCAGAGGTTTGCCTTTGCCGGTAGCTGATACTATGGAGTCTTTGTTTAACAGCACATTTGACCACAATGGCAGGAAGGCTCCAATCCCCTATGCTACCGAAGCAGATGTTCAGGGGCTTTTGACGATGCTTTTCATGACATATCTTAGCGGCGGTAATCCTCCGCTGTTTATGGATTTCAGAAAAGTATGGGAAGGTTGGGAGCTTAAACAGCTTGCCGATAAAATAGGTTTGAAGAAATATGACAAAAAAGCAGATTGGGTTACTAAGGGTCTGGTTGACGGAAACAATTCAGGAAGCGCGTCATTTGACTGGTCAGCTTTGCCGGGGGCTTCGATAAAGAAAATTATGGATGGAATTTCAATGCCTTTGGCGAATAGAGAATACTTCCCAGGTGGCGGTAACTCAGTGACATTTATGACTCCTGCGGGCATCGATGGTATCGCTGGAAGAATTGCATACAGCAGCTTGACAGGATTGTTCTCTTTGATCTGGGATGAAGCTTCAACAACCGAACTGCCGCAGGCTCTTGGTAAGGAGGTTTGCGGCCTATCTGATGCTGGGTGGCCTCACACTTTTGTTGTGCCGAAGTACGCATCGATGACAGAATATAAACAATATCCGCCGGCAAACCATCTGCACATGACATGGGGCCTGCCGGTAGCAAGGCTGCAACACTGGATGGACCTTACTGGTATTTTGAGTGTTACACCCTGGGCGGCAAGACCGAAATTTATTGAGGGAGTTGACAGGGCGCAGCCTTTGATTCATCTTATCAATGGCGGAGAAAATATGTATAAGCAGATTATTTCTCGCGGTTAATGAAAGGATTTCATTATGAAAAGGTTTTTATTCTTTGCTACTGTTTTGATTATGATACAAAGCAGCTTCGTTGTCGGGGCTGAAAAGCTTACTTATATTGATCTTATCAGCAAACTTACGGATCTTGAATATCTGGCTACGCTGCCGCAGCTCGGGCAAAAATGTCAGATGGCTTCAAGCTATGACCGCGCCAGTAAATATGACGCTGTCAATGACAAGTATGTGAACTGGATAGCCAATGCCGACGGGTGGAATTTTGTCAGTAAAGACAATGGTGAGTTGGTGATGGCTGACATTAAAGGCCCAGGGGTCATTTGGAGAATATGGTCTGCGCAGGCAAAAGAGGGACACGTTAAATTTTATTTTGACGGCAGTGACATTGCTGCTATTGATATGCCCTGGAAAGATTATTTTAACAGAAGCACACCGCCTTTCGATAGAAGCGCACTTGTTTACACCAGCGCTAAAGGCTTAAATATTTACCTGCCTATACCTTTTCAAAAGTCATGTAAGGTAGTTGCCCAGAACAACTGGGGGAGGTATTACCACATTAACTATACTACATATCCGCAGGAAACGGAGCTGACGACATTTAAAATGTCACTTAGCGAAGAAGAATCCATAGCTTTAGATAACGCTAATGAAATCCTTGCAACTTGCGGCCTGGACCCGGCAGCTAAACGTAAATCTCAAAAGACTATTAAAAAAACAATTACAATTGCTCCGGGGCAGACAGAGAATGTATTAGATTTGAAGGGCAAATATGCAATAACTGCTTTGAAAGTAAAGGTTGAAAATCCCAATAGCGATATTCTTCGCCAGTTGACGTTAAGCATGTATTGGGATGGAGAAAAAAGCCCTTCAGTCTGGTCGCCGATAGGAGATTTTTTCGGTTCAGCTCCGGGGGTTAATCTCTACAAATCTTTGCCGCTGGGTATGACAGCTGACGGATTTTACAGCTACTGGTATATGCCTTTTAAAAAGTCAGCACTATTGCAGATAACCAACGACGGCAAAGAAAGCAGAAATGTCACTTTGGCTGTAACATACGCAAAATTGGATAAGCCTATAAAGAATCTTGGCAGATTTCATGCAAAATGGCATCGGGACGCTTTTTTGCCGAAAGAAAAGCAGCGCTGGATTGACTGGACGATATTAAAGACCAAAGGCCCAGGAAGATTTTGCGGCACCTTGCTGAATATATGGAACCCAAGAGGAACATGGTGGGGCGAAGGTGATGAGAAATTTTTTGTCGATGGTGAAAAATTCCCATCTACTTTCGGTACAGGCTCAGAAGATTATTTTGGTTATGCATGGGGCAACGGAACTTTATTTGCCCGGGCTTATAATAACCAGACCAAATGCAATCATAACCGTGGGCATATTTCAGTGAGCAGATGGCACATAACCGACAACGTGCCTTTCCAGGAATCTTTTGAGGGTTGTATTGAAAAGTATTACAAAGAAGAATTATGGGATACTCGTTATGATGCAGTGGCGTACTGGTATCAGCAGGCATCTCAAAGTGACGATTATCCTGTTGTCTGCTTAAAAGACCGTCTTGGTTACTGGACACCGCCTAAAGGGGTTATCGAGGGTGAAGACCTCAAGATCATTTCAAAGACTGCCGGCAACGCAGCAAGACAAAAATTAAGCTCTGACTGGAGCGGCGGGGAACATTTGTTTTGGAAAGACGTCCAGATAGGGGCAAAACTGAACCTTGGCTTTGATATTGAAAAGAATGGCAAATATTGTTTAAAAACACAACTGACCAGGTCAACTAATTACGCGATAGTTCAGTTGTATATCGATAGTCAAAAGATTGGAAATCCTGTTGATCTTTATCTTGGATATGTATACCTGACACAAGTTATGATTCTTGGTGAGTTTGATTTTACCTCTGGTGAGCATACTATGACAATTGAGGTTGTAGGGATAAATAAAAAGGCTGGCGAAAATTGTGCCGTCGGAATTGATTACTTACAAATTGAGCGGATAAATTAATTTTAATTTTTAATAGAGGAAATTATGGAAGAATCATTGTTAAACGCTGAAAATCTGCCAAGCCTGGATATTGAAACGGTAGGTCAGGCAAATATCAAATCTCCGCTTGAAGATGTTCGATTTGTTGATGACAGCGAAAAAGTGGTTCTCTATTCTCATTATGACCATTTAAAAAAGTTTATTGAAAAAAATGAAGAGTTGCCGGCCTTTGAAAGGGCTGGGCCTCGCAGGAATATTTGTTTTAAGCCTTCAAAATTAAATTGCGGCATAGTGACCTGCGGCGGTTTGTGTCCGGGGCTCAATGATGTAATCAGAACAGTTGCGCTTTCTCTTATATGGGAATATGGTGTAAGGAAAGTTTATGGCTTCAGGTATGGTTATAACGGCCTGACGAATAATCCATATTGTGAGCCTTTTATTTTAACTCCTGAACTTGTAGAAGATATTCACCTCAGAGGAGGTGACATACTATCCTCTTCCAGAGGGCCTCAGAATGTTGAAGAGATGGTTGATAATCTTGTTAAAAGGGATATTAGTATTTTGTTTGTCATCGGCGGTGATGGAACATTGCACGGCGCTGCGGAAATGGCACAGGCAATAAAAAGAAGAAATCTGAAAATATCCATCGTCGGTATTCCCAAAACTATAGATAATGATATTTACGGCGTAGAGAGGACTTTTGGTTTTTCGACAGCAGTTGAAGCAGCAAGAACCGCGATAAATGTTGCCCATGAAGAAGCCAAAGGTGCGTGGGATGGCGTAGGACTGGTAAAACTGATGGGTAGAGATTCAGGTTTTATCTCCGCATATGCTACTCTTGCAAACAGTGATGTTAATTTCTGTTTCATTCCTGAAGTTCCCCTGGTTCTTGATGGCGAACATGGATTTTTAAAATCTCTGGAGAAAAGACTCGATCGCAAGCACCACGCTTTGATCGTTGTCGCGGAAGGTGTGGGGCAATCTCTTGCAAATCAGAAAGATATGTCTGGTAATGTGAAAAGGCAGGATATCGGCATTTTGCTGAAAACAAAAATAGTGGATTATTTCAAAAGTATCGATAAGCCTTTAGTGCTGAAGTATATTGATCCCAGTTACACTATCCGCAGCTGTCCAGCTAATAGTTTTGATTCAGCCTTTTGTCTGATGCTGGGTCAAAGCGCAGTTCATGCAGGGATGGCGGGCAAGACCAACATGATTGTCGGCTTCTGGAATCGTTACTTTACACATGTCCCCATATCCCTTGCGGTTATGGAAAGAAAAAAGGTCAACCTACAGGGCGATCTGTGGCAGACTGTTGTTCAGACTACAGGCCAGGCAAAGAAAAAACCGGTTAGGCCTTTCTAAGTTGACTTTATTAATCTGGTCAGGTTATGTACTATCTATTAGGGCAGTGGTGCAGTTTTTACTTAGATGCGCTGTATGCGAAAAGCATAATTGCTATTACAAGAATTCCCAACCCACAGCCCATTAGTTTTCTGGTTACAGTTGAAGTGTTTTTCCATTCACCCTGTATAATGCCCCATGTCCCCGCAACAGCGATCGACATCGCGATGAAAATTGACCAACCTATAACCGAACCCCAGTTGCCCATTATGGAAGCACCCACGCCGTAGAGAACAAAACTAACGATCCACAGCAATGATGCCATCGACATTAAAACCAGATTTTTCAAAAAACCTGCATTTTTATAATCTTTAAACGAATTATTCTTTTTAAACAGATACCCGCAATACGCAAGATTTGCAATCGCGCCGGATGTAAACATAATAGTCCAGATACTGTTAGCTGCCCATTTCGGATCAGTCTTAAATTCCTCTGCCAGTTTTATCAAAGACTCGCTCAATGCAAAACCAACATTAGGGAAACACGAAAAAACCCCGCCGATTATACAGATAATAATACCAAGCTTCATAGATGCTTTTGACAGCTCGGTAATCCTGCCGGTCTTTTCGCCTTGTTCTTTCTCTTTTCTTATTCCCGCTTTGCCGAAAACCGCAATTCCTGATATCATCACAGCCACACCGATAATAATAATTATTCCTTTGGCCGTAAAAATGTCACCCGGATGCAAAATCACCATCGGAATAAACGCCCCCAGGCTCAAAACCAATGCCATAATAATAGCGTATCCCAACGCAAGTCCGACCGCTGCGACTCCAAGCCCAAACCCGATAGCCCCGATCCCCCAGCAAAATCCAAAGAACGCTGGTATTATAAAGTCCATCGCTGTAGCTTTAGCATAAATATCCATCAACTGCGGTATAGTGGAAAAGCCAAGTATCCAGTTAAAAACCACCATACTAAGAATTGAAAACACCGCCCAGGAGTTTTCCCATTTCCAGTTCTTAACATAAGTCATAGGAACCATAAAGCACCCCTGTACTATCGCAGCCAATACGACCACTGCCAGACCTAACACTAATTCCGCCATTTTATATTCCTTAAAAAAATCAGAATTTACCATTCAGCATCAATAACGCATCTAAATCCGATAGTAGATGCTCTTTCTATTCCCGGATACAATCTTATTAACTTAAAGTGATGGCTGTTAGGTCTGGGCCCGCCGTCAAAATAGTACCGTTGACCTTTGTCATTGCCGGTTCCATCGAAGAAACTTCCACCTCTTATCATAAAGAATCGTGTATGCCCATCATCTCTGCAACTTTCAGTTATCTCATAAACATTGCCGCACATATTGTAGCAGCCATAAGGGCTCCTGCCCTGCGGGTAAGATTTTACCGGCAAGGCATGGTCATTCGTTGTATTACATTTGTTTTTGTCAAACTCATCACCCCAAGGCCACTTCCGACCATCTGTTCCCTGTGCTGCCAGGTGCCATTGCGGTTCGGTTGGTAATCTCTTATGAGCCCACTTAGCATACGCTCTGGCGTCATCAATATCAATATAAACCACCGGATAATCTGCCAACTCCGCAGGCATTTTTCCATTGCGCCAGTGCTTGAGAAAATTCTCCTTACACTCAGGCTCATACCCCGCAGCATCTAAGAACTCTTTAAATTGTGCGTTGGTAACTTCGGTTTCATCAATGAAAAATCCCTCTACATCTACCGTATAATCGTGTTTCCTTGGAGCCCCCCATTGCCATCTGCCCCGGATAAAATCATCGATTCTTTCTGCCGGCGTTCCCGGGTCAGGATAACAACCATGCTCGTTGGAAATATGCTCAAGTTTTAATCTTACTTTATTAGCAGGTACGAAAACCATTCCATCAATTTTTGAATCCTTACTAACTTTTTTTGTAGGCTTCACCGTCTCAGGTACCATCAAAGATTTAGCAAAATTACGCTTATCTTTCTTAGGAAGTTTTTGTTTGGCAAGTTTGCGTTGTTTTTTTACAAGTTTTTCAAGCTTATCATTTTTCTCAGCAGCAACTCCAATACAGCCCACGCCATCAACTGAACCTATAAGACATATTTTTGAATCGGATATTTTTTCAACTTTTAATTTCTCACCTGTCCACAGGTTATAGTAATAATTCTTAGTTTTAGCAGGTTTCGATTCAATTTCGATTAGCTTGCCCTCTTTTATAGCCTGCCCCATATTGCGCAGCGTAAACACAGTGACATCATCGCCTCCCCAGCGGTTTGCATAAAGATTCTCATTCAACGTAGGATAGTAAGGCTGCCATTTCTTTCCGCTGAAGTTTTCTGAGAAAGTCCTGAGAATATTTGTTGCTGTTTTCCACATCTTACGGTCCTTGGCGGTCCACGGATTATAGGTACCGAAAATATTTTCCCATATCAACATTCCGCTGCCATTAAAAAATGCTATCTTAATATCTTCCTCATGATCTCTGTCCCATCTATTTATCCTGTGCGCCATATGTCGAGGTTCGATCCATTTGAGTTTATAAATTCCAGGAGGTGTCGGATCGGCTGTTCCCTGGTTCCATGACGCGCTGCATATAGGAAGCTGGCTTATGGGCGGTGATGACTCAGGTTCGAAACAAACACCTCTTTTAGCGGCATCAATAGTATTCCGCAGTACTGGCGAACCTGCTATCATAGTGTCAAGAAATATACCATCAGCATCTATCGCCAATACCAACTCTGCTAAAGCTTCCTCATCGCTTTTGCCTTCTCTTCTGGTTAATGTGTCCCATGGATTAAAATCAATGAAAACTTTCACGCCTTTTTTCTGGAACTTGTGAACAACTTCTCTTAGGCCATTCAGACCGCCTGGCATAAGACGATACATATCGAACTGATTACGTTTATCAATACCAAGTATCGGATATCCCTGCCAGAGCACTACAGAATCATATCCGCCGAATTCCTTTTTGCCGTCCTTTAAAAATGAATCGACAAGGTAACCTTTTTCAGGGTCATAAAAACTGCTGTCATACATGAATGTAAAATGACACGAAAAGTTTTCAGTTACCCATTCAAGTTCGCCACGGTCATAAATACTGAGGTCGATTTTCGTGCTGTAATTAGGACTGCTTTCGATTAGTTTTGCTACTGCCTCATTTCTTTTATTTTCACTCACAGCAATATCGATTCTGCTGATCTCAATTTTACCAGGAGCGTTATTATATGTTGAATCCATTCCAAAGATCGGAAGAAGCCATTGCGTTTCGCCGTCAAAGTTGGGTGCGATCATCTTCACAGTATACCTGCTGGATTCCTGTCCCTTTTTAATAGCTACATGCTGCACAACCCCGGTCCAGCCTTTCTTGGAATTGTCAACTTTATCATGAACATCAAAGCCGATGCAAAGTTCATTGTTCCCCTCAACCCAACGGGCATCTATAGTAATAACAATTTCTTCTCCCTTTTTAAGACCAAGTGTTTTTGCGATTATCTGGTCGGTTCTTATCCATGCTCTTGGCGGCTTATAATCGATAATTATTTTCTGAAAATTTTTGCCGCTTATAACATCTTGCCTGTACTTATGGAGGTTTTTCAGCCACAACTCATAATCAATATCTTTGCCAGGCAGGGCAATAAATCGCCCATATTTCTTACCAAGCTCGACCCCTTCAACCTTGAGCTTATCACACTTACAGCTTTTATCACCCTGATAGCTGTTCAAAGGGATTCCCGCTTCTGAAATAGTAGAAGTGATTAGTGTTGCAAAAAAGATTTGTAACAATAACCCAAGTCGGCTTTTTGATCTCATATCAAATTCTCTATATTAAAAATTAAGCAAATAACATTTTCAAAAAATTATAGTTTTAAATGGTTATATTTGCAACGACATTTGACGCAAGCAATAAAGCTAATTGCGCAAAAAATGCTGGATAGTTATGATATTGCGAATAGTGATCGACATAAAGAAACAATCAAAAACGGCAAAAAGAATAGATTATACCAATCCCAATTAGATTTTTCGCTTTATCCGCGGGTATCCCGATGTATATCGGGATATTACCATGAATGGTATTATATTTTCGTTTCTCCTGATCTTGGCGGTAAGATTGCAAAATATAAAGTTATCAGAAACAGCGTAACAAACATTGCATCAGACCATTGGCCTGTAGTTGTTGAAATTAAACAATAAGATTTTTAATCAGCTTTCAACTTTTTAACAGCTTTTATATTATTTTTCAATATCACAATTGCTTAAATTACCCCGATGCAGCTTTACAGATTCGATCAATCCTTTGAACCCTTTGCCGGACATCTTTTTGTAAACCGAATCACCACTGTCACCGCCTATCTGCAATCCCTCATTACTATTGTAGCCCAAAAAATTAAACAGTTCAGTCTCTCCAGCTTTTTTGCTGTTCACATATATCTTCACAAAGCCCATGCCTGTAATACCGGTAATGTGACACCACTTGCCGATGCAGCTTTCTGTTGATCTTGCAGTATAATTGCGT
>CAYZEH010000035.1:2799-17409 GCA_964477135.1 uncultured Pirellulales bacterium | reverse complement strand
AAAAAATGCGAGCGAGAGGAGTCGAACCTCCACACCACTAAGGGTACTAGAACCTAAATCTAGCGCGTCTGCCAGTTCCGCCACGCTCGCAACAAAACAAGTGGGGTACTATAACCTATTTTTGGTTAGTTTTCACTATTGTTTTTTTCAGAATTTTGCTTTGGTGCAGAAATTTCTTCAATTTTTTTCTCAGCCTGCGTCAAAATGCCCCTGCAGTGCTTTATCAAGGTCATGCCTCGTTCATATTTTTCTATACTTTCCTGCAGTGGTATCTGACCTTGCTCAATTTGACTAACGATTTGGGTTAACTGACTGATCGTTTCTTCAAAGCCCAGCTCATTTACGTCTTTTTGTTTATTCTCTGTCATTTGCATGTTCCTGTATTTATTTATTCTTATTTTGTTTGTTTATGACTTTGCTTTGTACTAAATTTTCGTCTGCCAGCTCTGTTATCAGCACATCATCGATATCTATTTTATCTAAGTTTCTTAATAGCTGACCATTTTTCTTTATTGTGGTGATTGAGTAGCCTCGGTTTAAAACTGATTTCGGATTCAATGCACCAAGTTTAGCAGAAGTCGTCTCTATTTGCATTTGTTTTTTATTTATCTGCTTTTTAAGAGCTGCTTGCGATCTGGTTGAGAGTTCATTGAGCTTTAAGGCATTTTTGCCTAATAATCGGTGAGGCTCTATTTTGTTGATGTTCTCATAAAAGCCGCTTATCCGATTCTTTAGTCGATTGATATTGTTTTTCGCGCTATCCTCAAGTCTGCCAGTTAGTTCGTCAACGGTTTGTGTTGCGTAAAGTACCGGACCAAGCGGATCACGAAATACCGCTGAGGCTAATATCGTTTGCAGAGATTGATTTGCGGATTGGAATTTATAATTTAAATCGCCCGTAAGTCGGTTCTGCATTGATTGCAGCTGGGTCAGTATATCAGCCATGTCAGGGACGACTGTTACGCCTGCTTTGGTTGGCGTAGAAGCGCGCTTATCTGCAACGAGGTCAGCGATGGTAGTGTCTATCTCATGGCCGACAGCGCTGATGATCGGTATCTTTGAATTGAATATGGCACGGGCTACGATTTCCTCGTTAAACGCCCAGAGGTCTTCCATGGAGCCTCCACCTCTGCCGACAATCAGAACATCAAGTTTCAGTTTGTCGTTTCTTCGGTTCATGTCGTTAATTGCTAAAGCTATTTTTTCCGCGGAACCTTCTCCTTGAACCGGTACAGGATATAAATAAAGCTTAGCGCAAGACCAGCGATTGAAAATACTGTCAGCGATATCCTGGACAGCGGCGCCGGTTGGGCTGGTCAGGATACCGATTTTCTCCGGATACTTAGGCAGCAGTTTTTTATGTTCATCATTGAACAAACCCTCAGCTTCAAGTTTTTTTACCATTTGCTCAAAGGCCAACTGAAGATCACCCACGCCTGCAGGGTTCATCGAATCTGCGATGAATTGATATTTGCCATGAGGGGGATAAATATCAATATGGCCTCGAGTAGTTATCTCCAGACCGTTTTCAGGGGCGAATTTTAGTTTATTAAACTTACTGGCCCACATGACGCACGGCAGCTTGGCGTTTCTGTCTTTGAGCGAAAAATAACAGTGCCCGCTTGACTGGAGCCTCATATCGGTTATCTCTCCAACGACAGAGAGCCTTGGCTCAATATTTTCCTCAAGGATTATCTTAATCCGTGTTGTCAACTGACTGACGGTATAGATTTTTTGAATTTTCTTTGCCAACACAAATCCTTTAAAGCGATCTTACCAATTCATTTTTTCTTTTATAAAAGCAGTCAGATTCGTTGCCATTGTTCTTTGTTCACTTACGGTTGGGTGAGCTGGGGTGTTTTTGAAAGGCTCAAAGAATGTATATATTTTTTTGTCATTGCATTGATCGTTCATTTTTTTCACAGCCTGTTTAACATAGCTTGGCCAGGGGTTGCCTTGTTTTGTGATGTCCATATTGCCGAGGATGCAGAAAACAGTCGCATCTTTATATTCAACTCTTATGCTCTGGACAAAGTCGATATAGGCCTGGATTATCTGTTTTTCGTTCGGCAGCGGGTTTAAAGTTTTCAGCCTCCATGAGTCGTTCTGAAAAAGATTTATTACCACTACATCGGGGGTCCATTTGCTAAAATCCCATTTGCTGTTCGGGTCATTGGGGTTCAGTCTGTTATAGACATCCGGCATTGTCTTAGGATACCAGCTTACCATTATTCCTATCCCGCTGAAGGAAATGCTTCGATATTGGGCGTTGAGGTTTCTGGCGGTCATTGAGCCGTAAGCGAGATAATTATTTTTCAAAGCGGAGTTTGCATTGTCCATTCTGCTTTGGTCCTCGTTGCCCATGCCGGAAGTTATTGAGTCGCCATAAAATTCGATCTTTCTCGCAGGCAGCGGGGCGGGGGGCAGAAGTTTTTTACCGGTGTCGAGTACAAATCCATAAAACTGTGTTGGCCCTTCACCGGTTTCTGTCCTTCGGAATATAACGATATTGTGAGGCTTATCTTCCAGGTTTTTAGCTACATTGTATATTTCTTTATCTTTCGTGCATTTTATGATTATCGGCTTATCGTCGCGGCCATCGATGAAAACATTATAGTAGTTATTGCCCGTGTCTTTTAATATTACACTTACAGACGTCCCCTGGAATCTGGCGGTAATATAGTTGCCGGGCCAATAGAGGACGGGCGACTTGGGGGTTGTAAAGCTGACTCTGCCTTGATATTGAATATTGGAGTTATCAGCGTCTATAACGGCATGACTGATTGGCTGGGCAATAACGGGGAAAGTTAGTGCTATAGCAGCTAAAATTACTATCAATCGGTGTTGTTTGCTCATAAACATCTGCATAGTCCTTAAAAATAATTTTACATTACAATCCTGAATGTGATTATACGGCAAAAACAGAAACAATCAAATTATTAAACACAGATGTGATTAAATGAAAAAAGGCTGTCAAAAATGACAGCCTTTGGTATTCGTTGTTTTGTGTGTTTCAATGTCAGCGATTTATATACATGCAGTTTTGTGAGATGTTATTTGCAACTATCTCACAGGTATCAGTCTCGTTTTTTGAACTGAAGACAGTATCCGCAGCTGCCAAAACAAACATCCCTATAACAACTGCTACTATAAAAACCTTATCCATGATGAACTTTTTTTCCTTTTGATCCATTTTTTACAACCTTTTCCAATTTTAATAAAAATTAAGTTTTTTCTTTATCAATTTTGATACTTAGCGAAAGTCTAAAATACATTTTCAGAAGTGCCAAATTTCGGGGATATTTTTTTTGTTGTAATTTATTTTCATCGATTTTTACCCTTAAGGGTAGTAAATATCCGCGAATAAATCCGTAACTTGTGATTTTTAAGTTATTTCCCCGCGGATAAACTGGAAAATTCAATTGGGATCAGTATAATATGGCATGAGAAGATATTGATATTGTGAGAAAATAAAAATATTTTTTTAGGACTATAAAATGAATAAGAAAGTATTAGTTGCCATTGCTGAGGGCATAGAAGAAATAGAGGCTGTTTGTATTATCGATGTATTGAGAAGAGCTGGTAGTGATGTTACGGTTGCTTCTGTGGGCGATAGCTTAGAAATTACAGCAAGCAGGGGAGTTGTTTTAGTAGCTGACGAGCTTATTGGAGGCTGTAAAGATCAGACTTATGACCTTATCGCGTTGCCAGGTGGTATGGTCGGAGCTGAAAATCTCAGAGATTGTACAATTTTAACAGATATGCTTAAAGAGCAGAAAAAATCCGGCAGATACTATGCAGCTATTTGTGCTTCGCCGGCAGTTGTTTTTGCCTCTTGTGGGTTAATTAATGATCGTAAGGCAACCTGCTATCCGTCTCTTATGAAAGATATTAAAAATCCGGTAGATGAGAATGTTGTAATTGATGGTAATTGCATCACAAGTCAGGGCCCGGGGACCGCATTGGTGTTTTCGCTTAAGCTTGTCGAAGTCTTATATGGCAACAGCAAAGCTGACGAAATAGCTGATGCGATGCTTGCGGGCTGATTATTTGGATTTATTGAGCCTTTTCCGATAACTTAGTGGAACTACAAGTACTGCACAGTCGGCTTTGCGTACGACCTTTTCGGTAACGTTTCCGAACAAAGCTTTCTGTAAAGAGCCACTTCCTTGTCTGCCCATTACTATCAGGTCAATTTTTTTTTCGTGAGCAAAGTCGAGAATTACCCGGGAGTCTTTACCTACACGAAACTCGGAGTGCATTTTCAACCCCGCAGGCAATTTTGAGATGTATGCTTGTTCAATTCTAAGGTCAAGATCGTGTTTGGCTTTGTCATCAACGCCTTCAACCTCATATATATAGCTCTTCCAGAATTGTGATTCGCTTTCAGGAATGACATGCAGTAAAAACAATTCGCTTCCGGATCGGCGAATCGCAGCATCAATAGCAAATGAAAAGGCAAAGTCCGCGTTTTCCGAAAGGTCTGTACAGAACAGAATTCGCTGACAGGTTGTTCGCAACGGTTCGTTATGCTCCATATTTTACTCACTTTCCGGGTTTTTTTATTAGCCCAAAAGAATTATTTCATCTGTTTTAATCAGTGTATAAGTTCAGGTAAAAATGTACATATGCTGGGAAAAGATATAAGCAGAATCGCTGACAGGATCAGAGCTGCTAAAAATGGCAGAGCTCCTCGGAATATGTTCTGCAGAGGTATGCCTCGTTCGATGCCGCTTACAACATACACATTAACTCCAACCGGAGGTGAAATAACACCCATCTGGGTAACTACTACAATTATCACCCCAAACCATATCGGGTCGTATCCAAGCTCAATTACTACCGGAAAAAAAATTGGTATTGTCAGCAACACCAGCGCCAAAGCATCAATGAAAGCACCAGCTACCAGGAAAAACAGTATGATTATACTCATGATCATCCAACCTGGAAGTGGTAGAGTTGCCATGCTCGTAGCCAGGGAAAACGGTATTCTTGTAACAGCGAGGAAATGACCAAAAATTACAGCACCAGTGACGATTATCATAACCATACAAGAAGTCCTCGCGGTTTCTTTCAGTGATTGTATAATCACTTTTATTGTCAGCTGTTTTCTGGCGGCAGCGATGATCAGACTGCCGGCAGCGCCAATAGCTGCTGCTTCGGTTGGTGTGAAGTATCCCATAAACATTCCACCCATTACAACAGTAAATAAGATCAGCGTTTCGGAGACACCCACCAGTGAAGTAAATTTTGAACGCCAACTCATTTTTGCACCAGCTGGGCCAAGATGTGGGTGAAGTTTGCAATTGATATAGATGGTAAGGCAGAACAATACAGCTATCAAAATACCGGGGACAATACCTGCAATGAACAGTTTGCCCACCGATTGCTCGGTAAGGATTCCGTATACGATAAAAACTACGCTGGGGGGGATCAGCATCCCTAAACTTCCGCCTGCAGCTACCGTTCCACAGCTTAGCTCCAGATCATACTTATATCTTTTCATTTCAGGTAGGGCAACAGAAGCCATAGTAGCAGCGGTCGCAGGTCCTGAACCGCATATCGCACCGAAAAAAGTACATGCTCCTACAGTGGACATAGCAAGGCCGCCTGGTAAATGTCCCAACCAATGGTAAGCGGTATCGAAAAGGCGCCGACTGATGCCTGAATGAAAAGATATCTGCCCCATAAATACAAACAGCGGGATCACGGTCAGGTTGTACGAGGAGAATGTTTCGTAAAGATCAATGGTGATAATGCTTTGGGCGGCATGAGCGGAGACGATAACAGCGAAACCAGCAAATCCAACGATGGCCATTGCAAAAGCAACAGGCATACTGGCAGCCAGCAATATTAATAATAGCATACATCCAAGAATTCCTATCTCAACAGGTGTCATGGCTTGATCATCTCCCGTCCAGGATGAATCAGATTAAATCCTATTACCAACACAACCATCACACAGCAAAATCCTATAACATAAGGAACCCAAAATACGGGCATCTGCAGTGTTTGTGTCACCTGATTGTTGTGCAGAAGTTCATTGCCGTAGAGAACACTTCGCCAACTCAGAAAAGAAAACAGTACCATTGACATAATACGCAAAATACTATCGACTACAATTCTCGTAGTTCGATTAAATTTGTGAAAGAAGTACTCGATAGCAACGTGTCCTTTAACAGCGGTCGTATAAGGCATAGCTGATGCCAGCGTTAACGCCCCCGCAATTTTGACAATATCATAGGCTCCGATTACCGGATATCCGAAACGCCTCAGGACTACATCTGCGCAGGTTGTCAATATCATTATGAACACACCGATACCTGACGCAATGACAAGCGCATAAATAACAACCCGCAAGGCTTTTAAATATCCCGCGGAAAACTTATTAGCTGTAGTGTGCTCCTGCATTGTAGTTATTGTTACTTTTTAGCTTCCGATCTGTATTTTTTAATCAATTCTTGCAGACGGGCAAGAAATTTGTCACCTTCCAGGCCTTTTTCCTTAGTCTTAGCGACATATTCATCAAAAATAGGTTTAACTTTTTCTTTTAATAACTGCTGCTGGTCAGCAGAAAGCTCAATCGTTTCGTGTTTGAGTTCTTTTATAAATGCCATACCTTCTTCATCTGCAATATCCCATGCCTGACCATGTTTGGCTACCCATTCGCTGGATACTTCATCAAAAATTTTCTGCAATTCAGGGGTGAGCTTATCCCAGCTGGCTTTGTTCATAACCACAAACATAGAAGTTGTATAACCAATTACCGATGTGTCTGTAATAGAGTCGATAACCTCGCCTTGCTTCCAACCTTTTAATGTTTCAACCGGACAGAGTGTTGCTTCGACAACACCTTTCTGCAGGGCTTCATATGTCTCAGGCTGACTCATTGCTACAGGTATACCGCCGAGATTTTGAACGATTTTAGAGGAAAGCCCGGTTGCACGGATTTTGAGCCCTTCAATGTCTTTCAGGCTTTTGACAGGTTTCTTAGAGGCAAGAATTCCCGGCCCGTGTGCATGAATATAAAGCAGATGTACATCTGAAAGTTCTTTAGGTTTAAATTCTTTGGCTATTTGTGTTGCAATGCAAGTCGCAACAGTGCCATTGGGGTAACCAAGAGGCAGGTCAATACCTTCGAGCAATGGGAATCTGCCGCGGGTATATGCAAAACAACTCATCCCGATATCGGAGATGCCATTGACAACACCATCATAGCACTGCGGGGCTTTGGTGAGTGTGCCGGCGGGGTAGATTGTGATTTCGACTTTGCCGTTGGTGCGTTTCTTGATCTCATCTGCCCAGGCCATTGCAGTTTTGCACTGGATGTGAGTAGGGGGGAAAAACACGCTGTAAGTTAATTTTACAACAGGTTCTGAAGTTTCTGGTTTGTCAGAATCGGTTTTCTTACCACAACCGATCAATACCAGAGTTGCCGTTAATGCAAACACTAATGCCAATGTTTTTACTCGCCTCATTATTAGATTATCTCCAAAAAAAATTGTTAAAATATTTAATACCTTAGCTTTTCATTGAAAACCAACATAATAAAGCCAAAACAGCGATTAAGCAAAGTCAATCACACAATTTTTTGCTATTTTTTAAGTATTTTACACATTTGCCGTTAGATGGCGGTTACAATAGCTTTAGACTTAAATCTATGTCATTAAAGAACTTAGGGTTTTTTATGTGTATGGCATTGCAGGGTAATTCTTTTTTTTCTTTTCAGTTAGTTTGGAAAGCTGCCTTTATTTCCTATATTTTCAATAATGACTATTGAGGTAGAAATAAATTATTTTCGGGGGCTCTTGTAGCACTTTGGTTTAAAAACCTATAAAAGAAAAATATTAAATTATGCAAAAAGAGGTAAAAAGGCTTGTAGTTTCGGGCATAATTTTGTGGTTTGCAGGTGTGGCATCTCTTCTCTGGGTATCTGTAGAGAAAGAAAAACAGCAGCAGCATCTTAGCCGGCAACATGAATTGTATAATGCAAAATTAGTTGGAATTAATCAACTTGCTAATACTCAGGAGGAAGTTAATCCTTTTAGAGTGATTATTAGTGAGGCAATTAGTTCAGAAAAGATTGATAATATTCCCCAAAGCAGCAACGGGAAAACAATCTTTTATTTTTCTATTATTTGCATATCTTCAGGTACAATAATACTTTTGTCGTTATTGTTGTTGTGGTTAGTTCATTTCATTATAGAAAAAATTTCAAATTTCAAAAAGAATCTTGCTCAATTACATAAAAGCAAAAAAAGGACTGCTGCTCTTTTAATCGAACCTGTTTCACAGAAGAAAGAGAAAGCAGCAAAGTTAGCACAAAAGCTTTATGAGCCTGCTAAGTTCGATCCAAATTTTTCTTGTACTGACCAGCGGGAATTTCATCCTTCCAGGGCCAAAGTTAAAAAACAGCCTGCTAATTCCATCAAGCCGGATCAACACGATAAGTTTTTCACAGATAAATCTGATTTCCAAATTAAACCTATTGACCATTTGGAAGATAATATCCGTGACACTATCCGGTCAAGCTACCAGGAAAACGCTATGAAAGCGCAGGATTCATTTAAGCAGCAGGCTGATAAGCTGGAAAAACAAGTTGTTGAAATCAAAAATCTTACCCAGACTATAGCACAGGCAAGTGCCGGCAATGATAAGCCTTTGGATAATAATATTGGTGAGCTTGCAGAACAGCTTGCAGCAATCAGAGATTATGCGTCTTCTCAACAGGACAGGGTGACAAAGCTGCAGGAAGGTTATGACTGGAACATAATCAGAACATTTTGCTTGAGGGTTATTCGTAGTATTGACAATATCGACAGCCGGATAGACAGTATATCTCAGCAGGGGGGCGACACATCTGATCTGGAAGAAATAAAAGACGATATTGTATTTGCTCTTGAATCCAGCGGAGTTGAACAATTTGAACCTGATATCAACAGCAAGTATGCAAGTTCGCAAAAAACAGCAGAGGTAGTTAAGCAAAGAAAATCCTGCGGTGAACCTGAGATGAAGGGTAAAATCGCAGAGATAATAAAACCGGGTTATAGATATGTGATTGATGAAGACAATACCAAAATAGTACGAACCGCACAGGTTAAGCTTTTTGGTTAATTTTTAAAGTAAAACAAAAGGATGGTAAAAATGTCTGGGTGTAAAAACATTAATATAGCGGGCATAGACCTGGGAACGACTTTTTCAGCAATGGCTATTTTGAACACAATCGGAAAGCCAGAGATCGTCCCCAATGCCGATAGTGAAAGACTAACGCCTTCAGCGGTTTTCTTTGATGAAGATAACGGTGGCATTGTGCGAATCGGCATAGAAGCGATTAATTCACGGCATCTCAATGCGGAAAGATCCGTACGGTGGATAAAGCGTTATATTGGAGATTCTAACTACCACAAAACAATCGATGGTAAGAAATGGTCGGCTGTGGAATTATCAAGTTTGATCCTGAAAAAGCTAAAACAGGACTTTTCTGCTGTGCGTGGCGATATTGACAGCGTGGTTATTTCCGTACCTGCTCACTTCGATGAGATCCGAAGAAAAGCGACGATGGATGCAGGAAAAATGGCAGGGCTAAACGTAATCGGGATCGTAAACGAACCTGTTGCTGCTGCATTGTATTATGCTACTACCCGCAGGGTTTGCGGCAATATTCTCGTATATGATCTTGGTGGTGGTACTTTTGATATCACCATTATGAATACTAATGGCAACAATATGGATATTATCTGTTCGCAAGGTGAGCATGAGCTTGGTGGTATCGATTTTGACCAGAAGGTGCTGGAAATACTTCAGCAGAACTACAGGGATAAATATAATTGCGAGTTGATAATAACAGATGAGGACAGGGCAAATTATGAAGATGAAGCTGAGGATATCAAGAAAACTCTGTCGAGACGTCCGGTAGCAAGAAAAATGCTTTATGGCCCTGCGGGCAGTATTAAAATCGAAATTACTCAGCAGATGTTTGAGGATTCTATTGCGGAATTGCTGAGCAGAACTGATTTGCTTTTAGACGCCGCACTTGTCGAAGCAAACATGACGGCCTGTGATATAGATAGGATAATATTGGTTGGTGGAAGCACACGGATACCTGTAGTGCAGAAACGTCTCGAAGAAAGATTTAGTTTTGCGCCTGAAATAACTATTAATGTAGATGAATGTGTTGCTCTCGGAGCAGCTTTACATGCGGGGCTGACTTTTCAAAGAGAAAAGTCAAATTCACTTCCTGCTGGTATTGCAAACGGCCTTAGGGATATTAAGCTTACTGATGTTTGTAATCATAGCTTTGGCACAATTTGTGCACCTTTTGATTCTAAGATCGGCAGCAGGGTTATTAGAAACCAGATCATTCTTAAGAAAAATACGCCTTTGCCCTGCGAAGTCTCTCAAACGTTTTATACCATGAATAAGGAACAGAAGAAGCTTGAGGTAACAGTGACCCAGGGTGAAGACACTGCTGTTGAATATGTAAATATAATTGCAACCCATACGATTGATCTTCCGCCTGGCAGAAGTGCTAAACGTCCAATTAAAGTAACCTACAGCTATGATGTTAGTCAGAGAATGCACTGTAAGTTCGAAGATGTTGAATCCGGAAAGGTTCATGAGCTGGATTTGGCTGTTGACAAGGATGGAAAACTTTTGGAAACAGAAGAAAAAGAAGATAACAATCAGCTGGAAGCTCTAAAAATTGAATAGGATTTTCTGTAGTCAAAATGAGTGATGATTATAACTTAAATCTGTTTTTAGTTCTCTCAGCTCAGGCAGGACTGCTGTATTTATTTGTAAGAAGTTTAATAAAGCCTGCTTCTGTAAGTACTGCCCTAACCACCCAGAAAGAAAAAAACCTTCATGCAAAGCATTTGACAGTTGACCTTGCTTTGACAATTGCATGTGCAGGTAAAAAGATATCTGTCCTTCAGCTCAAAGTTATTAAAAACTATATAGAAAAAGATATAGCTCCAAAACGCACATCGGAAAAGATAGCTTACTATCTGAAATTGCTATCTTATTATTTTTTCATATCTCCGGATTTTAATCAGTGCAGCCTTATTTCCAAACAAATCTTTGAACTTCTCGATTTTGCCGGCCGTTGTGATATTCTTGATTTTTGTATGAGGCTCGTTTGTGCTGACGATGTTGTAACCACAAAACAGCTTGTACTTTTGAAAGATATGGCTGGGCAGCTCGAAATTGAAAATGAAAGATTTCGATTGATGCTGGGGAAAATCATTCCTGTATCAAAATATGAGACTAAAGATATCGAAACAATTCTCGGTATAACATCAGATATGGATGCCGAGGAGACCAACTATCAGTTTGGCAAAGAATACATAAAATGGAACGCCCGCGTTACCAACTCCAGCCCGCAAATCCGCAAACAGGCACAGGATATGCTAAAACTCATCGCTAAGGCAAAAAGTCAATTTACTCAC
Organism: uncultured Pirellulales bacterium; assembly: GCA_964477135.1. Classification (GTDB taxonomy): domain Bacteria; phylum Planctomycetota; class Phycisphaerae; order Sedimentisphaerales; family Anaerobacaceae; genus JAGLTN01. The sequence goes on along the minus strand of CAYZEH010000035.1, from coordinate 5,962 downwards.
TAATGCCTCACCAATAATACTCTACGTTTTCTTATTAGACTTAAGCTGCCAAGCCCAAGAAATAAAAGCATTGTAGGTTCGGGAACTATTTCAAACTGAACGTCCAGTGGATTTCCAGCACCTGGGTTTTCTGCACCAGCAAAAGTGTAAAGGCCAGAATTAGAAAAATCTGCAAGAGCTCCGGTCTCCGAGGCACAGGACACATAGGCTTCAGTTTGGAGAGATAGTTTTAGAGTGAATATTTGGCCTACTTGAGTCTCAAATGTAATCCGGTCAGTTGTGTCCAGATAAGAAAAGCCACTGCTTCTGGTGAAATCCCCCGACCATGCGCCTGTACTATCAAAAGTATTGTAATAGCCAGAGGTTCCGCTGGCTTGGTATATGGTTGTATCTCCAAGGTCAAGTAATGCACTGGCTGAGGCTATGGTAGTGCCTACCGAATAAAGACTGCCATCAAAGCTAACGTCTAAAAGAACTGAAACAGGTGTTCCAAATTCTAAAGTGTCGGAAGTGATTTGCCATTCGGTAGTTTGCATAGCATTTGCAGAAGTTGTTATGACTCCTCCGTAAGCACCTTGTGCTTTGGAATAAGCTCTGACTGAATCACCAATGGCGGCCCAAGCATCGCTTTTACCATAATCTGAAGTTTCTCCAGGAAGCCATGTATGAGCATGCGCCTCGACTGGTATAGCTAAATCAAAACTAGTGTCTGAATCAGAATCGGTGTAAGTGTCATAATCTGCGGAAGTACTTACTGTAGCGACAAGTATAGCTTGACTTGAAGAAACAGACAACACCATTACTATGATTAATGAGAAAAAGAATGCTTGTTTTTTCATATTAGTCTCCGCTTTTTAGTATAATTATTACAGTTATATTATACCCTACATTAGGTTTTTATGCAAGTTTTTTTAAAAAGTGATGGATATGCGGGGGAAATTATAGGTTTTTGTGTTTTTTGTCAATAAACGGCTCTTGTAAGTAATAGATCGTATTCAACTTCTATATGACATTAGTCTAAATTAGCTTTGGTAGTAAATATGCTCTTGCATATTTTCATAGGCTTTTTTATTGCAATACATTGCATTGTGGTGTTATCCTATTGCTTAGTTTATTCAATGAAGCTTTTTCTAAAGACCAACATAAAATAAAGGAATTTGTGATGATATATGACAGTGTAGAGAATGTTGATACTTATTGTGACGAAGACGATGCGATTACAATCGCAGTAGATTTTGTCAATAATTTTGATATTTCTCAGCCTGACGGTAAGTATGAAATAGACGGCGATGAGGTTTTCGCGATTGTTCAGACTGTAACTACCGCTGATGCAAACGAGAAGAGTTTCGAGGCTCATGAGAATTATGTTGATGTGCAGATGGTTCTTGAAGGGGTGGAGAGGCATGACGTAGCTCTGCTTGATATTGAAGATTTAGAAATTGAGCAGGACTATGACAGCGAGAAAGATGTGATATTTTTCAAGGCCCCAGAGCATTTTTCAACTATTATTACCAAGCCCGGTATGTTTGTAGTTTATGGCCCGGATGATGCCCATCGGCCTTGCTGCTGCATCGATAAGTCTGAGACTATCAGAAAAGTCTGCGTTAAAATTAAAATTGATTCCTGTCTTGGTATTGAAGATGAGTAGTGATGAAGGGTCAATAGTTTATTCAACTGAATTCGGCAGGATGTGTCCCGGCTGCGGCAAGGCTATAGATAAGTGTTGTTGCAAAGCAGATGAGGTTGCAATAGCAGGTGATTCAGTTGTGAGGGTTTCCAGGCAGACGAAAGGCCGGAGGGGTAAGGCTGTTACTGTGATTAGTGGGGTTCCTTTGACATCTGCTGAGCTTAAAAGGCTTGCAAGAGAGTTGAAAGCTAAATGCGGCAGCGGAGGCACTGTTAAAGATGGCATAATTGAAATTCAGGGAGACCACCGTCAAAAATTGATAGATGAATTAAAAGCTAAAGGCTGGGTGGTTAAGCTCTCTGGAGGCTAACTTTCCTTACCTAAATCTACAAGATTGCAAGCAGGATTCGATTTTATACAGATGAGTTCGTAAAATGAGTAATTTTAATCGTAATTTGGTGTTGTCAATTTCACAAAAAAGCATTAACATTCTCATTTGAAAGTTATCGGTTCTGCTGTAAAAATATGGGAAATTGCGTGACTTTACTTCTCACAGCGTTTAGTATAACGGCATTGTAAAAAAACGAAAATCTTCAAAAGGTAAAATATGCTGGAAGGTTTGAAAAAACAGGTTTGTCAGGCTAATCTTAAGCTGTATGAAAGCGGGCTGGTGATTTACAGCTGGGGCAATGTCAGCGGGATAGACAGGGAGAAATCAATTATAGCGATCAAACCCAGCGGGATTTCTTATGATAATCTGGCTGTTGACAAAATCGTACTGGTTGATATGGATGGAAATATCGTTGAGGGCGATTTGAATCCTTCATCGGATACCGCGACACACCTCGAGCTTTACCGCAATTTTGCTGACATCGCAGGGATATGTCACAGCCATTCTAATTACGCTACTATCTGGGCACAGGCTTGTATCGATTTGCCCTGTATGGGTACAACACATGCGGATTATTTTTATGGGGCGGTTCCGGCAACTAAGGCTTTGGAAGCTGAAAAAATTGCTAATGACTATGAGCTTAATACTGCCAAAGCGATTGTGGAAAGATTTGCGGAAATTGATCCTGCTCAAATGCCCGCTGTTTTGGTTGCTAACCATGGGCCTTTCACATGGGGTGACAGTCCCAATAAGGCAGTGGACTGTGCGGTTGTACTCGAATATGTTGCGAAGATGGCATTTGAAACCAAGTTGCTCAATCCCGCAATTGGTGGAATCAGTAATGAACTTTTAGATAAGCATTTCCTGCGTAAGCATGGTAAGAATGCTTATTACGGTCAAAATAAATAAAGGAGCTTTTTTAAAATGGCAGAAATGACATTTGGTGTTATTGTTGGCAATAGGGGGTTTTTCCCGGATGAACTCGCAAACAAAGGCAGAGCTGACGTTATAGAGGTTCTTGGAAATTGTGGTTACAGTGTTGTGGTCTTAAGTGAAGAAGATACAAAATTCGGAGCTGTTGAAACTTTTCAGGATGCGAAAAAATGTGCTGAACTTTTCAATTCTAATGCATCTTCTATTGACGG